>JBBDWJ010000188.1:16721-25105 GCA_040902925.1 Bryobacterales bacterium | reverse complement strand
GATTGATTCCGCACCGGTTATCGACTGGTGAGAGATTTTAGCCGGACAGCAGTGACAAAGTATCTTTCACGACTGGAATAATAGCCGGGAGGCATGACGGCACTTCGTGGGCGTCAGATGAGTACGGGCGTCATCCTGGCAATCCAGAATACGATGATGAGAAACGACGAAATAAAGAATGGCAGACTAGCCAAAGAGCGAAGATGGAATGGGCGAAAAGGCGAGCCGGAAAGTCGTTGGCTCACGTTGATAAAATGGATCATGATGAGATCTACGATGAGATTATGAATGATTACCTCTCGACGCAGGAATAGTGAGTTGATCCAGGGATCATGAATTGCCAAGTTTGCGTCTATCGGGAATTACCTTGGCAGTGTAGCTGCCGGCAAACGTAGGTATGCCGCCGAAACCGTTGGTTATTAGTGCCCAGCCGTGCGCATCTGGAAACCTACAGTCGGCAACAATGTAGCCATGAAAACCCGGGGCGCTTGGCACCAGCTGAATCGGGTTTCCGCCTGAGAGGGTAAAAATAACCTGTTCACCAGGCATGATGGCAGAGGTTACGTGCACGAAGCGGGATTGTTGTCCATAGAAGTGAAGGATGCATGTTCCGCCTTGGGGCTCCTTCGTGCCGAATGGCGGAGCGGAAGCATTGGTGATATTGATCCCGGTATCGAATCCCCTATGGTTGGATGCAAAATGGAATAAGAGAATAGTCGTCAACTGCTCGGCAGTTCGTTGTTGTTCGATGGTTGTCAAGCTTGATCGTGCATTGTGAATAGCTTGAACGACTTGCGTACTCAATTCGAGCCCTCTCGTGCGGCTCGCGTCGGGGTTAAATATGACTGCTTGTCGTTCGCTTAATACCCTGGCCCGGAATAACCGCTGCTTTTCACGGTCTTCTGGTGGCTCGATGAGATTTGCTGGTATTGGCGCCTCTTCCGGCGCAACGAACATGAGCGGTGACTTCGATGCCTCCTGTGCTGCCTCATACTCGATCTCAGTAAAAGACATGTCACTACCTGGCGGGCAACTACCGTATAAGTGCCCAAGGATGCCTACAAACATGTCGCATGTCACGACTTTCTCCCGGCAGAGATCAACCGACAGCGCATCACGTGCTCCGAAGTCCTCCATGCGAACGCAATGATAACCCTCTAGTCCCTCAATAGCTCTATACACATTTTCCCGATAGTCCTTTAATCCGGCCGCCACTGAACTCAAGAATACGGTAACGATTTGTGCCACTACTGCTCCTAGTGCTGTCCGGCTCTCACTGCCATGGTCTCGCACTGTCGGTTGTTGTGGTATCGGTCCCGTGGGTTGTCGAGCAGATGCGGAATCGTAGTTCGTGCAACATGAGCCTCTTCAACCATGTGCTCAAGAGCCAGATCGGTCTGTGGATACTGCCAAAATCTCGCATAGCCAGAATCGACGTTGAGAAGCACCCGCTCTGGTAGTCGGCGACAGTCTGGCCATAGCTGTATTGCTAGCAACCCGTTTGGTGGCGGGCCGTCTTGTGATCGGCGAAGAGAGGCCTGTACTTCCCAGTCTATGAATCGGCGGCTCCACGTGCATGGTCCTACCAGAACTATGGTCACCGTTGAATCTCTTAGATAGAGCGTTCGGACACATCGCATTACATAGTCTGGGTCATTCGATCCAATCACGTCCTCCGGCATCGCGATACCGCGGTGAATGAAGCACCCATGGAACGAGTCCAGAAATCGCCTCACAGCTAGATAGTCCTCGTGGTGATACGACAGAAAGCATTTGTGACGAACAGGCATTGCCCATCATCCTGGTGGTAATCACTCACACTGCTTGCGAGTATGAATAAGGCCGCCGCTATCGTCCCTCAACGCCTCTCCAGTCGGCTCTCCGAAACTGCGGAGCCAGTCCTGCGATTGGCTCTTACCGTTGGACGGTAAGTTCCTCCTCGAACCTGGTCAAGGCACGTAGTGGGTGTAACTCGAAGTAGAACGGCGGGTCGTATTCCTTCTCGGCGGTCGAGTTTTCCACGTGTACTAGCCAACGGTTGTTTACCCTGTGTGCGTATGTCGGCACCATCCCGCGTGGGATCAGGAAACAGCCGACGCGAATTCTGGACTCGACAAGCGTCATGGATCGCCCTATTGGCCCCTATCCTAACACTATTCGCCTTTCATTCGCCACCTGGAATTTTCTAGCGGCTTCACCTGTGGTGGCGGTAAGGGGGAGATCGGTGACGAGTCAATCACGACCCAATCAGTATCATAAAATCAACAACATACGAGCGAAAACTCCCGAAAAGTTTGGAGCCGCGTGCTACCCTCCAACTAGAGGAAGGATAAGGCGGAAAGACCCGGGCAAATGCCGAGGACAGGCGCCCGAGTGTCCGCAGGCAAAACAACGGAGAGCGCCCCAAAAACCGAAACCCATTGTTTTCAGTCCCGAAGCAGGAAAAACATCGCAAAAACCGCTCAAAACTGCTCACCCGAGCGCACGCAACCAACGACGTCGCCCCAAGCTGCCGACCCAGCCCCATCGCCCTAGCAAGACGCGGCCATTTGCGGCCATTTCCGGGCAAATCATGCCAAATCCGGGCAACAATGCCGGGGCCGAGAGGGCCGACGCGGCCGACGGGACAGCCACCAGGCCTTATTATCAAACCTGGTGCGCCAGCCCCTAAACAGCCTACGAAAACCTGGGACCCAACACCCGGCACCTAGCACCCGGCACCCGGCACCTGACACCCGGCACCCGGCACCTGACACCCGACACCCGACACCCGACACCACCTGCGAGAATGTTGAGTTCCGTCCGCCACAAACCGTCTGCGAGCAAGGCAAGGTGAACGTGTACCGCTTCCGACGCCATCCGTTTCCCGCATGGATAACGCTGCTCCTGCTCTGTTCGGCATGCAACCCCCAGGCATCGGAAAACGAATACCAAGCCCGCATCCGCCGAACCAGCTACGGCGTCGCCCACATCGAAGCAAACGACCTGGCGAATCTAGGCTTCGGCGAAGCCTACGCGCACGCCGAAGACCACGCCTGTACGCTGGCCGACATCATCGTGATGGTCCGCGGCGAGCGCGCCAAGTATTTTGGCCGCGGCGAAAACAACGCGCACCTGCTGAATGATATCGGGATCAAGGCGCTGCGAATCCGTGAGCGCGCCGCCGAGGATCTTCGGCGTCAGCCCGAAGAAATCCAACAGTGGTTCGCCGGGTACGCCGCGGGCTACAACCGCTACCTGGAGCAAACCGCGAAAGACAAACTGCCCGGCTGGTGCCGCGGCGCCGATTGGGTTTTTCCGATGACGGTCGAGGACCTGGCGGCCTGGCACCGCGCCAGCATCCTGCAAATGCCGGCGGCGATGGTGGCCAGCGCGCAGCCTCCGGCCACCGCGCCTCCGGCCGTCGCCCGTACAGCCGCCCCTCCGGCCACTGCGCGTGCAGCCGAGCCGCCCGCGATCGCGGAGTGGGCAATGGTAAAACACCCCAGCTCAAGCAACGGCTGGGCGCTCGGCAAAGACCTCACCGAAAGCGGACGCGGCATGCTGCTGGCCAACCCGCACTATCTGTGGGTCGGCGCGCTGCGTTTCTGGGAAAAGCATCTGGTCATTCCCGGAAAGCTCAATGTCTACGGAGCGCACGTGCTGGGAATTCCCGGCGTGGCCATCGGCTTCAACGAAGCCGTCGGCTGGACGCACACCATCTCGGCCGGCGAACGCAGCACGTTCTACACGCTCGATCTCGTCCCCGGCAAGCCCACCACCTACCGCTACGACGGCGGCGAGCGCGAAATGGAATCGAGGCCAGTGAGCGTCGAGGTGCGCGAGCAAGACGGAACGCTCACGAGCGTCGAACACACCGCGTACTTCAGCCACTACGGCCCGGTCGTGAATTTCCCTGGAATGGGCTGGACCGCCGAGCGCGCGCTGGCCATGCGTTCCGCCAATTGGGACAACGAAGAAAGCTGGCGTCAGTGGCTCGAGATGAATCGAGCCCGCGGCATGAGCGAATTTCAGCAAGCGCACGCCAGCCATCAAGGTCTCGGCTACGTGAACACCATCGCCGCCAGCGCCGACGGCGTCGCCTGGTTCGCCGACACTTCGGCGACGCCCAACCTGCGGCCCGAGGCGATCGATGCCTGGAAGCAGCGCCGCGACAGCGACCCGCTCACAAAGCAGTTCTGGCAGCGAGGCCTCGTCCTGCTCGATGGCGGCAATCCCTTGTTCGAATGGGCGGATGACGCCGGCGCGCGCGACCCGGGCGTCGTGGCGTACGCGAAGATGCCGCAAACCGAGCGCAGCGACTATGTGTTCAACGCCAACGACAGCTATTGGCTGACGAACTCCAAAGCGCTGCTCAACGGCCCCTACTCTCCGTTCCATGGCGAACCGGGGACGGCCGTGTCGCTGCGCACGCGCCAGAACGACCTCCATCTTTCGAATCGCGCTTCGAACCATCCGGCGGGTGAAGACGGCAAGTTCAACCTCGACGAAATCGCGCAAGCGGTGCTGAGCAACCGGGGGCTGGCCGCCGCGTTGATCCAACCCGATCTCGTAGCGCGCTGCCGGCAACAGCCGTCGGCGGCGCTCGGAGCTGAACGAATCGACCTGACCGCAGCCTGCGGCGTGCTCGAAAAATGGGACGGCCGCTATGACCTCGAAAGCCGCGGCGCGGTGCTGTTTCGCGAGTTCATCGCCCAATATGAGTCGGCGGATTTCCTCGACAAAGGGCGCCTATTCGCCGTCGGTTTCGACCCCGCCGATCCCATAAACACGCCCCGCCAACTGGCGCCAGCGGCAGCAAATGGCGACCTCGCTTTGGAAAATCTGGCGCGAGCCGTGAAGCTGCTTCAGGCGCAAAACATCGCGCTCGACGTACCGCTGGGCGAGCTGCAATACGCCAACAAGCCCGGCCGCCGCGTTCCGATCCACGGCGGGCACGGTTCCTACGAAGGCATTCTGAATCTCGAGCAAAGCACTACGAACAACACCACGCTCGAGCCTCTCGAACTTCCCAAGCGCATCGAAGGCAGCCGTTTCCTGACCGAAAAGGGATATCCGATCGCCACCGGCGCGAGCTTTCTCATGGTTCTCGAGTACACGGCAGCCGGCCCTCACGCGAAAGCCTTCCTGACCTATGGCCAGTCGGGCGACCCCGAATCGGAAAATTACTTCGACCAGACCGTCCATTTCTCAGAAAAGCAATGGCGGCCGGTGCTGTTCCAAGAGGAAGAAATCGCGGCGGATGTCCAGAGGGAGTACACGGTCCAAGGCCCGCGCTGAGAGCGTAGCCCGGACGACCTTCGGGGCGCCGCCTCGAAGGCCACCTCAAACACGCCAACCCGATTGCCGGCGCAGCCGGTTCGGCGCTTGCCCATTGCCGGTTGTGAATGCCCGGAGACGAGGCTTCGGCCGAGTGATTTTACGCCACCGGCGCGCCGGTCGATCCGCGTCCAGCAGTGGATCAGACCGAACGGCCTGCCAAGCCTGCCAACAGGTTCGCCAGCTTGCCAACAGGTTCGGCTGAAGCTTACCCTAGCCTTGATGTCAGAGTTTTCTGGTCAGGTTGTGATGGTAACGGGCGCAAGCGGCGGCTTGGGCGCAGCCGTGGTCGAGGCTTTTCTGACGGCGGGCGCCACGGTCGCCGGCGTGGCGCGCTCGGTTTCCCCGCGCGACGACAGTGAGCGGTTCGTGGCGGTGTCCGCCGACCTCACCAACGCGCCGGGAGCCCAGCAAGCCGTCGACGAAACTCTGGAGAAGGCGCGCGGCCTCGACGTGCTGGTTCACGTCTTAGGAGGCTTCGCCGGCGGCGACCCGGTCCACGCCACCGACGACGCCACCTGGGATCGCATGATGGATCTCAACCTGCGCTCCGCCTTTATGGTCACTCGCGCCGTGCTGCCGCACATGCTGCATTCCCGCTACGGGCGCATCGTGGCGGTCGGATCACGCGTCGGGGTCGAACCCGTCGCCGGGCTGGGCGCCTACGGCGTTTCCAAGGCCGGGCTGAGCGCCCTCGTCCAAACCATAGCGCTGGAAACCCGCGAGCACGGCATCACCGCCAATGTAGTTCTGCCAAGCACCATCGATACCCCGGCGAATCGCAAGGCGATGCCCGACGCCGATTTCAGCCACTGGGTCACCCCGGAAAAAATCGCACAGCAGATTCTTTGGCTCTGCTCGGATGCGGCGTCCGATACCAGCGGCGCGCTGATTCCCGTCTACGGACGTTCCTGACATCTTCCCCTCGACGCCACCGTCTTAAAGCCGACCCCTCGGTATGACGCTGGTGATTTTCTGTTTCAGCCCAGACATTCGCCCTGTTTCGCAGACTCGTGTTTGCGTTCAAGATCAGTCCACGGTTTCCCGGAGGATGAACTTGATCACAGCGAAAACTCCCTTGGTATTGGCGGTCATGAGCCCGCTGCGCGGAAGCGCCCTGATCCGCCAGATCGAAGATCAGGGCGTCCGCGTCGTCACGGCCTCGGGCCGCGCTGAGGCCCGCGAGATTCTCCGCGCAAAACCGTTGGTGCCCATCGTGTTGACCGACGAAACCCTGCCGGACGGCGATTGGCGGGACGTGCTGCGCGACGTGGCCGCCTCGGGCGTCGCCGCCGAGATCGTCGTCTGCACCACCGGGCCCGAGCAACCGTTGACGCTGTGCTTCGAGCTGCTCGACCATGGCGCTTTCGGATTGCTGGCTGAGCCGTACGACCCCGACCAATTGCAGTGGCTGATCAATGCCGCCACCTCGCGTAGCAAGACTCTGCCGCGAACACCGCACGCCTGGCGCGGCGAACCGGCGGGCAGGGATCTCGCCATCCCGGTCTCACGGGACCCAGCAGGCGCCGCCTAAAATTCGCCAGCTATTCGGTTGCCGGCCGACGGCGCCAGACCGCGCCGCGCGCCGGCAGAATGTTGGACCCGTGCCGCCGCGCGTAGGCCTTGGTGAATTCCGCGCCCAACAGAAAAATGTGCGCCGAATAGTATACCCACAAAAGAATGATCACCAGCGAACCGGCGGCGCCGTAGACCGAACGCATGCTGCTTCGAGCCAGGTACAACGTGATTAGGAAGCGGCCCGCGGCCATGAACACGGCCGTGATGGTCGCGCCGACCCAGACGTCCTTCCACGACATCAGCACGTCCGGCAGAGTCTTGTAAATGGCCGCGAACAGCACAACCATCAATGCGAACGAGACGAACAGGCTCGTTGCGTTCAGCAGAGCCGGATGGATGGGCAGAAGATCGCCGACGCGGCTCTGCACGGCGGCCAACACCGCTCCAACGCCGAGTGCAACCAACAACAAAAGCCCCACGCCCAGGACCATCAGGAACGAAAGCAGGCGTGTATAGAGCAAGCGACGAAAGAACTTTTCGGGCTTGGGGTCGACGTTCCAAATGTGGTTCAGCGAGTCTTGCAGCTCCACGAAGACGGCCGTGGCGCCGAACAACGCAATTACGAGGCCGATCACCGTGGAAGCCGCCCCCGAGCCGGTGCTGGCCGCCTCGGAGAGTGCCTGCACGAATTCGGCGGTTCGTGGCCCGATGAACCTATGGATCTGCCGCAGCAGCTCGGTCTCCGCCGCCAGCCTGCCGGCGAACAAGCCCGCGACAGCCATGATGATCATCACCGAAGGGGCCAGGGAGAAAAGCGTATAGAACGCCAACGCCGCGGCGCTCCTGCTCACATTGTCGCGCTCCCACTGAACGGCCGTTTCTTTGAACAACGACCCAATAGCAGACACTGCCCGAAGTGAAGATCGAGATCGAGTGGGGGCGGACTTGATCGGATTGGACACGATGGATTGGAGCCCCCTCGGGTTAACATTGTCGCGCCGAGCCCACTGCTCCGGCGCTCTCCGGCCGTCTGTCATTATTCCGCTTCCGCGGCTGGGCGCAAAGCCCAGAGACGGGAGCGGCAGCCGAGGGCCATCATCAAAGTCTTGATTGGCCTATGCGCCTCGGTAATCGCGCCTCAAAACGCCTGCCCGATGCTGAAAAAGAACGCGCCCCTCGATTCTCCCGGCTTGCGGTCGAGCTTAAACCCATAGTCGGCGCGCAGCAGGAAGTAAGGCGTGCGCAGCCGCAGCCCGAATCCAGCGGACTTGCGCAGGTCGAAGGGGTCGAAATTCGAGACGCTGTCGTACACGTTGCCGAGATCCACAAAACCGACGCCATCGAAGATGCTGATCAGCGGAAAGCGAATCTCGTTGTTGAGGATGAAGACCGCGTTGCCGCCGGCGGGTTCGTCGAGAACGTTGACTGGCCCGATCGAGTCCTCCGCGAAACCGCGCATAGTCGTGCCGCCGCCCGCGAAAAAACGCTCGGATGGAATCAAGTTTTGACCGCCCAATCCGCGCGCTAAACCGACCCGGGCCGCGCCG
>JBBDWJ010000188.1:0-16711 GCA_040902925.1 Bryobacterales bacterium | reverse complement strand
ACCAGGCGCGGTTTTCGCACGTTGCCCTGAAACGGAATCGATCGCGGCTCGCCGAGGGCGATGTACTTATAAAACTGCCCGAAGTAACGCACAAACCGCAAATCGGAGCCCAGCGCCGCCGGCGCATATTCAAACGCACTCGAAACGAACGAGCCCCGAGTGGCGTCGAGCAGATCGTCGCGCGTCTCGCGGCTGAGCGTGGTGTTCAAAGGCGCGACGTGGATCGTAACATCGAACGGAAACAGCGGGTCCGCCTCCTGCTCGAAGGTGTGCGTCTTCTCGAACCGGTACCCGTAGTTTAGAACCCACTTTTCCTTCCAGCGCGTCTCTTGGATGAATGAGATTCCAATGCGGTCGGTGATGAACCCGGCTTCGAGTTCGCGGCGCGCGAAGGACGCCACCGTGCTTTGCAGCGGCCACCGGCGCATGAAGGGTTGGCTGAAGTAAAGACGGGCCTCGTGAATATCGGAATCGTAGCGCGTGCGCAAACCGATGACGCGGGCGGCGCCGAGAGTGTTGCGATTCGTGAAATCGGCGATAAACCCGGGGCCACGCTCGGTGTCGAAGAAAGCGCCATAGCGGATCTGGAAGGGGCGCACTTCCCGGACTTTGACTTGCACACCCACGGGCCGCACGCCCGCGTCCGCCTCTTGATCGAGCGGACTGGATCGGATGTCGACCAGCGAGTACGCGCCCGTCCGGTAGAGATTCCGGCGAGCTTTGCTGACCTGTTCGAAATTGAGCGTGTCGCCGGGCGCCAGGCCGAGCTGGGTCAGCACCATATTCTCACTGGTGTCGTGCGTGCCCTCAATACTGACGCTGCTGACCACCTGCTTCTGGTTCTCATCAATCTTCGTCGCGATGGTCACCGCGGCGTTCGCATCGTCCCTTCGTGGCTGGAACGTGACGACGACGTCGTTGTAGCCCTGCCGCCAATAGTGTTCTTCGATCTGGATGAGGGCGTCCTGAAGGAACTCGGAACGGTAGACGCGGTCCTCCGGAATCACGACGGCTTCGCGTAGAGATTCGACGGCGATGGCCTCGTTGCCATCGAATGTAAGCCCGGCGATGTGGAACTGCGGCCCTTCCTGGATGGGAATCACGACGCGCCCGGTGGCGCTGCCGGCATCCAGGCGGCTCGCGGGGCGGTCGATCTTCGCGTTGAGATAGCCCTCGCTGCGGTAAAGCTGGCCGAGGAAGTCGATCACTTTTTCGGGGGCCGTATAAATCGCCGTCAGCAGCTCGGCGTTGCGGAGCTGCTTTTGCAGCTCGCTCTGGTTGAACGCCGCCGCGCCGTCGAATTCGAGCTCCACGTCGTGGAAGCGGGTTCCCAATTGGATCTCGAAGACGACGCGCTTGAGGTTCTCCTCGGGAGTGCTGATGATGTGGTCGACTTTGGCCTGCAGGTAATCCCGTTTGACCAGCGCCTCGCGGATGGCATCCATCGACTCGTTTACCCGCTGTGCGTCGAAAACGCCTTTACGCCAGACCTCGCGCACGCGGTCACGAGTTTCATTGGGAACGCTCCAGCCCTCGAAGATAAACTCGACCTTCGGCCCTTGTTCGATTTGAACCGTAAGGTCGACGCGGTCTTCGTGCTCATCGCGCCGGGCGTCAATGTTGGCCTGCAGGAAGTCTTGCCCGGCAAAAAAGTTTTCGAGGCGGTCGACGCCGCGCCGCACCGTGAAGAAGTCGTAAGGCTTGCCCGGTTTCACCTTGAGCTCCCCGGTGAGTACCTTCGGCTCGAAGGCCGTGGCCCCCAGGAAATCGATCGTGCCGATTGATTTTTTGGGCCGCGCGTCGGTTGGCAGCCGTCCCGAATCGGGCGCGCCTCCGAAGCGCAGGTCATGCCGCAGGTCAAACCGGTATGTGTTGTCCTCTTGTTTGGTCGCTTGGGTGGTGAATCGCCGGGTGACGTCGTATTGCGCGATCCAGATCTGATCGCCGCTGTCGGCCAGATTCATCGAGTAGATCAGGCCGAGGTCGGCGGTGATGTCCTGGCCGATGGTCAGCCGCGCGCCGGGGTCGGATTCCGCCGCGATCAGGTTCGGCTCGATGCGAACTTCACTCAGCCCCAGCGACTCCGCGGCGCCGCGTGTCAGCCGCGAACCCACCGCGCCGGTCAGGTAGGAAAGCGATTGCTCGGCGGCCGCGTTGACTTCTTCGCCGCGCAGCTCTTCGCGCGTTCTGCCGGTCAGCAGTAAGGAAATCAGGTCGGGCTCCGCCAGGTCGGGGTGAGACGAGGACGTCAAGGTGCTTGAGATTTCCTCGGCGCCTCCTCCAGCGATGCGCAGCTCGATATCGTACCTGCGCTGCGCCTGAGTTCGCGCGACGATGTCGAGCACCGGCTCGATCCGCGCCTCGTTGAAGAAATCGATGGTGCCGCGGTCGATGAAATAGCGGTTCTCGCCAATATAGAGCGTGCCGCCTTCCTGCAAATCGACGCGCCCGGTGAGGCTGGGGCGGTAGTAGGTGCCCACCAGCCGCACATCGAGATCAGCGGCCAACTCGGCCACATTGTTGTCCACCACCAGGGGATCGACGGTCTCGACATCGACGCCGTAGCGAAGCCGCGACAGCAGCGGATCGGGGTCGGTGACGAACGACGGCACGCTGCTCGATCGCACGTATTCGAACAGAAACCGGTTCAGCTCGATGTCGTTGTTGAAAGAGCCTTCCAGTATCTGAACTTGCCCGCCGACGTTGATTAGATTCTCCGCGGAGCGAAGCTGAATCTTGGCATTCGAAAGCGTCCGCAGCCCTTCCGGGATATCCGCGAAGACGTTGTCGGCCGACAAATCCACGTTGACGTTCTGAATTTCGGCGCCCGCGTGCGTCACCGTGCCGCTCCCCTTGAGCGTTCCGCCGTTGAGGTTGCCCGAAAGCGATTCGATCGAGATCGTACCCGACTGGAAACGGACCACGGCGTCCATGTCGGTCGCCTGAAACTGCGGATCGGGCACGGCAAGCTGGCCGTCGCGAAGCTGCAAGCCGCCATCGAATACCGGCTCCGCAACCGTGCCGCGAACGGCGAGCTGCAGCTCGGCCGCGCCTGCGGCGGTGATGTCATCAGTCGCCAGCGTGAGAATGCCAAGATCAGTCTTCGTGGTGAGCTGCAGATCGATCGCCTGCTCGCCCGTGAGATCCATGCCGCCCTTGGCGCTGACTTCGGTGTCAGGACCGGTGAGCAGGAAATGATCGACGGCGGCGCGCCCGTTTTCGATCAACAAAGTCGCTGGACGCTGTTGCGTGAGCTCAAACGATTTGTAGCTGAGCCGCAGATCATCGAGCCGCACTTCTCCGCGGATGGCTTCCACTTCGAGGCGGGGCGCTTCCAGCTCGGCATGAATGGATACCGTGCCGTCGGTATCACGCGGCAAGTCCGAAAACGAATTGATGACCAGGCCCGTCAGGTCGAAACGGAAGCTCAACGGCTCCTGGCTCTGCGGCAGGTTGAAAGGGAGTTCCGCGGTCGAAAGAAATCCAAGCGGGACCTGGCCGCCCGCCGAGATGTTGGCGCCCGCCCAACTCGCCTTCATCTCGTCGAGATGCAGCGCGCCGTCGCGAAGCCGCACCGCCGCATCGACGCCCATCAGCGGCGAGACCATGGCGGGAGTAAAAAATGCGGCTTGCGAGAGAGTCGCCTCGAACTGCGGAGTGAGATTCGTGAGCGTGCCTTCGAGCGATGCGTGGAGCGCAAGCTGCCCTTGCGCGGCCAGCGGCTCTTCGCTGGGAACCATCGAAGCCAGCGTGTCGAGGTTGAGGTCGGAATCGATGGTTACCTTACCGGCGGGCGCCGACGCTTCGAGGGGCAGGGAACCGTCGGCGGTGATTCGCGAGCCGTCCATATGGAGAGTTGACCGATCGACGCTGAATACTTCATCCGCGTAACGTATAACCAGATCGCCGTCGTTGGTCACCGACCTTTCCCCGAAGCCGACCTGCAGGCTGCTGACGCGGGCCGTCAGGCTGCCCTGCCGCCAGTTGTCGATTTCGCCGGAGGCCTCGACGGTGGCGCTCACCGATCCCGAAAGCGTGTCTCCCGAGGCTTCGATTTCGAGCTGCGAGAGATCGGTCTGATCGGCGGTCAATTGAATTTGCGATGCATACGGCGCGGCGGTGCGAATCTCCGCGTCGGCCGCGAGATTGTAGCGCGGCAGATTCGCGTTGAGCCGCGCCGTGCCATCATTCAGCGCCAACGAAGAAGAAAGATCGCCCAGCGAGCGCTCGCCGATCTGTAGCTGCTGGGCCTCGAGCTTGCCTTCGATGCCAGGCTGCTCGACGGTTCCTTTTCCCTGAAAGTTTGCATTGAACAGGCCGCGTACAATCGTGCCGTCGGGCAGAGTGAGATTCCTGATCTCCAACTGCTGGCCGTCGGCCTGCAGCGTGTATTCCTCTGTTTCGGTTGCATACGTTCCGCTGGCGCGCAGCAAGCCGGCTTCGCCCTGGGCGTTCAGTTTTTGCAATTCAAGATTTGTGACCGCGATCGTCTGATCCTGCCATTGCGCGTGCGCCGTGAGACTCCCCCACGGTTCCTGATACGCAACCAGCTCCGACACCACAAGGTCGGCTGACGCCTGCGGCGCATCGACGGTGCCTTGCACCACTGCGTTCATGTTCAGCGTGCCTTCCACGGGCGCGTGCTGGCCGGCCGCCGCGAGGATGCTGGGCAGCGAAACCTGATCGAGGTTCACTGTCAGGTCGAGAGCCGGGCTGTTGCCTTGAAGCCCAATCGTGCCCTGCGCCGCGATCGTCTGTTCTTTCCAGAGCACGGTCGCCTGTTGTAGGACAATCCGATCGGCGCTGTAGTCAGCCTGGACCGTGGCCTGCCCACCCGTCAGCTCGCCGACGGCGAGATCGCGTCCGTCGATCGCCGCGCTGACGCGGGTCTGCTCGACGCTGCCCGTCAGGTTCGCGGTAAGCGTCATCGAACCGGCAACGTCGGCGGCGCGCAGCGGACCGTCTCCGGGCTGGCCCAAAAACATCCCCAAACGCCCGAGAAACATCTTGAGATCCGCAACCTCTCCGTTGACCTGGCCGGCGATCTGTTGCTGATTGACGACGGTGACGTTTCCGGCGAGCTGGCTGTCGAGAGCCTGCAGCGATCGCGCGGACACTTGCACGCGATTGGGCTGTGCGTTGATCGTGAGCGACGCGCCGACCGGCAGCAGATTTTCCGCCGGCTCAACGCGCCGGGCGATCAATTCCACCTCGGCGTCTCCTGTCGCCGCGCTCCAGTCGAGGCCGGGCCACGAAGCAGTGGCGGTAACCGAGGCGTTGCTTGCCAGTTGCACGGGAGCATCGAACAACCGGCTGAGGATTTCCAGGTTGAGGCGGCTGAAGCTCGCTTCGACGCGGCTGGCGCCGGCATTTTCCGCGGTAGCGATTTCGCCTTGCGCGTCGAGCTGCCCGGCGGGCGAGCGAACCGCGAGCTTCTCCAGCTCCAAGGCCTCCCGCGTTGCGTTCCAAGTCCCGGCGGCATCCAGTTCCATATCGCGCAGCTCGCCGTAGCGCATATCCGCGGAGCGGACGGTCCCTGCCACCGTCAAATCATCGAGGCCACCGGAGACGGTGACTTCGGCTTGAACATTTCCCGCCAGGTCCTGCTCAACGTCGAGGAAGCGCATGGCCGCAGCGGCGTCGGCGCTGCCGTTGGCCTTGAGCTGTAGATTCGGACTCTGAAAATCCTCGACGGTTCCCGATACCGCGAGCTGCAGCAGGTTCGTTCGCAGCTCGAAGGTTTCGATGGTCAGATCATTGGTGTCGAACGCGCCAGCGAGATGGAGCGTTTCGATCGGAACCGTGCGGCCCTCGAAGGAAACGCTGCCGGGCGCGAGCGCTTGAAACTTCAGTTCGTGGTTGAAGGTGAGAGAGTTGCCGCTAACGTTGGCGGTCCAGCGGGGAAGCTGCGCGGCCAGATTCCGAGACCGGTCGGCGTAGGTCGCCGCGCCGTCGTTTACGGCGAGAGACTCGATGAGGAACGCCGGCAGAGGTGTTGGTTCCGCGGGCGCCGCTTGCCCGGTCTGCCCGCCCGGCAGGTTGCTGCGCCCTTGCTCGTCGACGACTACGTTTAGCGACAAGCCATCGATGACAGCGTCCTGGATATGAACGATGCCGCCGAAAAGGTCGCGCACGCCGAGGTTGACCCGGAGCCGCTCTGCTTCGAGGAACGGCTCGCTATTTTCGGTAGTCAGCGAGGTCAGCCGGAGGCTGTTGGCCGACACCCGGCCGGTAAAGAGGTTGTAGTCGAGATCCGTCGCGGCGAAGTCAATGTCAGACTCCGATTTCAGGTAGGCGCGCGTCCGCTCCAGAACGTAGTCGCGCACCGGGCGGGTATGCAAAAGCCAAATTCCGGCCGTGACCACAAGGGCCAATACGGCCGCGGCAATTCCGATCGCTCTAAATAGGCGCCGCTTTTTCTGCAAAGACATCGGGGGGCTGTCGCCGTCATCGGATGTTGCGCAGCAGCGACCGCACCCGTGGGGCTTCCGGAGCGTCCGGCGCCAACTTCAGGAACATCTGAAAATGCTCCACCATCTTGTCTGGCCGCTTGACGCCGTTGTAGGCCAGGCCCGCGTAATAGTGAGCCTTGGCTTCGTTCGGATTCATCTGAACTGCTTTGTCGAGATCCTTTACCGCTTCGTTGAACTGGCTGCGGTTGGCGAATGCGATCCCGCGATAGAGATACACCTCGGCGTTCTCGGCGTTCGCGCCATTGGCCTCGTTCAGAAGCGCCATCGCTTGGTCGTACTGCTGCCGCTGCAAATGGACCCGGGCCAGCGCGACCTTCGCCTGGTCCGGCGCATAGTTTAGCTCCACAGCCTTTTTAAGCCGCGGCTCAGCCTCGTCGATCTTATCCTGCTCCAGCAGCGCCGCGCCGAGAAGGTAATTGGCCTTGGCGTTCTCCGGTTCGGAGTCAGCGACGCCGCGCGATGCTGCTTCAGCCTGGCTATATTGCTTCTCCTGGTATAGCCGCTCCGCTTCGCCCAGGTCTGCGGCCAGCAACATTCCAGCCGGCAACGCGAGGACTAAGGCAAGTAACGCGGTCGATCGAAAACACATAGGAACCTCCGGGGCGCTCAAAAAGGTTAGACGGTCCGAAATCCTGCAGTGTTTCAAGGCCGTATAGATTTCCTCGAGACGGCGGTCTCGGCACAATACTTCGTGCTCAGAAAAGGAAAGCGGAGTTACTCGGCCCTAGCCATGCCTCTGGCCGCTGCCGGACCTTTTTCACTATCGCATGCCTCGCGGTCACATGCCCGGCCGTGATTGGATTGGCCGGCGTAGCCAGGCGGTGGTGCGTCCAACGGGTGTTCGGTAACACAATGACCTGGCGCGCGGTCTATCTATCGGAGGACCCAAGATGAACAAGAGCGACCAATTCGGCGCCGGCCTGTTCTGCTTCGCGTTTGGAGCCGTCGTCGGCAGTTGCATCGCGATGCTCTACGCGCCGCAATCCGGAAGACGTACACGGCGGAAACTGCTGCGCACAGCCGAAGAAATGCAGGATCGGGCCGTGGATAAGGGCCGGGAAATCAGCGAACGCGGGCGCGAGCTCTATGAGCGTGGCGCGAAATTTGCGGAGCACGCGGTCGGCCGGTGATCCGATATCGGTTCTGCTAGTCCGTGGGTGGCCGTTGCAAGCGGCGCTCGCTAGTCAGTCAGACTAGCCTCGCGCGAAGTTTCTGGCGGATGACGCTTTCGACTTCTTTCCGTGGCACGAGGCTAAAAACCAAATCGGGCACCTCGACTTCGAGTGTCACCGACGAAGCCGCAATCTGCATCGACCCGTTAACCCGTTTCGAGAAGAACCCCTTCTTGGCCCGGAAGGAAGTTTCGAGCCGGGGTCCGTCCCATTGCTTCTGAACGTCGTCGATTGTCACGCCGGGGAACGCGCCCTGCGTAAGTTCGTTGACGTATTCATCGAGCCGCCGTTGCGCTTCTTGCGTGCCAAGACTGTGGGATTCTTCGATGCTGATGATTGCCATTCCAACCTCGTCCAGATCTCATTCTCTCTGAAAGCCACTGTCGGTGGCGACCCAACGTAGCGAAGCAGGCGCTCCTGCGGTACGATTGCTCGGTGAGTGGTCGATCCCGAAACAATCTTTTCTGCTGCTCGTGTAAGCCTGCGCGAGTCTGTCATTCCCTCGCTTTGACTTGGGCCCTTGCGGTCATATTTCTGCTCGCCCCTGTTGTCGCGAAAGCACAGATCGAACAGCGCGGCGAAGCGGATTGGCCCACCGCAAATCACTTTCGCCTTCGCCATGAGTCCCGAGTGCCGCCGCGCGAGCCAGTTCTGTTCGAAGCGCAGCTTCCTGCCGGCTTCGCGCCCGACTCGGTCCGCGTGCTGGCCGAAGGCTCGACCGAAACGCTGCCGTCGAAGACCGAGTGGCGAGTCCCCAACGCGCGCATCAGTTGGCTTTCAACCGGCACGAACGCTTACTACGTTTACTTCGACCGCGCCGGCCAGGGCGAAACGAAACGATTGCCGGAGCCCGCGATGATCGGCGCCGGCGAGCGGATCACCTTCGGGCGCGCGGGCGTTCGCGGACGCCTCGCCGGCGGGCTGGGGGCTTATCCGGTCGCCATCGATTTTGATCACGACGGCCCGATCGACGTCATCGTCTCGTGCACCGACCGCCCCTACAACGGTGTTTATCTTTTCCGAAATATCGGGACCAACCGCGAGCCGCTGTTCGATCGCGCGGAGTGGATGGGGCCGGCATTGAAAGACCTCGTAGCCGCCGACGCAAACGGCGACGGCGCGATCGATCTCGTCGGGGGCGCGGGCTATTACAGCGACGTGCGCGTGAATCGCCTGAGCCAATTTGTTTCCGTCAAGATCGACCGCGACTATCACATCGGGCGCGATGACATGTGGCATCCGGTCGATTGGGACGCCGACGGAACGATCGATCTGCTCAACGGCGTCAGCGATTGGCGCGACTACGGTTGGGACGATGCGTTCAACGAGAAAGGCGAATGGACGCGCGGCCCGCTGCACGGCTACGTCTATTTCCACCGCAACACCGGCACGAACGCCAACCCGCGCTACGCGAAACCCATCGCGCTGCAAGCAGGCGGAAACCGGCTCGACCTTTACGGCAGCCCGGCTCCGAATCCGGTCGATTGGTTCGGCCGCGGCGTTCTCGACTTGATCGGCGGCAGCTTCCTCGACACTGTCACGATTTTTCGCAATGCCGGCACTAGAGCCGAGCCTCGACTCGCTGCTGGAGAAAGACTGCAGGCGGCGGGCAAGCCGCTGGTCATGGAATTGTGCATGATCCAGCCGCGTGTTGTTCACTGGCATTCCGATGGGCGTCCGTCGCTGATTGTCGGCGAGGAAGACGGCACGGTCTCGTTCTTCGAAAACACGGCCCCAAAGGGCTCCGAGCCTCGGCTCGGCGATGGCCGCCACTTTGAGCAAATCGATCCGTACGTAAAGAGCGGCGCGCTGTCGCGCCCGGTCGCCGCCGACTGGAATGGCGACGGCAAGCTGGATCTGATCGCGGGAAACTCCGCCGGCTACGTGCAATATTTCGAGAACACCGGCGAACCCGGCGCTCCCGCGTTCACTGACCGCGGCAATCTGAAGGCAGGCGGCGAAGTCATTCGCCGGATGGCTGGTCCCAGCGGATCAATCCAAGGCCCGGCCGAAGCGAAATGGGGCTACAGCAATCCGTCTGTGGCCGACTGGGACCTCGACGGAAAACTCGACATCCTCGTCAACGATATTTGGGGAGATGTTGTCTGGTATCGCAACACGGGTTCCACAACGAACCCGCAACTCGCGGCGGCGCAGCCCATCGAAGTCGAGTGGAAAAGCGCGCCGCCGAAACCAGACTGGGTGTGGTGGAAACCGCGAGGCAATCAACTCGTGACCCAATGGCGAACCACGCCCAAAGTCGTCGATTGGAATCAGGACGGCCTGCCCGATCTGGTGATGCTCAATCACCAGGGCTATCTCGCTCTCTATGCGCGGGCGAAGCAGGATGGTGAGCTCAAGCTTCTACCGCCCCAACGCATTTTCCTTCAACCCAACGGCCGTTTTCTCAACCTGAGCGCCGGACAAGCAGGCCGCAGCGGCCGCCGCAAAATCGAACTCGCCGATTGGGACGGTGATGGCGATCTCGATTTGATCACCGATTCGGACAAAGGCCCGCTGTGGTACGAAAACACGGGTTCGCAGCAGCGCCCGGTGATGGAGTTGCGCGGAACAGTCGTCGAAGCCAACCTCGCCGGCCATAGCCCGACGCCGAACGTCGCCGACTGGAACGGAGATGGCAAGCTCGATTTGATCGTGGGAGCCGAAGACGGCTTCTTCTACTACTTCGATCGCACGTTCATCGATCGCAAAAAATAGAGCCGAGCCGGCAAGCGCCAGAGACATCGGCCCGCGGCGGGCTACCAACCGGGCGCTAACTTCCGCATGCGCGGCCACACGGAGAAGCCTCGTGGCGGGTCACAACTTGGAGAGGGCCTTCTCCCCCAACGCCTGGGCGGCTGTCAACGGCTCTGCCTCTTCGCCAAGCATCGTGACGATAGCCAGCGCGCGTCCCTTGAACACCGTCAGTTGCATCATGCCGGGATTCCAAACCGCCGGGCCGCTCAGCCCATCCACGGGATCAATGCGATAAGCATCGCCCATGTTTACCTTCATGCCATCCACATACTGTTTAAGGTTCGTTTCCGCGTCAAGGCCGGGCGGGCCCATGCGAACCATCACCGAAACAAGATTTCGCGCGCCATCGGCGGCCTCATAGCTGCAAAGCGAAGCCGCGGCAATGGTCTGAAGCTGATCGCTGCCCCGCACCTTCGCGGCAGCACCAAGAACCTCCTCGACATCGGCGGCAGTGACGACCGTGCAAGCCTCCGGAGCGGCATGGCTTTCCGAAGCGCCGCCAACCGCGGTCTGAGCCGAAGGATCGCCGCCCGAGCAAGCCGCCAGCAGAAAGACCAACAACAGGACCACCGCAAGTGCCAAAGAAAGCTGTCGCATAAGACTCGCTAAGTCTAGCAATGAAAGTGGGACAGGCAATCACAATCTCCACGCCGCGCTGCACGTCGTCGCCAGCCAGTTGCCGATGACCTGCCCGCTGGTCGAATACCTGATCACGAAAATGGAGAACTACTACTTTTGCGAAACTCCGCAACTGAAGCCCGTGAACGGTAAGATTAAGCTGCCCGAGGGACCCGGCTTCGGCACTGAGCTCGACGCCGCGAAAATCGAGAAGCAAACGATCGAGGAAACCTAATTGAACGTTGATCCGTTGGCAACGACCAGGAATCGCGGCAACGGCCAGAGGGCCGTTCGTGTGAGTCTCATTCTCGCGTACGCTCTTGCCGCGGGACCATTGGCCGAAGCGCAAAACCCGCTCGATCGCTTTCCGGTGTGCGAGCCGTCAGCGGCGGCCCTTGTGCCTTGCGAAGAACCCGGCGGCGCCTGTCTGCTGCTCGGCGACAACGAGGAGGAGGAGAACCTCTACCTCTACCGAATCCGCAACGGGGAAACTCTCGAACCAACGAGCGCTAATGCTTTTGGTGTGCCGCTCGGCGATGAAATCTCCGATATTGAAGCCATCGCAAGACTGGGAACGAACGAGATTCTGGTGTTCGGTTCCCACGGCCGCGACCGCGCCTGCGGACCGGAAGGCAAGCGGCGCCGCCTCCTCCGAGCGCGTTACGACGCCGGCCGGCTCGAGGCTCTGGGCGAGGGCGTCGTCAAGTCCAAGAAAATCTCTTGCGCTCAATTGCTGCAAGGTTCCGCCGCGATCGCCGAGGAACGGCGTGGCACGGCCGGCTCGATGGCTCAAGCCGTGTGCGCTGCCGTCGACACGGCGGAAAAAACAGCCGACGAAGTAAACGAGCGGCGCAAGGAGAACAAAGACAGGGACCGCGCGGAAAAGGAATGCGAAGCGGCCAGCCCGTTCAACCTCGAAGGAGCCGTCGCTGTCGAACATCGCGAAGGAAGCGATGTCTGGATAGGCCTTCGCAGCCCGCAGGTCAAGTTCGGAAGCGGGCCGCCCAAAGCGGTTTTGCTGCGCATGGCGGCTCTCGATAAGTTCGAATTCAACGCCGCGGCGCTCATCGACCTCGGTGGCCGCGGCGTTCGCGAATTAACCGAATCGGGCCAATGGATCTGGGGGATCGCCGGACCTGCCCAAGACAGCGACGCCCCGTTTTCCCTGTGGCGTTTTCCCAAGAGCAATCTCAAACCCGGCGCAATCATCAAGCCTGAAATCGTGCGCCAGCTTCCCACCTCATCCGAAGGCCTCGCCGTCGAAGCCGACAAGCTGTGGGTAGTCATCGACGGCGGACGCGGCAAAGAGAAATGCACGCAAGCCCCGCAGGTCATGTCGATCCCGAACCGCTAAGCGCTCAGGGTTGGCCTAAGCGGAGAGTCTCGCGACAAAACACCCGACACCCTTCCATCTCACATAGCCAGCTCGAGAATCCTACCGGTCGCCAATTCCAATACAAACACCACATTGGTTGCATCATCGACAACCATCGAAACCGGTGTCACCAAAGTACTCGCCATCACCGTCGGACTCGGCGAGTCATAGCGCAACAACCGCCCCGGCGCCGGTGGCTGCGCCAACTGGTTCTGGCTGAACTCCAGCACGAAAAACTGCGCTGGCCCGCCCGGCCGCGGCCGCCACGCCACGTCGACAGCCGAAGTCAGTCCGAAAATAAACGGTGAAGTGGCGCCGGTCGAGGGATTCAACTCCAGAACGCGAGCGTACCCGAACGTGAAAGGAAAGCCGGTCAGAAAGCTGACCAGCAGTTGATTGCCGTAGATGCGCACGCTGGTTGGAACCGGATCGATCACGGGCGGCCCGATAGGCCCGGCGTTGGGCAGCCGCGGGAACGTGGCCACCCGCCGCGAGCGTCCCGTCGTTGTATCGATACGCAGTACGGCGTTGAGAGAGGCGTCGTTCATGTAGAGCGTTTCGCCGTCGTCGCTCAGCGCCAGCCCCCACGGATTCGAAAATCGATAGACCGTCATCGGGTCCGGCAAGGAATTGGGAAGGTCCACCAGCATCGAAACGTGAGCCGTGCCGCCGGCGCCGTCCTCCAGATCCACGTCGCTGCCGTAGGCAAGGGTTTGGTGCATGTCCGGCGTGATGGCGAACGTTCCCCCGAGCGAGTCCACATCGAGGTTGAACTCGATCTTGAGAACCGAAGACCAGATCGGGGACGACATGCCTGCCGGGTTATGCATCGACGTGCCCGGCGTCGCCCCGGGGCGCTCAGCCTCGCCGCCGCCGATCGCCAGATACAACGTGCGGTCGCGCAAAGCCATGGCGGTCGGTCCGGCGGGTCCGCCCACCACCTCGATGCCGGAGGGCAGCCCTTCAAACAAGCTTCTTCTTACGCCTTGGCGGGTGACAAACGAAACCCTGCCGGAATGGGTCTCCATACTGGGTTCGGTCACCAGGAAATTTCCGCCCGGCGTCATCAAAAGTTTGTGAGGCCCTCGTAGCCCCGTCGCCACAACGCGCGGCCCCTGCGCCGCCAGGGGAATCATGCTCAGAAACAAAAAAGAGGAAAGTTTTGGCCAGTTCATGTTCACGAAAATACGGCCCAGGCGCCGCCGGGTCGATACTCGCGTGGTGATTTCGGGGTGAAAACGGCGTGACCATCGAAATTCCTGAAAACAGGGGGCCTGTGAGGGTGTGCTGGCGGGGTGTTACGGCGGTGACCCGTCGTGTTAGACTCGGTTTCGTCTCAGAAAGGCGGCGGCCATGACGGCCTCCAAGCAAGCTGCCACTCGAATTGTCTTCGGCTCCTATGAACTGGACCCCGCCGCCGGAGAACTTCGCAAAAGCGGTTTCCGAATTAACCTGCCGCCCCAACCCTTCCAACTGTTGCTGACCCTGCTCGACCGGCCGGGCGAAATCGTCACTCGCGACGAGCTCCAGCAGCAGCTCTGGGGCCACGACACCTTCGTCGATTTCGAGCACGGCCTCAACGCCGCCGTGAAGAAGCTGCGTCAGGCGCTGGGAGATTCGGCCGACTCGCCTCGCTTCATCGAAACCCTGCCGGGCCGCGGCTACCGCTTTCTGGCTTCCGTGGAGCGGATCCCGGTGGAAACCGCCGCCGCCCGGTTCGCGCACGCCGCCACCGCGAACGACAAAGCGACAAACGACTTGGTCCGCCGGCGCTCTCGCGGCCCGCTCTGGATCTTCGCCTCAGTGTTTGTGTTGGGGTGCCTGGCCAGCTACTGGCTCGGCGCGCGCCGTTTGCCCATGGAACCACGTGAGCTCATCCAGTTCCGTGTTTCGCCGCCCGAG
The DNA here is from genome assembly GCA_040902925.1 of Bryobacterales bacterium. GTDB lineage: Bacteria > Acidobacteriota > Terriglobia > Bryobacterales > UBA6623 > JBBDWJ01. Next base: position 2,414 of record JBBDWJ010000188.1, on the reverse strand, counting down.
GGGCACCTGCTGCAGCCCGCATCGGTCCGCCAGGGCTTCACCCTTTCCCCCGACGGATCCAAACTTGCTTTCACTGCCTTGAACCCGCAAGGGCGTTTCACGCTATGGGTTCAGGAGCTGGCAGGACTCGATCCGCGGCCCATCCCGCGCACCGACGGCGCATACGGTGTCTCGTGGGCTCCCGATGGCCGGTCCCTGTTCCTGATGATGGGCTCGGACCTGCGGCGTGTTTCTTTTGACGGCGAGGCCCCGCTGGTCGTATGCGAACTGCCTCCGCGGATGAATGCTGCTCAGCCCCTGCCATCTGGGGAGATCCTGGTAGCGGGAGCGTCTGGACCACACATCGTCGCCGCCGCCGGCGGCCAGCCACGGCCACTGGAAGGAATGGACTTCCGCTGGCCCCAGATGCTGCCCGGCGGCGAGCACTTGCTGGCCATCCACTACGACGCAGCCGGCGATCAATACCGCCTGGCGGCCTATCGCCACGGAGACACCGGCCCGGGTCGCGACATTCTCGAAACCGATTCCCGCGTCCTTTACGCGCCGAGCGCAACGCAGCAACACGCCGGCTATCTGCTCTACCTGCGCGCCGGAAATCTGGTCGCCCAGCCCTTCGATCCGGAAGCGTTGCGCGTCACGGGTGCGCCAACCCCAATCGCCTCCGACATCTTTTTCTTTTGCACGAGCGGCGCGGCCGATTTTTCCGTTTCCGATAACGGCGTGCTGGCCTATCAGCCTTTCGCGGAGCGCTCGCAGCTCATCTGGGTGGACCGCGCCGGCCGCGAGCTCGCAACAGTCGGGCCACCCAACGTCGCTGTAAAATACCCTCGCCTCTCCCCCGACGGCCGCAAAATCGTAGCCTCCTTGTACCGTCCCGAAAAAGGCGACAGCCAGCTTTGGACCTTCGATACCGCCGATAACGTATCGCGGCAGGTCACCGACCTTTCCGGCTATGTGGATTCGCCCGTCTGGTCGCCCGATTCCAGCCGCCTCGCCTACGGCCGCACTTCGGGCCAGCCGCCATTCCTCTATATCAAAGGGTTGAACGAGCGCGACCCGGAGCTGGCTTTGCCGCGCGACCGCCACCAGTTCCCCACCGACTGGTCGCCTGACGGCCGCTTCGTTGCTTTCAATAGCCTGCTGTATGCCAATACCGAGCGCGAAAGCAATGCCAACGTTTTGCTCGTTGACCTCAACGGCGACCCAAAGCTGGCGCCTCTGTTGCAGTCCTCGTTCCACGAGAGCGCCGCGGTTTTTTCCCCCGACGGCAAGTGGCTGGCCTTTGTCACGAATGAGTCGGGAAAACCGGAAGTCTATGTACAAGCCTTGGAGTCAGGCGGCAATCCGCGTCTGGCTGGCGAGCGCCTGCAGGTCTCGCGCGGCGGCGCCTTTCTGGCCCGTTGGAGAAGAGACGGCAAGGAATTGTATTGCCTGGGAGTCGACAACAAAATCTACGCCGTGCCGGTGAGCCTCTCGCCGCGGCTGACGGCTGGGGCCCCCGTCGCGCTTTTCTCGTTGGGACTGGAAAACATCGCCGCCGCGCCGTTTCCCCTCGGTTTCGACGTCAGCCCCGACGGCCAGCGCTTTGTGGTGCCCGTCGTGCGCGATAAACGGAAAGCATCGATCGTCGCTCATCAAGAACTGGGAAGCGCTTCTACGGCCAAAGGCGGATTGACCGGTCGAAGACCAGTACATCAAGCCCGGACGCGATCAGACCAGCGCGTCCTTGCAGAACTGAATGCACTTCGCCAACTCGGCCATCGTATCCGAGCCTTCCGGAACTTTGTGTTCCATCTCGATAGTGGCCATGAAGTCGTACTTCTCCCGCTTCATCAATTGCAGGATTTCCTTGATCGGCGTATCCCCCTCGCCCCAAGGCGCGTTCGGCCCCTGATCCTTCTTGCGGTCCTTGATGTGCAGATTGGTAATGCGCGCGTGGTGTTTCTTGATGTACTCGGCGGGTGAAACACCGTTGCCGGCGATGAAGTGGCCGATATCGACATTCGCTCCGTTGTATTTCGAATAGGCCATGACCTCTTCCCAGCTCTGCGGGCCGCCGAACGCCTCCGCACCGGTCACATTGGCGTGGCCGTGGTAGCCGACCATCAGCTTGTGCTTCTCGGCGAACTCCCCGATGCGCTTGGTAGCACTGCGCGGCGGCTCGCAAGTGATGTATCGCGCGCCAAGAGCCTTCGTGATCTGGAAACTATAGTCGAGCTCGTCGCCGGTCATGTTCTGGACGCCGTCGAATTTAACGATATCGATCTTCACCCCGGCGTCTTCATATTTCTTGCGGAACGTCTTGAAGCCGTCCATCGAGGCCGACAAACGCCACTTCTGAAGCGCTTCGAGAGCGGCATCGCGGGCGGCGCGCTGCTGGTCGGTGGCGTTGCGGCCCCCGCGAGGAACGGCCG
>JBBDWJ010000187.1:0-25183 GCA_040902925.1 Bryobacterales bacterium | reverse complement strand
TTGGGTAAGCGTGTGGCGGTCATCGCCGCACGGATGAAGAACGGGCAGTAGGCGTCTCTTGCTGCCTGCGCTCGGCGGCGTTCTTGTGTGGCGCGGAGGCGGCGGAATATGAGGTTCCGGAACGCGTCCGCGTCGTGAAGCAACGACTATACTGTTAGCTTGCTCCGGCGTCGAAGTCTTTCGCGCCGGTACGCCGCAATTCCACCGATGGCAAAAGTACCTTTAGATCAGCAGCCGGAATCGTGCGCTTTGGCGGTCGAAGTGCAGAACAAGAAAGGCGTGCTGCATCAGTTGACAGGAGTCATCCTGCGCCACGAGGGCGGTATCACCGGCGTCACGATTCTCGACAGCCAAAGGCCGGTCGAGACGGTGCTTTTCGAGGTGGTCGGCGTCCCCTCGACCGAGGCGCTGATCTCGGAACTGGCCGCCCTGCCCGACGTTGTGAGCGTCGAAGAAAAAAAGACCCTCAAGCGAGTTTTTGGAAAGCGGCTTATCATCATCGGCGGGGGCGCCCAGGTTGGCCAGGTGGCCGTCGGGGCGGTGATGGAGGCCGATCGCCACAACCTGCGCGGCGAGCGCATCTCCGTGGATACGATTCCGCTGGTGGGTGAAGAGAACATCGCCGAAGCGGTCCGGGCCGTGGGGCGATTGTCACGAGCGCGCGCGCTGGTGTTGGCTGGCGCTTTGATGGGCGGCGAGATCGAGGAAGCCGTGCGCGAGGTGCAGGCCAAAGGGCTGCTGGTGGTTTCGCTCAACATGGCTGGCTCGGTTCCCGATGCTGCGGATCTGGTCGTGAGTGACCCGATTCAAGCCGGCGTGATGGCCGTGATGGCGATCGCCGACACGGCGCGATTTGATGTCACACGGCTGAAGAAAACCAGGTACTGATCCGCGGCTCTTTTTCTTAACCCTTGCAGCCGTCGGCCAGCCGCCTCTTTTCGTGAGACCACTTTGGCTTTCGCTGTGCAAGATCCTTAGTGCTGTTTGTTCTTGCGGCGCGAAGCAGGCGACGATCCCGAAATATTTCCCGAAGTATAAGGAGCGAGAATCCGATGCCCGAGAGCCTTCGCAAGCACACCGCCGGGCCAACGCCTAGGGTCGTTGCCGACGGGCCGCTCGACTCGGCGGTTCACGAGTTTCTCGGCGACCAGGTCGAACTTTTGCCCTGGGACGTGGCTCTCAACGGCAGCAATGACACGGTGGACGCCGTCTACACCTACGGGCACCCGCAGGTCGACGGCAAGCTGCTCGACCGCCTGCCGGGCGTGAAAACCATCAGCAACTACGGCGTCGGTGTGGACCACATCAACGTCGGCGACGCGGCGGCGCGCGGCATCCCTGTTGGAAACACACCTAGCATTCTCGACGGCGCGACCGCCGACATGGGCATGACGCTTCTGCTCGCCTCGGCGCGGCGTCTGGTCGAAGGAGAGCGCTATGCTCGTTCGCCGGAGTTCCTGCGCCACGACCCGGGATACATGCTCGGCAACGAAGTACACGGTATGACGCTGGGGATCATCGGCCTGGGCAGTATCGGCCGTCAAGTCGCGCGTCGCGCGCGGGCGTTCGACATGACGGTGCTCTACTTCAACCGCAGGCGGCGCGAAGACGCTGAGCGAGAGTTGGGCGTCGAGTACGCCTCGTTTGAAGGGCTGCTACAGCGAGCCGATTACGTAATGCTCTGTTGTCCGCTGACCAACGAGACCCGAAACCTGATCAACGCAGCGGCGCTCGAGAAGATGAAACCGTCGGCGACGCTGGTGAACATCGCTCGCGGCGGAGTAGTCGATACCCAGGCTCTTTACGAAGCGCTTCGAGACGGGAAGATCGCCAGGGCGGCGCTCGATGTGACCGAGCCGGAACCGCTGCGGCGCGATCATCCGCTGCTAAAACTCGACAGCCTGACCATCGTGCCGCACCTCGGCAGCGCCACGGTCGAAACCCGCCGGAAAATGGCCGAAAACTCTGTGATCAATCTGATGCGCGGATTACGAGGCGAGCCGCTCTTGCATGAAGTGCGGCCGTAGCCGGTCGCACGTACACCCTAGTTACGAGGTCACGGCGCGGCTCAGACCGCGCTCGCGGTAGTCACGCGTCGAGATGCGGATGATACGGCACATTCCAAACAGGCGCGAGACGGCGCGCGCGCCGATGCGGTCGGTGAGTGTGTCTTTGATGGCATGACGGCCCGTGACCGGGTTTTTTTCCGCCCACGAGTCGCCGAGTTGGGGAATCGGCAGGTTGGTGGTCGCGAGGATGGCTTTCCGCACGTTGTAGCGATGATTGATCATCGACGTGATCGTGTCTTCCACCCATTCGCTGTATCGCTCGGCGCCGAGGTCGTCGAGCAAAACGACATCGGCATCGAGAGCCCGCCCGGAAACCACGCGGTGTTCATCGCCGCCGGCGGCGTCGTACGCGCTGCGCATCTGCTTCAGTAAATTCTGGTAATCAAAGAAATAGCCTTCGAACCCTCGCTGCATCAGCTCCCGCAACACGGCGACAGCCAGGTGCGTTTTGCCGGCACCGGTCGGGCCTTGCAACAACAAGCCGTTGTACCCTTGATCGTTGTTGGGCAAATAGTCTGCCGCGAAGCGTTTGGCGGCGACAATGGCGTTGGTGAGATGGTCGTGTTCGATGGGATTGTCCTGCCGCCGGCCCGCGCTGAAGTTGTCGAACCCGGCATGCTCAAACCGCGGCGGAATGCCGGACTGCCGCATCAAATCCCCGGCGGCCGGAGGCCGCACGCAGTCGCAGCGCTTCACCGCGGAGACTCCCTCGCGGGTCACTTCCTTCCAACCGCTGCCGCCGCACACCGGGCATTCAGGATTCGCAGGCATACCTTTTCCTATTCCACCACCAACAGCACCTGGCCGGCACTCACCGAGCCGCCTTGTTTGACGGGAATGGCCTTGACGACGCCGGCCTTCGGAGACTTGATTTCGTTCAGCATCTTCATCGCTTCAACGACGATGAGCCCCTGGCCGCTCTCGACCACTTGGCCTTCTTCGACCATGATCCGCACTACCTTTCCCGGCATCGGTGCGGTAAGTTTCCGCGGGCCGGTCTCCGCGGCTGCCGCGCTTCCGCGGGAGAGCTTTCGCGGATCGCGAACGGCGATGTCGAAGCGCTGCCCGCCCACGACAACCGAGTAGCCGTTGTCTCCCTTCTCGATCTTAGCCTCGAAGCAACGGGCCCCCAGCAAGATGGAGTACATACCCGGTCCGATGGCCTGGATATCGGCGTGGCCTTCGATACCTTCCAACGAGAAAGCGCGCGGCTCGCCGGATTCGGAGGGCTTGTCGAGGTCCAGTTGGCGTTCGACGCCGTTGACATGCACGGTGAGCTTCATGCTTCTACTCGCGCAGCATGGCGCGCCTGCCGGCCAGTTTCCAGGCACTTGCTTCGGACTGTTGCCGCGATTCTTTGGGCCGGCCGTTGCTAAGGAAATGCGCCGCGGCGGCCAGGACCGCGGCTTGTTCGTGCTCAGCCGCGCCGTTGCTGTCCGCCTTCCTGGTTCGCTGCCAGCGCTCGATATAACCGGTGTCGAATGCGCCGCTGCAAAAATCCGGGTCGGCGAGCACCCCTTGGAAAAACCCGATCGTTGTCTTGATGCCTCCCACATGGTACTCCCGCAGAGCGCCGCGCAGCCGCGCGATCGCTTCCTCACGGGTCGGCGCCCAGGCAACGAGCTTGGCGATCAAGGGGTCATAGTCGATCGGCACGGTCCAACCCTCATACGCTCCGGAATCGACGCGAATGTAGGGTCCGGAGGGCCGATCGAGCCGCGAGATGAGGCCCGGCGAAGGCAAATAATTTTTGTAGGGATCTTCCGCATAGATGCGGCATTCCATGGCGCAGCCGTGCGGCCGGATATCGCTCTGCTGAAGACGAAGCGGCTCGCCCGCGGCGATCCGTATCTGCTCGCGAACCAGGTCGAGGCCGGTGACCCATTCGGTAACCGGGTGCTCGACCTGCAGCCGCGTGTTCATCTCGAGAAAATAGAAATTGTGGCCCGAGTCCATGAGGAACTCAACGGTACCCGCATTGGAGTAGCCTGCCGCCTGGGCCGCCTCGATCGCAGCCGCTGTCAGCCTCTGGCGTACCTCGGGGCGCTGCTCCACCCACGGCGAGGGAGTCTCTTCGAGAACCTTCTGATGACGCCGCTGCAGTGAACATTCGCGCTCGCCGAGATGGATGACGCTGCCGTGCTCGTCGGCCAGAATCTGCACCTCGACATGGCGCGGCCCGACAATCGCTTTTTCCATGTAGACCGCGGCGTCGCCAAAAGCGTTCAGCGCTTCCTGCTGCGCCCGTTCCAGTGCGGCGGGGATCTCCTCCGCCGAGGCGGCCAGCCGCATGCCCTTGCCGCCGCCGCCGGCCGCCGCTTTGAGCATCACCGGATATCCGATCTCATTGGCCGCCGCCTGGGCCTGGGCAGCGTCGGCCAGCGGCTCCGAGGTTCCCGGTACGACCGGCACACCGGCGGCTTGCATTAGCTGCCGCGCTCGCGTCTTTGAGCCCATCAGCTCGATCGCCGAGGCGCTGGGCCCGATGAACTTGACGCCCGCACTTTTGCAGGCCCCCGCGAAGGCCGCGTTTTCGCTCAGGAAACCGTAGCCCGGGTGGATGGCGTCGGCTCCCGTGGAACGAGCCGCGTCGAGAATGCGCTCGATCGAGAGATAGCTTTGCGCCGCGGGGGCCGGCCCGATAGCGACGGCTTCGTCGGCCAGGCGCACATGCAAGGCAGTGCGATCCGCTTCGGAAAACACCGCCACCGTGGCCAAGTCCATTTCACGGCAGGTGCGGATGATCCGGGCGGCGATTTCGCCCCGGTTGGCGATCAGAATTTTTCGAAACATGGAGGCGAAACGGCGTCGGAAGGGCAGCCGCGCGTCCTGCGCGAGATGACGAATTGCAGCCTAGCCGATAGGTCACGATAACATGCGCGCGGGCCAGGGGAAAGCGCCTTGCGGCGTTTCGGATTCGTCGCGCGGCGAGCTGCAACAGTGGTGGTGCCAAATGATTCCGGGGCTGGATGGTTGCTCGCTGGCTTTGGGCATTCGAGTGCCGCGTTTCCATCGGGCAGTTAAATGGCCTGGAGGCTTCATCGCATGATCCCGAAAGCTAGTTACGGATTCCGGCCTTGGCGGGCCGGGACAGGCGGGAGCGCCGTCCTACTCAGGCGCGGTAGCTTCGCGTCACTTCGCGCACATCGGGAATGCGCCGCATCGCCGCCATGACGCGCTCGAGCTGGCCGACGTCGCGAATCTCCAACCGCAATTCGATCAACGCCGGACTCGTGCGGTCCGAGCGCGATTCGACCGCCACGATGTTTACGCTTTCTCCGGATAAGATTCCCGTGAGATCGTTCAAGATGCCGGGCCTATCGTCGACGAAGATCTGAAGCCGGGTGCGGTAAGTGGTCTCCTCCGCCTGCGCCCAGGCCACGTCGATGCGGCGCTCGGCCTCATACATCAGGTTCTGAACGTTGGGGCAGTTCTTCGAGTGAACCGCCACACCCTTGCCGCGCGTGACATAGCCCACGATCGGCTCGCCGCGGATCGGGCTGCAGCAGCGCGCCCGGTACACGAGGATGTCGTCGACGCCCTTAACGACCAGCGCGCCGGGCTCCACGGGGGCGGGCTTCGCCGAGGCGGTCTGGGAGTTTTCGGCGGCCGCGCCGTCCGCAGCCTCGCCGCCGGCAAGCTTGGCGGCAATGGCGCGGGCCGAATAGCGGCCGTATCCCAGAGCGGCAAACAGGTCCGGCGGCTGCGAGCAGCCATAGTCCTGGCAGATCTGCCGCACGGCCTCGGCGGAGATCTTTTTCATCGGAATCTTAAGCCGCCGGGCTTCCTTTTCGAGTAGCTTCTGGCCGATCTCCTCGGCTTTCTGCCGGCGATGCGCGTTCAGCCACTGCTTGATCTTGTTGCGGGCCCGCGAGGTCTTGACGAGACTCAACCAGTCGGGGCTCGGCTGGTTGCCCTGCTGGGTGATGATCTCGATGATGTCGCCGTTGCGCAGTTGATACTTGAGCGGAACGATCCGGCTGCTCACCTTGGCGCCGACGCAGGTATGGCCCACTTCGGTGTGAATGCCGTAGGCGAAGTCGATCGGAGTGGCGCCTCGAGGCAGCACGACCAGCTTACCCTTCGGCGTAAATACGTAAACCTCTTCCGGATAGAGATCGATCTTGAGCGTGGAAAGGAAATCGCTCGAATCTTTGACCTCGCGCTGCCATTCGACAAGCTGCCGCAGCCACGCCATGCGGCGATCGTCCATGTCGGCCCCGCTGCGCCCCTCCTTGTATTTCCAATGCGAGCAGATGCCCTCCTCCGCCATGGCGTGCATCTCTTCGGTACGGATCTGTACTTCGAAGGTCTGGCCCTGGTCGGTGATGACCGACGTGTGCAGCGACTGGTAGAGGTTGGGCCGCGGCATCGCGATGAAGTCTTTGATGCGCCCCGGAACAGGCCGCCACTGCTGGTGGATCACTCCCAGCGCGGCGTAGCAGTTTTTCACCGAATCGGTGATGATGCGCAGCGCCAGCAGGTCGTAAACCTCGTCGATGGCGATCCCCTGGCGTTTCAGCTTCTGGTGAATCGAGTAAGCGCGCTTGATGCGGCCTTCGATGCGTGTTTCGACTCCCGCTTCGGCGAGGTTCTTGCCCACCGTCTCTTTAATGCCGGCCAGAAACTCTTCGCTAGCCTCGCGGCGCGACTCGATCTGGCGCGTGATCTCGCGATACATATCGGGCTCGAGATAACAGAACGCCAGGTCTTCCAGCTCGCTGCGCACTTTGCCCATCCCGAGCCGCAGGGCGATTGGCGCGTAGATCTCGACCGTCTCGCGCGCGATCTCCTGCTGTTTTTCAGGCGACAGAAACCGCAGCGTGCGCATGTTGTGCAGCCGGTCGGCCAGCTTCACCAGCATGACGCGGATGTCCTCGACCATCGCCAACAGCATCTTGCGGAAATTTTCCGCCTGGCGGGCTTCCGAGGATTGGTAACCGAGCCGGCTGAGCTTGGTGACGCCATCGACACAGCGGGCGATCTCGGGGCCGAACTCCTTCTCGATCTCCTTCGTGGTCACGCGCGTGTCTTCGACCACGTCGTGCAGCAGCCCGGTGCAGACGGAAACCAGATCGAGGCCGTTGTCGGCCAAAAGATGTGCGACTTCGAGGGGGTGAGAGAGGTAGGGTTCGCCGGACTTCCGTTTCTGGGGCCCGTGCTTTTCGGAGGCGAAGCGGAAAGCGTGCCGCAGCAGGGAGAGGTCTTCATGCCGCCCAGCTCGCTGCACCTTATCCTCCAACTCTTGAAAGCGCAAGGAGATGGTATCCACAGGCGGGGCCGGCGAAAATGGCAGCGGTTCCGAAGACATGGACTGTCCCAAGGACGCCCCTAAACAAAAAAGCCTGAGGGTTGGGCCCAAAGCCCAAAACCCCTCAGACTTATTATAAGTGCCGCGAACTAGTCTTCGGCGCTGATCAGATCGCGCGAACTGGCCTCGGCAAGCCGTTTGCGCGTATCAAGAGTCTTCTGTACCCATTCGTCGGCGACGGAGTTGAGACGCTCGTACTCGCCGCTGTTTGGTGCTACATCCGCCATCTCACGGTAAGTGAGGTTGATATAGTTCATGGCGTTTTCGTAATCGGGATCGATCTCGACGGCTCGCGTGAACATCTTCAACGCCTCGTCGTGAAGCGGCGAAACCTCTTGAGCGAACGCTTCGCGCTGCTTGGCGTCTTTGATCGGCCCCGGGTCTTCCTGCCGCATGCCGAGCTCGGCGCGGAGTTCCATGCGGGGCTTGTAGGACTTGGTCCAGTTGATGACGCCGATCGTGTAGTAGGCTTCCTTCTTGTCAGGGAAGGTGTCAATGATCTTCTGGTTCCATTTCTTGGCCTCGTCGAGTTCGCCCATATCGAAATAGAGCGAGGCGATACTAGTCATGGCGAGCTCGTTGCCGGGGTCGCGCGCCAGCACCTCCTGAAAACCATCCAAGGCGTCCTTGGCGATTTTCATGTTCTCCGGAGAGGTGGAACCCTGCACATACTGCATGCGGTAGGCGGTCGCCTGGTAAGTGCGAGCGACAAGCAGTTCGGGATCGTACCCCAGGGCGGCCTCGAAGTTTTCGGCGGCGGCCGCGAAATTTGTCGCCTCAAACGCGCGCACGCCGCGATTGAGCTCACTGCGCGCTCTGAGTTGGTTGATCTGCGTCGAGCAGCCCAAGGCGCCGAGCAGCAGAACCAGCGCAGTGCTGAGGAGTCTGTTTGACTGTTTCATAACTTCTACTCCCGTCGGGATCTGGAAAGGCGGTGCCGGCGCGGGCCGGAAGAGCCTCTTACCAACTCCCCTCGAGCTCTTCGGTGAGCAAACCGATTTTGTCAACGCCGGCGCCTTTGCCGATATCGATGATCGCCGCGACATCCTGGAAGTCCAGATCCGGATGGCCGCGTACGAACATCACCCGCTCGGCCCGCGACTTGAAGATGTCGCGCAACCGTTCTTCCAAGTTGCCCAGGTTCTCGACGTCACGATTCACCATGATCGAGCGGTCTCGATTGACGGAAACCACCACGGTGCGCACGTTGACTTCCTGCTGTTCCTGGTCCGGATTCGGCAGCGGAACCAGCGCCTCGAGCCCCTTGGGGGTGAGAGGCGTGATGACCATGAAGATGATCAGCAGAACCAACAGAACGTCAATAAGCGGCGTCATATTGATGGTGGTCATCGGACCGCCGTCACCGCCACCAACTGCCATACTCATAATAGATTCCCTCCCCGAGCGAGCCGCGGCGACGTTTAAGGCGTCACCGTGCTGCTAGATCCTTCGTCCAGTTTTTCGGTAAGCAGGCCGACCTGATCGACTCCGGCCGAGCGAAGAACGTTGACCACTTCGACGACCCGTTCATAGCGGGCGCGGGCGTCACTCTTCACGTAGACGGTCTTATCGATGCGGCTGGTGACGACGTCGCCAACCTGAGTGCCCAGTTGCTCGTTCTCGACCTGAGTGCGGCCGAGAAACGCGCGGCCGTCGCGCGTCACCGCCACAACCAGGGCGTCTTCCCGGTCGGCCTCATCCATGCCGATAGGATTGCGTGCCGTCACCATATCCACACTCACGCCCTTGCTGAGCATGGGCGTAATGACCATGAAAATGATGAGCAACACCAGCATCACGTCCACCATGGGCGTGACGTTGATGTCGACGATCGCCGACGGGCCTGCCTTCTTCTTAGCCATGGCTTCCTCCTCTGCCTTTACGTCTCCGCGGCCATTCGGCGGTCCCCAAAAAGACCGCTCCGCGGACCGCGGAGGCGAAGGCTTGTGGTTACTTCTGCGCGGCGCGCTGCGTTCGCTTCAGGAAGTAGTCGATCAGCTCGGAGCTCGAGTTGTCCATCTCGACGTCGAAGCCTTCGACCTTATTGTTGAAATAGTTAAACATCCACACGGCAGGGATAGCCACGAACAAGCCGATGGCGGTGGCGACCAGGGCCTCGGAGATACCGCCGGCCACGGCGCCCAGACCAGTCGATTTCTCGCTCGATATGCCCTCGAACGCGTTGATGATGCCGACCACGGTGCCGAACAGTCCCACGAACGGAGCCGTCGAACCGATCGTCGCCAGACCGCTAAGTCCCCGCTTCAATTCGGCGTGCACGATAGCCTGCGCCCGCTCGAGCGCCCGCTGCGACGACTCGATAGTCTCGCCGGGAATCTCGGTGCTCATTGCATGCGCCTGGAACTCCTGCAAACCGGCCACGACGACCTTGGCGAGATGGCTTTTCTTGTGGCGCTCGGCGATTTTGACCGCTTCGTCGAGCTTGCCTTCGCGCAATGCGCCGGCGACTGCCGGAGCGAACTCGCGAGACTGGTTACGGGCGGCCCGAAACGCCAGCCAGCGGTCAATCATGACACCGATCGACCAGGCCGACATCAGGAACATGATGATAACGACCGCGCGGGCGGGAATTCCCATCTGGTTCCACATCGAAACTACGTCGAAGCCGACTTCCTGCTGCAACAGCAGCATGCCTACAAAAACTTCCTGCTGCAACACCAGCATGCTTACGAAAAACTGAGCCAACATGAATCCTTCCTCCTGTGTCAATCAAATCCAGTAGGGCAAACCCGAGTCACTACCCTCCCGTTTCTCGGGGTTGTCCGCGGATAAAGCTGCAAACTCTCCTCTGCTGCTGAGATGGATTTAGCCGCTGAGGGTAAAGTTCACGTCAATCTGAGTCAAAACCTCCACGGCCTGCCCGTTGAGCAGGGTGGGTTTGTAGCGCCACTGCTTCACCGCCTGCAAAGCCGACGGAATCAGAAGCGGATGTCCGCTGACCACGTCCAGCTTTTGGATCGAGCCGTCTTTGGCGATCTCGGCCGTCAGCTTGACCGTGCCCTGGATGCGAGCCTGCCGCGCCAGAGCCGGGTATACCGGACGGACCTGCTTGATCAGCCGCGCCTTCTGGACGGCGCCACCCACGGTGATCCGCTTCGGCGGCGCGGCCTTCTTCACGGGCGGCGGCGGCGGCGGAGCGACATTCGGCGTGTTCGAGATGATGCCGCCAATGACGCCTCCGATCGTTCCACCGGCGGTTCCGCCGGGCACGCCGCCAACCACGCCGGCGATGCCGGCCGCTGGCGGCGGATCATTATCTTCCTTGATGATCGCGATCTCGTCGGGGATCGCTGTCGGCTGCGTCAGGCTGCCGTCGAACTGTTTCGGGATCACTTTCTGAATAACCGGCTGACTTGGCGGCGGGGGCGGCGGCGGGGGCGGCGGCGGCGGAGCCACAAGGAATGTCATCAGCTCCGTGGCCGGCAGCTCGTAGTAGTCGAGCAAGGGTATCAGAATCATCACGCCGATCAGCAGACACTGAAAAATGAAGGAGACCATAACCGTCCAACTGGTCTTGGTCTGGATCTTCTGCTCTAACAGCGAATCTTCAAACATGGGTCAAGCCCCTTTCTCGCCGGCAGCCCAACCGGGCCGCCGCCGGATCAATCTCTATCGTTGGGCCGGCTCAGCCGGTCACCGTGCCCGCCGCCGCGACCCGCTTCGGGCCGCCGCCAGGTTCTGCCACCACAGCAGCAGCGGGCTGGCCACAAAAATCGAGGAGTACGAGCCAATCAGCACTCCCACAACCAGCGCAAACGAAAACCCTCGCAACACCTCGCCGCCGAACAGAAACAAGCTCAAGACGGCGATGAACGTCAACCCGGAAGTCAGCACCGTACGCGATAACGTTTGGTTGACGCTGTCATTCAGCAAAGTCTCCAAAGGCTGTTTTCGCGTCAATTTGCGGTTCTCGCGGACTCGATCGAAGATCACGATCGTGTCGTTCATGGAGTAACCCACAAGTGTGAGCAGCGCTGCGATGACCGTCAACTCGATTTCCCGGTCGAACAGGGAAAAGAAGCCTACGGTGATGATCACATCGTGAAAGACCGCCACCACCGCCGCCACCCCGTAGATCCACTCAAAACGAAACGCAATGTATAGCAGCATTCCGCCGAGCGCCGCCAGAGTGGCCTGCACGGCCTGCCATTGCAAGTCACGGCCGACCTTCGGCCCGACTACCTCTACCCCGCGGATCGCAAAATCACCGAGAAAGGTCTCCTCCCGGAGCGCCGATATGATATCAGGAACAACCCCCGGAACGGAAGTCAATTCTGAAAAATCCTCGACCAACCCGGCGCGAGGCGCCGCATCGCGGAAATCGATGAGCGTAGCGGCTGCTTTTTCGATTTCCGATGAGCTCAGCGTCGAGCTAGCCAGGCGCTGTTTCAGGCGGTCCGCGAGCGTTTCTTCACCGGCGTTGTTGAAGTCTGTCTTGCCGGGATCAGGCGGGTAGATGGTTTGCAGTGTCTTTAAGATCGCGTCCCGTCCGACACCAAGGTCCTCCTCCGAGCCTAGGTCAATGTCGATCTTCAACTCGTGGCTACCTTCCTCCGCAAAGGGTTGCAAAGTGGACACCTTGATGCCCTGGCCGTTCAGGGTGTCGCGGATCCGGGACACGTCGGGGGCCTCTTTGAACTTCACGTACACCAGAGTGCCGCCTTTGAAATCGATTCCGAGCTTCGGTCCATTCTTGAGCGCCAGACTGACCGCCCCGACCAGCATCAAGACCACGGACAGGGCGACAAAGTAACGCCGCCGACCCAGGAAATCGATGTGAGTATCAGTGAGTATTTGCATCGATTGGACATGTGCCGGTGGCTCGTCAACTTCTGACACCGGCGTTCGGCAAAAAGTTCCTGCAGCTTAATCGTTTCTCGTGATATTTGTCGTAAGCGCTCGACGACCGCCCTGTACCGGGCCCACCCGCTCCCGGGCGGCGTGCTTCGGGCTCTAAATGCTTAATTCCGTGACCTTTTGCTTCCCCGCCAGCGACAGGTCAAAGATCAGCCGTGAGACGAATACCGAAGTGAACAGGTTGGCGATCAAGCCAACCGCCAGCGTAACGGCGAATCCGCGTACCGGGCCGCTGCCGAACAGGAACAGGAAGGCCGCCGCGATGATCGTCGTCAGATTGGTGTCGACGATCGTCAGGAACGCTTTTCCGAAACCCGCGTTCAAGGCGCTGACAACCGGCTTGCCGGCCCGCAGCTCTTCGCGGATCCTCTCGAAAATCAACACGTTAGCATCTACGGCCATACCGATGGTGAGGATGATGCCGGCGATTCCCGGCAGCGTCAGCGTCGAATCAAAATAGCTGAGCACGGCCATCAACAGCAACATATTCAGCAGCAACGCGATATTGGCGTTGACGCCGGCCCTCTTGTAGTAGACCAGCATGACGACGCAAATTATCGCCAGGCCAAGCAGGGCGCTGCGCACGCCCTGGCGGATCGACTCGGCGCCGAGCGAAGCGCCGACGGTCCGTTCCTCGAGAAACTGGACACCCGCCGGCAGCGATCCAGCCCGCAGCACCAGCGCCAGATCCAACGCCTCTTGCTCGCCGCTGAGACCCCGGATGACGCCCTCTTCGGTAATGCGGTCCTCGATCTGCGCGACGTTCTTGATGCGATCGTCCAGCACGACCGACAGCCGCTTGCCTATATTTGCTCCGGTAAACTGTCCGAACCGGGTGCCGGCTTCGGGGGAAAGCACAAACGAAGCCTGCCAGGTCGCGGTCTGCGTATCGCGAACCGCCCGGGCGTTGCGCAGGTCGCGGCCAGTGACGACCGATGTGCGGCTGAGAATGTAGTACTGGTCGGTAATCTGGCCGTTGAGGCCGCGCTCGGGGAACTGCCGCACCTCGCTGTTGGGCGGCAAAATGCCGCTATGCGCCGCCAAAGCTGCCTGATACGAGGCAAACGGCCCGTCGAGCACCTCTTTGATTTGCAATTGGGCGGTTTCGCCCACGATCCTTTTGACGCGCGCCGGATCGCCCACTCCGGGCAACTGCACCAGAATCTCGTATTCCGCGTCGGCCCGGCCATGCTGGCGGATGTCGGGCTCGGCAAGCCCCAACCCGTTGACGCGATTTTCGATCGTCGCGATCGACTGCGTAACGGTGTCGCGCGATAACCGTGCGAGTGATGCCGGCCGCAAGGTGAGCCGCCATTCGGTCGAACTGACCGAATCAGCAAGCCAATCCGGAAACAGTTGCTCCACTGTCGAGGTGAAATCACCGCTGCGCTCCGCGGGAACACCATGCACCCGGACTTCGATCGTGTCGGCTTCCTCGATTGTCTTCGGGTCGTTGCGCTCGATGGATTCGACGGGAATGTCCTGGCGGGCGAGGTCTTGACGCAGCCGCGAGACAAGCTGGTCGGCTTCAGCCTTCAGGGCGTCCTGCACCTGCACCTGCAGGATGAGGTGCGTACCGCCCTTCAGATCCAGCCCAAGCCGGATGCGCTCCCCCAGGTGCGCCACCATGGCGTCCCACGAGGTAGGCAGGCCGATCAACCAATAAAGGCAGCCAAAGGTCAGCAGTAGCGTAAGAGTGAGCTTCTGCCACAGTGTTCGATTCATACGGTCCCAATCATACGCCGCTCGCGAGCTGGGTTCAGCTTACTTCTTCTCTTCCTCTTCGTTGAGCACGCTCGTCACGGCGCTACGGGCGAACTGCAGTTTGACATTATCGGGCTTGATGCGGATAGTGACGCTGTTGTCATCTCCCAAGCCGACCACGGTCCCGACCAGTCCGCCGCTGGTGACCACGCGATCGCCGTTCTTCAACTCGCTCAACATGGATTCCAGCTTCTTCTGCCTGCGCCGCATCGGTAAGAACAGCACCAGGTAGAAGATGACCACCATCAGGATGATGGGCACCAGGAGGTTCTGCGAGGGACTGCCGGTCTGTAGCAGCCACATGGCTGGCGACAGACACAGGCATCCGCTTAACGGCCCGCCAATAGAAGCCGAAAGATCCATATCTCTCCCCGGATCAACCTGGTTAAACAGGGTTTTCCAGCTACAGCTTACCCGATGGACGTATCAGGGAGCTAACCCGTGCGCGAACGGACTGCTTTGATCAGTCCGCCTGGTCGTCCGCCTCGTGCGTTGCGCGAATTCGGGCTAGAAAACCGGCGAGGTTTCCAATCAGTATAGCTTCCCTAATCCGCCGCATCCTGTCAAGGTAGATGGCGACATTGTGCAAGGTGGCCAGCGTCGAATAGAGGATCTCGCGGGCCAGGAACAAATGCCGCAGGTAAGCGCGCGAAAAATTCCGGCAGGTGTAGCAGCCGCAATGCTCATCGACTGGCCGCGGATCGCGCGCCCAGGCCGTGTTCTTGATAACGATGCGGCCGGTCGATGTAAATAAATATCCGTTGCGGGCGTTACGGGTCGGCAGGACGCAATCCATCATGTCGACGCCGCGGGCGACGTATTCGCCCAGCTCGTGCAGCATCCCGACGCCCATCATGTAACGCGGCCGTTCACGCGGCAGCAGATCTTCGACTGCCTCCATCACCTCGTAGGTCAGCGGCCTTGGCTCGCCGACCGAAAGCCCTCCAACGGCATAGCCGGAAGCGTCGAGAGCCAACAGCCGCTGGGCGCATTCGCGGCGCAAATCGGGGTACATCGAACCCTGAACGATGGGGAAAAGCTGCGCGCCGGGCGGATTCGCCGCCGCTGAAAACGAAGCAGGCGCCCCGCCTGAACCGGGTTGACCCTCACGCCCCCGCGAGACACCTTCCGGCCGGCGGCCCCAGTGCGAAAACGCCCGCTCCGCCCAGCGAACCGTCCGCTCCATGGAAGCCCGGGCTGCCTCGTGGCTCACCGGGTAGGGCGTGCAGTCGTCGAGGGTCATCTGGATGTCACTTCCCAGGGCAAGCTGGACATCGACCGTCGACTCCGGAGTGAACAGATGCTCGGAGCCATCCAGGTGCGACCGGAAAACCACGCCCCGCTCGCTGATCTTGCGCAAACCACTGAGGCTAAAGACCTGAAAGCCGCCGGAATCGGTGAGGATCGCCCCCGGCCAGCCCATAAAGCGGTGCAGGCCGCCGAGCTCGGCGACGGTTTCGTGCCCGGGCCGCAAATAGAGGTGGTAGGTGTTGCCCAGAATCAGCCGCGCGCCGAGCTCCTCAGCGAGCATTTTAGGAGTGAGCGCCTTGACCGTCGCCTGCGTCCCGACGGGCATGAACGCCGGTGTCTCAATGGAGCCATGCGGCGTGTGCAGGATTCCCGCCCGGGCGCGGGTCTGCGGGCACTCGCCAACAACTTCAAAGGTAGAAATGGGAGATTGCGGCATCCGGGGTGGGGCAGGTTGACCCCGCCCTTAAGGTGAGTTTAGATACTGCCGTTCCTGATTCTGTAGCTCAAAGGCGAGCGCCGCGCGCCAGCCGCTCATTTTTGCCTTTTGCCTTTTGCACTTTGCATTTTGCCTTAATCTTGCCTTTGCCGCGCCTCTGCCGCGCCCTAGCGCGTCCCTTTGCCGTGACCGTCAGCCACGCCGCTTTCGCACCCAAGGACCGGCCAGAGTGCCGGGCCTCACCTACCCATGCCGGATGACCAGCACGTCGCCGTTCTGAACGATGTATTCCTTGCCTTCCAGCCGCAAATCTCCATGCTGGCGCGCCTGCGCATACCCGCCGTACTCCACCAGCTTCTCCCAGGGAATGACTTCGGCGCGGATGAACTTCTTCTCGAAATCGCTGTGGATCGCCCCGGCGGCCTTCACGGCGGTCGAGTTTTTCGGGATCGTCCAGGCGCGCACCTCGGTTTCGCCGGCGGTCAGAAACGACATGAGCCCGAGGAGCGAATAGCTGGCCTGAATCAGACGCTCCACGCCCGGCTCCTTGAGCCCATAGCTGTCCAAATACTCGCGGGCGTCTTCGGCAGGCAACTGGGTGAGCTCGGCCTCGATACTTCCGGCCACCGCCGCGATTTCGACGCCGGTGCGGCCGGCCAGCCATTGCTCGCGATACTGTTGTTCGATGGCGTGAAGCTTCGAACCGTCCGATTCCCCCAAGTTGAGCACCAGCAGCATGGGTTTGGCGGAAAGAAACTGGAACCCCTTGAGGCGTTTGGCGTCCTCCGCCTCGACGCTCAGTTCGCGCAGAGGCTTCTCGGCTTCCAAAGCCTCTTTGCAGCTCACAAGCAGCTCTTTCTCGCGCTCGAGCTCCGTGCTTTTGGCGCGGCCAAGGTCTTTTTCGACCCGCACCAGGCGGTTCTCCACGACCTGTAAATCGCTGAGGATCAGCTCCAGCTCGAGATTCCGCCAGTCACGCTCGGGGTCGAGGCGTCCCTCGACGTGCATTACCGACTCATCCTGAAAAAGGCGGATGACATGGGCAAAGGCGTCCACAACGCGCAGACTGCCCACATAGCCGGCGTCGCGCAGCGTCTCTTTCGACAGCGCCGGCATGTCCGCATACTCGATGCTTGCCTGGGTGATCTTTGGCGGATTAAAAATCTTCGCCAACTCGTCGAGGCGGCGGTCGGGCACCTTGGTAACGCCAACGGCGACTTTGGTGCTGCCGACTCGGCTTTCGCTCGAGACGCCGGTGAGGATGGTGAACAGCGAGGTCTTGCCAACTTGGGGCAGACCGATGATTGCAGTCTTCATGAATTTAGAAACGGTTGCGGTCAGCGCCGGCGGGGATCGATTCCCGGCGGGTGTGAATCAACTATTGTCGCGAATTGGAGATACCCGGCGGGCCTCTAACCGGTTAGTGCAAAACAGGCAGCCGATCCACGCAGCTAAATCATTTTGCTTTCAATCTGTGCTGTCTGCGGTCATCTGTGCCGATTCTTTGTCCTTCACCGTCTGCTACAAGGGCACTTCGACCGACTGAAGAATCTCTTCCAGGATTTGCGCCGTCCGATCCTCCCTCGAGCCGTTCCCGCCGTAGCGGGGGTCGGCGGCCACGCGATGCGCAAATACCGGCACCACCAGCCGTTTGACGTGATCGGGCGTACAGTAGCTGAGCCCTTCCAAAAGCGCCAGCGCCTGGGCCGCATGGAACAGTGCGATCGTGCCGCGCGGGCTGATGCCAAGCGCCAGGTGCTCGTGCGTACGGGTCTTCTCGACGATCGCCATGAGATAGTCGACCACCGTTTCGTCGACGCGAATTTCGTTCGACACGCGCTGCAGCTCGGCGACCTCGTGACTGTTTAGGACCGGCGTCACGGCTTCCGGCGCCAGGTGATTGCCGTCCGACCGCAGGATTTCCCGTTCGCTGGCCGGATCCGGATAGCCCATTCGGATGCGCATCAGAAAGCGGTCGAGCTGCGATTCCGGCAGCGGGTAGGTGCCATGATATTCGATCGGGTTCTGCGTGGCGACCACCATGAACGGCATCGGCAGCGGATAGCAACGCCCTTCGATCGTCACCTGCCGCTCGTTCATCGCTTCCAGCAGCGCCGACTGCGTTTTCGGCGTCGTGCGATTGATTTCATCCGCCAGCAGGACGTTGGTAAATATCGGGCCGCGCTTGAACTCGAACTCTTCCTGGCTCGAGCTATAAACCGTCACCCCCAGTAAGTCGCTGGGCAGCATGTCGCTGGTGAACTGAACACGGTGAAAATTGCATTCCAGGCACCGCGCGAGCGTCTGGGCCAGTGTGGTCTTGCCGACGCCGGGGACATCTTCGATCAGCAAGTGGCCGCGTGCGAGCAGGCAAACAAGCGCCAGACGCACGGGTTCGGCCTTGCCTCGGATGACCGAGTTGAGCGCATCTTCGAGCGCCACAAGCTTCTCGAGCGTGGAGACCGCCGCCGCATGCCGCGAGGTCATGACACATTCATGATACGGAACAGCCTGCGGATACGCCATCCTCGCGGTCTGCTTTCGCCGCGTGGCAGGCGATCTGGGAGCGCCCCCTTCCCGAAGATCGCGATTGAAACCCCTGCCACGCGACCCTTAAGCTGATGAATTGGCCCCTGGCAGGCCGTCACGATCTGCTGGCGGGGCCGTCCCGGCACCCGAAAAGACAAAAATGACTGCCAAACAACTTCCCGGCTGGATTCGAGTGCCCCTGATCGCAGGTTTCTGCGGCTGGATTCTATGGCGTGAGTGGCGCACGCCGGCCCGCCGCGAGGTGGAATCCAAAGTCGTGCGCAACGTCCGCAATCTCGCTGTCGCCGGCATCGCCGGTGCGGCTGTGCAACTCGCCGAGATGCCGGTCGCGACAAAGCTCATTCGCTGGGTCGAGCGCAAGCGATGGGGCATCCTCAAATGGCTAGGCCTGCCGGCCTGGCTGGAAATCCCGCTGGCGGTACTGGCGCTCGACTACACCCTGTATTTCTGGCACCGGCAGACGCACCTCAACCCTCTGCTGTGGCGCTTTCACCAGCCGCATCACGCCGACCTCGATATGGACGCCTCGACGGCGCTGCGGTTTCATTTCGGAGAGATCGTGCTTTCGACCGGCTGGCGGGCGGCCCAAATCGTATTGATCGGCGTATCGCCCATGGCCTTTTCGATCTGGCAGACCGGGTTGTTTATCTGCATCGTCTTCCACCACTCCAACGTCGAACTCGATCCGGCCGTCGAGCGCAGCCTGGGACGCTGGCTGATCACGCCCAGCATGCACGAGGTGCATCATTCCAATGTCGAAGACGAAGCCAACTCCAACTGGTCGAGCGGGCTGTCGATCTGGGACCGCCTGCACGGCACGCTGCGCCTGGACGTCCCGCGCTCGCAAATCACCATTGGCGTGCCGGCATACGCCGAGCCCGAGGACGTCACCCTGCAAAAAACCCTCGAGATGCCGTTCGTCGAGCAACGCGATTCCTGGCAAGCTCCCGGCGGCCGCTTGTTGTTGACGCGAGCAGCTTCCGGCGAGGCGCAGGGGCCGGTCAGCCGGCTGAAGGGCGCCGTCTCCGAAACCCCGTAGCAGGGCCCGTGTTCCGGGGACCTTCGCTGTTGGCCGGCGCTTTCAGCCTGCCACTCTCACGTATCGACAGGCGAGCCGCTGCGGTTTCCGCGATTCGGTACAATCGAGAATCCGGGAAACGGCCGCAAGCGGTTCCGGATCTCTTCTCTTTTCAGGCCTTTAGTTGATGCAGCGAGCCCTCTCCACACACCTGTTCGCCAACCACCGCATGACGGTCGCGCTGCTCGACCGCATTCTCCACAGCGGGGTCAATGCGGTGGAGATCTTCTGCGCCCGGCAGCACCTCGACTACCGCAACAAGAATCAGATCGACGAGCTTGGCCATTGGTTCCGCGACGCGGAAATGAAATTGCACTCGATGCACGCGCCGATGTTCAACGACGATTGTTGGGGTAAGACCGGCCCGCAGTCGATCATCTCGATCACCGAGCGCTCCAAGGCCAAGCGCATAGCGGCGACCGACGAAATCCGCCGCGCGCTCGAAGTCGCCGACGTTATTCCGTTTCGCTACCTCGTGCAGCACATTGGCGTGGGCGATGAGGAGTTTGACCCCGCCGGCCAGGACGCCGCTTTTGCGAGCCTCGACGAATTGTGCGTTTTCGCCGGCCAGCTCGGCGTGCAGGTGCTGGTCGAAAACGTCCCCAACGGCTATTCGAGCTCCGACCGCCTCAACGGTTTTCTGGAAATGACCCACCTGCCCATCAACTTTTGTTTCGATACTGGGCACGCCCACATGGGCGCCGGTATCGAAGGCGAGTTCCAGCGGATGAAGGCCCGCATCCGTTCGACGCACATCCACGACAACGACGGCAAAGAGGACAGCCACCTGTTCCCCAAGGTTAGCGAGGGTGGCACGATCGACTGGGAGAAGACGATGGAGCTCTTGCGTACCTGCCCCGACGGGACGCCGCTGCTGCTGGAATTGCGCGAAGACGCGAGCATGGAGAAGCCTCTCGACGAGACGAGACGGTCGTTCGACGAACTGGAGGGGCTCTGATGGCCGAGACCGCCCCGATCGTCACCATCGAGCGCGCTGCCGATTTTGACGGCCAGACCGTCACGCTCCAAGGGTGGCTCCACAACTCGCGCAGCTCGGGCAAGATCCTCTTCCCGACCTTCCGGGACGGCACCGGCTACATGCAGGGCGTGGTCGTCAAGAAGGCAGTCCCCGAAGAGGTTTTTGAACTCTGCCGCCGGCTGACGCATGAGTCGTCGGTGCGCGTGACGGGCAAGCTGCGGGCCGACGAACGCGCTCCGGGCGGCTATGAAATGGACGTCACCGGCATCGAGGCGATCCAGGAAGTCCCCGTGGACGACCCGTTTCCGATCACCCCGAAAGAGCACGGCGTCGAGTTCCTGATGGACCGGCGCCACCTGTGGCTGCGCAGCCGCCGGCAGCACGCCGTCATGCGCGTGCGCCACGAGCTGATCCGCGCCGTTCGCGACTATTTCGACGACAACGGCTTCACCCTGGTCGATACGCCGATCCTGACGCCGGCCGCCTGCGAGGGGACGACCACGCTGTTCGAAGTCCCCTACTTCGACGAAGGTAACGCCTATCTGGCGCAGTCGGGGCAGCTCTACGGCGAGGCCACGGCGCTGGCGTTCGGAAAAACCTACAACTTCGGCCCGACCTTCCGCGCGGAAAAATCGAAAACCCGCCGCCATCTAACCGAATTCTGGATGGTAGAGCCCGAAGTGGCCTACGCCCAGCTCGACGACATCATGGACCTGGCCGAGGATTTTTTGGTCTACATCGTTCAGCGGGTGGTCAAAAACAAGGCCGAAGAGCTCAAGGTGCTGGAGCGCGACACCTCCAAGCTAGCAGCGGTGCAAAAGCCCTTTCCGCGCATCAGCTATGACCAAGGCGTTGAGACGCTGAAGAAAAAAGGCAGCGAGATCGAGTGGGGAGGCGACTTCGGCGGAACCGACGAGACCTTGCTAAGCGAAGACTTCGATCGCCCGATCATGGTGCACCGCTTCCCGATGGCGATTAAGGCATTCTACATGCAACCGGATTCAGTGCGGCCCGAGTTGGCGCTTGGCGTTGACGTGCTGGCCCCGGAAGGCTACGGCGAAGTCATCGGCGGCGGCCAGCGCATCCATGACTACAAGCTGCTGCTCGAAAAGCTGCACGAGCACAAGCTGCCGCAGGAAGCGTTTGAGTGGTACCTGGACCTGCGCCGTTACGGGTCGGTGCCGCACGGCGGTTTCGGCATGGGCATCGAGCGCACCGTAGCGTGGATCTGCGGGCTGGAACACGTCCGCGAAACGATCGCGTTCCCAAGAATGATCTACCGCATGCGGCCGTAGAGGCGTGATTGCTATTGACGAAACGCTAGCGCGGGGCGGAGCGCGGGGCGGGGACAGTCACCGTGTTTCGCGCCTATCGTAGCGCGTGAACTCACACTGCTCCGTGAGGGCGCGAAACGCGGTGACTGTCCCCAGGCGCAGAACCGGCGCCACGCGAAAGCAGGCTCTCTACAACCGGAGAAACACCATGAAAGATAAATCCCGCAGCATCGAACTGCTCAACAAAGCCGTGGCGGACGAGCTCCAAGCCGTCCACCAGTACATGTACTTCCATTTCCACCTGAGCGATCAGGGCTTTGAGCCGCTATCGGCCCTGTTCATGCGGATCGCGGTCCAGGAAATGGGCCACGTGGAGAAACTCGCCGAGCGCATTCTCTTTCTAGGCGGCGACGTCGAGATGGAGCTAGCCGGCAAGGTCCAAAAAATAACCGACGCCGAAAAGATGGTGGCCAAAGCCGCGGAGATGGAAGAAGTCAGCGCCCGCGAGTACAACGAATGGGCGCTCGAGGCCAGCGCCAACGCGGACTCCGCCACCAAACAGATGTTCGAAACGTTGGTTGGCGACGAAGAAGGCCACTTCGACGAATTCGACAAGCAGCAAGACCACATCAAGCGCTTCGGACCCAGCTACCTGGCCCTACAGTCGTTCACGAAAACGCCGGAGGCCGGCGGCGCGGGCGAATAGGCCTGTCGCCCCAGGAGCCGATGCAGACAGTCACCGCGTTTCGCGCGCTCGAGCAATGCCCGGGGGGCGGGGACAGTCACCGTGTTTCGCGCAAATAATTCATGCAAGTTTACTGACTGTCGATAGGCGCGAAACACGGTGACTGTCCCCAAGCGCACCCCAGCGCACCGGTGCGCCGAAACCACCCACCAACTCATGCCCCGCAAACGAATCGCAGTCCTGTTCGGAGGCCGATCCGGCGAGCACGAAGTCTCGATCCGCTCGGCGGCTTCGGTCATCAACGCTCTCGACCAGACCAAATACGAAATCATTCCCGTGGCCATCACCAAGGAAGGCCGCTGGCTGCCGCCCGGAAAATCTGTAGGGCTGCTGCCGCCCGGCGCCCGCGAAGCCACGTCGACCGCGACCGCGGTGACCGTCTCGCAGGAGCCCGGCTCGGCATCCGGAGTCGACGTGGTTTTCCCGGTCCTGCACGGCACGTTCGGGGAAGACGGCACGGTGCAAGGTTTCTTCGAGCTGGCCGATGTCGCCTACGTCGGGGCCGGCGTGCTGGGGTCAGCCTGCGGCATGGACAAGGACGTTATGAAGCGCCTTTTCCGGGAAGCGGGCCTGCCCACGGTCGAACACATCGCCCTGCTACGCCGGGACGGCCGCGGCCGCGTGGCTGAACTGGAAGGGCGTTTCGGCTACCCGCTGTTCGTCAAACCGGCCAATCTGGGTTCGTCGGTGGGGATCACCAAAGCCCACAACCGCGAGGAATTGCTCGGCGCGCTGGACCTGGCGGCGCAGTTCGACCGCAAAATCGTCGTCGAGCGGGCGGTCAACGGGCGTGAAATCGAGTGCTCGGTGTTGGGCAACGACGACCCCAAAACCTCGGTTCCGGGGGAGATTGTCCCCGCGCACGAGTTTTACGACTACCAGGCAAAGTACAGCAGCGAAGACTCGAAGGCCATCATTCCGGCCCCGCTGACCGGGAGCCAGACCGCCGAGGTCCAGCGCCTCGCGGTCGCGGCGTTCCAAGCTGTCGAGTGCTACGGGCTCGCGAGAGTCGACTTCTTCCTGGAGAAGGACACCGGAAAAATTCTGCTGAACGAAATCAACACCATGCCCGGGTTTACGTCGATCAGCATGTACCCCAAGATGTGGGAAGCCAGCGGGCTCCCTTACGCGGAGCTGATCGACCGCCTGATCGAACTGGCGCTGGAACGCCACGCCGAAAAGAGGCAAACCCGCTACGAATTCTAGTCTGGGGCTGGACGGATGGCGGGCCGGCGCGACGCCGCGCCACCGCCCTGAATACCGCGTCGGCGGCCGCCTAATCAACTCACGTAGCGCGACTCGGTGGCTCCGGCCGCCTCGGCGATGTACTCGGTATGACCGGTAAAGTGCAGCCCGCTGAGCCCCAGCGCCTCCTTGTTGACCCGCGCGGTCGGTTTTTTTGCCCCATGGCCGGTAGACTGCCACCCACCTCGCTTGCGGCGTCTTTTACCGTCAAAGCATTCTAAATAAATGACTTGGCTACCATCAACTCGGATAAACCGTGTAGCGGGTCGCCGTTGCCCCGCTGTAACGTACACCACAAATATGTGGTGACATTCGGTGGTAGCCGGTATAATGACCCGTAGAGACAGGCACTCTTGATTCGCCGTAGCGCTTGAGCTGGACTGGCCTAAGCGCAACACCCGCCACCCAAGCGGCGAATCGATTCCAAAAACCACAGAAGCAGACGAAGCTGCGCCCGCGAAAGCGGGTTTGGGGAGGAGATTTTCCTTATGGTGACTCTCTGTATTCGACTTTTGTATATGACCCTGGCCTGGTCGGTTGCCGCCGCGGCGCCGAGCCTGCCGCGCCTGGGTGCGCCAGCAGGACCGAAACCGCTGCCCACCTACAAGACCAGTTGGTATGGGCCCCGCTTTCACGGCCGGCTCACGGCGAACGGGGAAGTCTTTGACATGAACGAACTCACCGCCGCCCACCGCGATATTCCGTTCGGGACCCAGCTAAGGGTCACATGCCCCGAAAACGGCCTGAGCGTCCTGGTGCGTATCAACGACCGGGGCCCGTTCATCGAAGGGCGCGACCTCGATTTGAGCCTCGCCGCGGCGCGCAGTCTCGGCATCGAGGATCAAGGGCTGGCCTGGGTGCGCATGGAAGCGGTTGCGAATTAGCCAGCCTGCGCTGTCCGCCAAGCCCCACCGGCGGACGTTGATACACAAAAATCCTGAAAACTGCTTTCCGTTGGGCGAAGAACTGCCTGCGCCTGCGGCCGGACGCCCGCGCCGGGTCCATAGGTAGGTAGCGCTCCTACCCAGCCACATAGGTAACACTTTCCGCTTTTGCGGCTCTGGGCGGATCGCACAATGGCGCGATCGGTGTCTCATCACAAAGGGGCGTCACAAAGGGACCGGTGCGGCCATTCCAAGGCGGCATTTGCTGGTGTCGCGCGCGGCCCGAACCTGCGATACTAATGGGCACTTCCGGGCTGTAAATCCGGCAAGTTGTTGAGGAAAGCCAATGATTCGCAACTTGCTTGCTCTTTCTTGCTTGACCAGCGTTGCGTTTGCCGCCGAGCCGGCGCTGCAGCAGATTCATCCTCACGGCGGACAGCGCGGCGCGGCGCTCACATTGACGCTGCGCGGCTATGGGCTCGAGGCCGACACCAAGATCCTCACCTCGATCCCCGGCGCGTTGACCCGCCTGACACCCGAAAAGAAAAACGGGCGCGAGCTGCCGCTCTTGCTCGAACTTGCCCCTGACGCCGCAGCCGGTGTGTATCCGATACGGGTGGAAACCACCTCAGGGATCTCGAACACATTGCTGTTCAGCGTCGGGCCGTTCCCGGAATCGCTCGAGGACGAGGCGGAAAACCCGACAGAGCAGCACCTCA
>JBBDWJ010000186.1:0-25557 GCA_040902925.1 Bryobacterales bacterium | reverse complement strand
ATAACTCGGTGAATTGCGAAGTCTATCGGCCAGGCAGCGACCCCGAACTGCGCGGGCGTTACGCGGCGGCCGACGAGAAAATTCTGATTCATTTGTCGAACTTCCGGCCGGTAAAGCGGGTTCTCGATTGCGTCCGCGCTTTCGCCAAGATGGTTCCCCGCGTGGCGGTCCGGTTGTTGATGGTGGGAGATGGTCCCGACCGGGTTCCGGCGGAATTGCTGGCCCGCGAGCTTGGTGTTGGGGATCGGGTTATCTTTTTGGGGAAGCAGATGCGGGTGGCTCATCTTCTTCCCATTGCGGATGTGATGCTCGTGCCTAGCGAGATGGAGAGTTTTGGGTTGGCGGCTTTGGAGGCCATGGCTTGCGGCGTGCCTGCGGTGGCTTCTCACGTTGGCGGGCTGCCGGAGGTCGTTACTGACGGGGAGGATGGATTTTTGGTTCCGGTGGGGGATACCGATGCCGTTGCCGCGGCGGCTTTGCGGTTGTTGGAGGACGGGGCGCTGCATTCGCGGGTTGCGGCGGCGGCTCGGCGGACCGCGGAGACTCGGTTTGCGGCTACGAAGATTGTTCCGCAGTATGAGGATTTTTATCGGGAGATTGTTGGCGGCGGGTAGCAGGCCTGGCTGAAGCAGGATTGCAACGGGACTGAACGTGCCCTTGGGCAGGCAACATGCCTGGTCTACAGGACAGGCAGAATCATGACAGGCAGGATTGCCTGTCTCACTTTAGGCGCCGGCTCTTCCGTAGGTTTTTTCGAAGAAGGCCTTGGTCGCCGCGGCAGTGATCTGCCAACTGAACTGGCGTGCTTGGCGGTGGGCTGCTTCTCCGAGCGTGGCGGCTTCGTCGGGATGCAGCAGCAGGTGCTCGATGGTGAGCGCCATTTTTTCGGCGTCGCGCGGGTCGACGAGGAAGCCTGCGTCGCCGACCACTTCTGGAATTGCCGAACAATTCGAGGCCACCACCGCGAGGCGCGCCGCCATCGCTTCCAGCAAGGGCAGTCCGAACCCTTCGTAGAGCGACGGGAAGACGAACAGCGAGGCGGCGTGATAGACGGCCGGGAGCAAACGCCGGCGCACGTAGCCGGTTAGGTGCACGTACGGTGAGTTTGCGATCAGCTTTCGGAGCTCCTTGTTTTTCCAGCCTTGCGGACCGGTGATGACGAGCGGGTACTGCTGCTGAAGACGCTGCGGCAGTTTGTGAAAGGCTTCGATGAGCGTCGTCAGGTTCTTGCGCGGCTCGAGCGAGCCGACAGTGAGGATGTAGTTGGGCGGCAGGTGATGACTGCGCCGGGCGAGCTCGATGGCCGCGGGCGTGGCGTCGAAGAAGTCTTCGTCGATGCCGTGGGGCACGACGATGATTTGGCTGTCGGTGAAGGGCAGATGCTGCACCAGATCGCGCTTGACGGCTAAAGAGGGCACGAGAATACCGTCCAGATGCCGCGCGGTGGTTGCGACGAAGCGTTGGAAGTAGCGCACGTTGCTCGGCGTGTGACATTCGGGCATCAGCGCCGGCGTTGGGTCGTGAATCATCGTCGTCAGGCAGACGCGGCGCGGCGGCCGCCAGGTGTGCGGCGTGATGTGGAACAGATCAACCTTGCGCGCGGCGATATGGGCGAGCGGCAGCGCGAGGTAGTTGGAGGCTAGAATCGCGCCGAGCCGAATTTTTGTGTCGAGCCAGGGGTAGTTCGAAGCTTCGTTGCGGTTGGCCGTAAGCGACGGCAGGAACGGAAACAAACGCAAATCGTGCGGCGCGCTGTTGGGGATCAGGTGACGCAGCAGCGCGTGATGGTAGTTCTTCACGCCCGCGCTCCGCATCAGCAGCGGAGTCGCGTCATATAGGATGTTCACGGTTAGGCTCCCTTGGCGCTTTCTTGGTTCCCCTCTCGAGCCTGAGTCTTCATTTGTTCGATCTCGGCGGCCTGCCGCTTGATCTCCCACTCAAGCAGCCCGACCTTTTGACTGAGCACGATGTTATGGTCCTTCAATTCGGAGACCTGCACTGAAAAGCGAAAAAACGTAAACAGAAACAGGATGCCGGCGACGAACAGCAAAATGAACGCCGCGTCGTTGACGCCCAGAACTCGCGAAAGCCAATCGAGCGCCGTCTGCGACAGGCTCAGGGCCAGCAAAAGAGCGGTCGCGCCGAACCAAGCCATCGAGTATTCGACGCGAATGTGCTCGCGGCGCACCGCAAGGATGATCTGCAATAGCAGCAGCACCGCAAAGACGATGACAGCGACGCGGATGCGCTCCACCGGCTACGACCTCGCTCCGCCGTGAAAGCGCGGCTCGAATTTGATGATGTTGACGAATACGCCGAGCAGCACCCGCACCATATAGTAAATCGCCCTGCTGTTATTGATGGTCGAGCGGCCTGCCGTGCGCGGGAACATTCTCGCCGGCACTTCGCGAAACCGGAAGGCTTTGCGTTTGAGCACGACCAGGGCCTCAATTTCAGGGTACTCCAGCGGGAAGCTGCGGCTGAAGACTTCGAGAGCGCGGCGGTTGACGGCGATGAAACCCGAGGTGGGGTCGGTGATGCGCTGGCCGAGGATCGGGTAGAGAATCCACGAGAAGATCAGTCCGCCGAAACGGCGCAGCGGCTCGATGGGGTAATCATTCGCGGCCAGAAATCGCGAGCCGGCGACCAAGTCGTAGTCACCCTCATCCATGGCGGCTAGCAGCGCCGCGATGTCGGCGGCGTTGTGCTGGCCGTCGCCGTCAACGCGAACGACGCGCTCGAAGCCGTGCTCGAAGGCGAAGCGATAGCCGGTCTGGACCGCGCCGCCAAGGCCGAGGTGATGGGGCAGGCGCAGCACTTCGGCGCCGGCCTGAGTGGCAATGTTGGCGGTCGCATCCCAGGAGCCGTCATCGACCACCAGCACCGGCGTTCCAGGAAGCGTCTTGTGCAGAGAGCGCACGACCTGCTCGACCGAGCCTTCTTCGTTGTACGCGGGGACGAGAATCAGCAGCGAGCCGTTGGAGGGAATCATGAAGTTTGCAATGCCGCCGCCCGATTCGCCCAAGATGCGCGCCGCGAGTTTCTCCCTGGAATTCGCCCGGCTATTGCATGGCGATTTGCGAGGCTCGCGCGTAGTGACGCCGCAACAGTTTCCAGAACGCCCAGGTTCCTAGTTTCGCGCTCCGTTGAATGTGGCCGCGTTTGGCCAGCAGGACGGGCAAATGCAACACTGCCTGCGCGTGCGCCGAACCTACTATTAACACAAGTTGCCACCACTTTTCTCCGTCGCGGGTGAACTCGGCGGCGAGTCCCCGGCCTGTGAGCAAGGCCCACAGGTGCAGCAGATAGCGCCACAGCGAGTAGATGGGAACGAGCGGCCACAGCGCCAGCGGGAAGATTTTGACCACGGTCCAGAGGCGGTTGCGCTCGACGTAGTAGGCCTTCAAGCGCGAGGCGCGTCCCGATGAGATGGAGTAGTCGTGCTCGACGACGGCTTGCGGCACGTAGAGGCAGCTTTCGCCGGCGAGGCGCGCTCGCAGGCCGAGATCGGTGTCTTCGCAATAGAGAAAATAATCAGCGTCGAACGATCCGACGCGATCGAGCAGCGAGCGGCGATATAGCGCGGCGCAGGCGCTTGGGACGAGGACATTTTCGAGCCGGCCGTAGTCGGCGACGGATTCGCGGTGGCCGCGCTGCTTGGTCGTGCCATCGCCGTAAATGCCCAGTCCCGCGGAATCGAGCTGCTCGGGATGCGAAGCCAGGCGAATCTGGGAAGCGAACATGGCCGCCTTGGGCTGGCTGTCGGCGGCGCGCACCAGGTGCTCGAGCCAGCCGGGCGCGGGATAGGCATCGTCGTTGAGCGTACACACGAAGTCGCCGGTGCTGCTTTCGATGCCGCGGTTGACGGCCGCTCCGAAGCCCAGGTTTTGCTGGTTTTCGAGGACGCGAATTCCTGGCGGCGAGGCGAGCGGCGAGGCGGCTCCCGTTCCACTGTTGTCGACGATGATGGTTTCGAAGGCCTCGAAAGTTTGCGCGCTGAGGCAGCCGAGGCAGCGCTCCAAGGGCTCTCCGGCAAGCAATGTGGGGATGATGACCGTAACTCGAGGCGGCGGCAAACTAGGATCTTAACAGGGGTTAGCTGGTCGAGGGCGGCCCGAAGGCGCGCTCGCGGGCATGCTTTCGGAGGGCGTGAGCGCGAAACAGGGCTCGCCAGTATTCCCTTCAGCAGGAGCGCACGCCAGCGTTCTTCTACACGGCAATCGGGCTTCGCGGGCGGGACGAACCCGGTCTCTTGTAAGGGGTTCGTTATAATTAAATTGTGGAACGCCGCGACGCCGCTTCTTGCTGGCTGCCGCGGGGTTCCTCTGACGCGGCCAGGGGGCGGTCAGGAGCGACACAGAGATGACTACGGTGACGGGATGATTACGGTAACGGACAACGCGGTCGAGCGCATTCGGCAGATGTTGAAGGAAAACGACGTCAACGGCGGGCTGCGCCTTGGCATCGTTGGGGGCGGCTGCTCGGGGCTCAGCTACAAGTTCAAGTTCGAGACCAACCCGCGGCCCAACGATCACGTGTTCGAGGCGGGCGGCGTCCAACTCGTGGTTGACCCCAAAAGCTATGAGTATCTCGACGGCATGACGCTTGACTTCCACAACACGCTGATGGAGCAGGCGTTCGTGTTCCACAACCCCAAGGCCACCAAGAGCTGCGGTTGTGGCAGGTCGTTCCAGGTCTAACGCTGCCGCCAAACAAGAGGTGAGTTTCATGCCCGGCGAAATTGAATTTGAGGGCTGGTACGACCGGTTTAACCGGTTCGCCGGGGATCTGTATCCTGGGCGCTACACCTCTGACTATGTGAAGGACCTGGTCGAAACCGGCAAGCAGGTGCAGGAACTCGCCGAGCGCAAGAACTCGGTGATCGTGGCGCACAATTATCAGTACCCTGAGTTGCAGGAGGTCGCGCGTGAGATCGGCGACTCGCTGGGGCTGAGCCAGTACGTCGCCCAGCAGGACACTCCGCGGGTTGATTTTTGCGGCGTTTGGTTCATGGGCGAGACCGCCAAAACAATTGTGGGCGACCGCGCGAAGGTCTACATGCCCGATCAGCCGGGTTGCTCGCTGGTGGCGTCGATCGATCATGGGCGAATCCGCAACTGGATGGCGCACAACCCGGACGGCCTGATCATTTCCTACATCAACACCGATGCGCAGACGAAGGCGATGAGCCACTACATCTGCACGTCGCGAAATGCTCCGCAGGTGCTCGACCATGCGGCGCGGACGCACCCTGGGCAGCGCGTGCTGTTCCTTCCTGACAAGTATTTGGGGGCGGTGTCGTTATCGCAGAGCAAAATCGACCCCACGCTGGTCGATCTGTACGACGGCGCGTGCCACGTCCACGCGAAAATCGGCGAGCAGGCGTTGGAGCTTGCTTTTGACGCGCATCCGGACGCCGATTTGCTGATCCACCCCGAGTGCGGCTGCGCTTCCTCGTGCCTGGCGAAAATGATGAACGGCTCTTCGCCGTTTCAGAAGGCCTACTTCCTTTCGACCGAACAGATGATCCGGCATGCCGAGACGTCGCCCGCGAAGGAGTTCATCGTGGCGACCGAACTGGGTATGCTCTATCGATTGCGCAAAGATATCCCCTCGAAGATCTTCCATCCGGTTTCCACCGAAGCGGTTTGCGAGTACATGAAGATGAACACGCTCGAGAAGCTGCTGGACTCGCTGAAGAACGACCGCATCGAGGTGACCGTGGCTGACGACGTCAAAGAAAAGGCGCAGACGGCCATCCAGCGGATGCTGACGATTCAGTAAAGCAGTTTGGACTCCGCTCCAGCTTCCTTCCGTTAGAGAATTCTCTTCCCGAAAGCCGATAGCGCTAGCTCGACCGCAAGCGTCGCGGTTTGATTTTGCACGTCGAGGATCGGATTCACCTCGACGATCTCGATCGCGCGCAGCTTTTGGGAATCCGCAATCCATTCCATCGCCAGGTGGGCCTCGCGGTAGCCGGCGCCGCCGCGGCAGGGGGTGCCGACGCCGGGCGCCGCGCTCGGGTCGAGAAAATCCATATCGAGGCTGACGTGAAATCCGGCCGTGCCGCGCGATGCGATCTCGATGGCCTGCTCGACGATGCGGCGCATGCCCTGCTCGTCGATGTCGCGGATGGTGAAGACGGTGATGCCGGCGCGGCGCACGATTTCTTTTTCCTGCTTGTCGATCTGGCGGACGCCAACGAGCACGACATTGGCCGGGTTGAGCAGCGGCGCGGCCCCGACGAGGCCTGTCAATGCCGCCGGTCCGAAACCGAGGCACGCTGCCAGCGGCATGCCGTGGACGTTGCCGCTGGGGCTCGTGTCGGGAGTGTTGCAGTCGGCGTGAGCGTCGAACCAGATGACTCCCAGCGACTGTTTCTGACGCCGGAAATGGCGCACGGCGCCGGCGATTGTGCCAACGGCGAGCGAGTGATCGCCTCCGAGAGTCAGCGGCGTCGAGCTTCCGTCGAGGAACTCGCCGATGCGCTTGGCCGCGCGGCGGCAGACGGCGGCGATTTCCTGCAGGTAGCGCGCCCGGCTATCGGCAATGGTTTGCCTTTCCGGAATGACGACGGTGAGATCCCCGGCGTCTTCCACGTCGATATCCATCTCGCGGAGCCGGGCTTGCAAGCCGGCCGCGCGGATCGCCGACGGGCCCATGTCGACGCCGCGGCGTCGTTGTCCCAGATCGAGGGGCACGCCGAGAATCTTGACTCTGGTTTTCGCCATCGGGGTCGATGCGGTCTGTTGAGCGGAAGCGCCGCGCCGCAGCAGGTCTCCCGCACATTCTAAGGCTTTGGCGCGCCCCTTGCTCGGGGGTTTGCGCAACAGAGTGCGTTCGGAAAACGTCTACAGTAAGGGAGAGGCTCACTGTGAGTACAAATCAGGAGCGCGAGGCGACAGTGGCGGCGGATTTGGAAGAGCAAACGATCCAGGCCGGGCTGCATCTTTACGATTTGATCGAAGGGCAGACGCCTTCGGTCTTCCAGAAGAATTTCTGGACCGGAAAAATCCTCGACTGGAGCATGCGCGACGAAGCGTTCAAGGTCGAGATGTTTCGATTCGTTGACGTGTTCCCGTACTTGACCAGTTCGGAGTCGGTGGCGCGGCACTTGCGGGAGTATTTTTGCCGTCCGGGGCAGGATTTTCCCGAAGCGCTGCAATGGGGGATCAAGTCGCTGTCGCCGGAATCGTTTGCGGCGCGACTGATCGCCAAAGGAATTGCCAAGAACATCCGCGGCATGGGCGGCCAGTTTATTGCCGGCGCTGATGGGAAGCACGCGCTGCCCGAGTTACAGAAATTACGCGAGCAGGGTTTGGCCTTCACGATTTCGTTGCTTGGCGAGGCCGTGGTTTCCGAGGCCGAGGCCGACGATTACCTGCGGCGCTACCTGGAATTGCTCGAGTCGCTATATCAGCGGCAGCGCGATTGGCCGGCGCTGGCCGGTGGCTCGGGCGATCTGGACTGGGGCTCGGCTCCGAAGATCAATCTTTCCGTCAAGCCGACGGCGATGCATTCGCAGATGCACGCGCGGGCCTTCGACCATTCCGTGGACGCGGCCAAGGAGCGCTTGCGGCCAATTTTCCGCCGCGCGATGGAATTGGGAGCGTTCGTCAACCTCGATATCGAGCACCGCGAGGTGAAAAGCCTCAGCGTCGCGCTCTACAAGAGCATGATGGAAGAACCGGAGTTCCGCGGCTATCCGCACACGGGGCTGGCGCTGCAGGCCTATTTACGGGAAACCGAAGATGACTTGCGGGGGCTGATCGCATGGAGCCGAAGGTTGGATCAACGCGTGACGGTTCGTTTGGTGAAAGGGGCTTACTGGGACGCCGAGGAAATTTGGGCCCGCCAAAAGAACTGGCCGGTTCCGGTGTTTACGAACAAGCACGAAACCGACGCAAACTTCGAGAAGCTGGCGCGCATGATTCTGGAGAATCATGCCACGCTTTCGCTCGCCTGCGCCTCGCATAATATTCGCTCCATTGCCTCCGTGCAGGAGCAGGCTCGGGAACTGCGCGTGCCCGAGGAGCGCTTGGAGTTTCAGGTGCTCTACGGGATGGCCGAGCCCGTGCGAACGGCGCTGCAGAAGGCGGGGCTGCGGCTGCGGCTCTATACGCCGGTGGGAGAAATGATTCCGGGCATGGCGTATCTGGTGCGCCGTCTGCTTGAGAACACTTCCAACGAGTCGTTCCTGCGGCAGAGCTTCACGCAGGAGGTTTCCCGTGAGGAACTGTTGCGCAATCCCCTGGACTTTGTCGCGAATAACGGCGCTGGGCCAACCGCGTCAGCGGCGCGGCTCGCTGAAACCAATCGCGAATCCCCAGCGCCTGCAGGAACTTTCTCCAACGTACCGCTTCTGGATTGGACGCTCGCTCGAAACCGGGACGAGTTTTCAAAAGCGTTGCCGTCGATCCGCGCTCGATTTCCGATTCGCGTGCCGCTGGTTGTCGCGGGCAGTGAGAGGGTCACCGAACGGCAGATTCGCTCGACGAATCCGAACGCGCCGGAGGAGCTTGTAGCTTCGATTTCGGTTGCCGGCGAGCCGGATGCCGCGGAGGCGATTAGTGCTGCGCGCGAGGCGTTCCCGGCCTGGCGCGATACGCCCGCCGAAGAACGTGCCGGGTACTTATTCAAGGCGGCCGCCATTGCACGCGAACGGCGCTACGATCTGGCGGCGCTGCAGGTTTTCGAGGCCGGCAAGGGTTGGGGCGAGGCCGATGCCGATGTTTGTGAAGCGATCGATTTTCTCGACTATTACGGGCGGGAGATGATCCGTCTGGCGCGCCCGCAGCGCATGGGGCGTGCGCCGGGCGAGCATAGCGAGTTGTTCTATGAGCCGCGCGGCGTGACCAGCGTCATCGCGCCTTGGAATTTTCCATTGGCGATTTCTACCGGTATGACATCGGCGGCGTTGGTAACCGGTAACACCGTGGTGTACAAACCGTCGTCCGAAACTCCCGCCATCGGCTTCGGGATGTACGAGCTTTTCCGGGATGCGGGGCTTCCAAAGGGCGTTTTGAATTATTTGCCTGGGCCGGGCCGGGAGGTTGGCGACTACCTGGTTACGCACCCTGACGTCGCGATGATTGCTTTCACGGGTAGCAAGGAAGTTGGATTGCGGATCATCCGCTTGGCGAGTGAAACGCCAGAAGGCGCGACGGGCATCAAGCGCGTCGTGGCTGAGCTGGGTGGCAAGAACGCTGTCATTGTCGATTCGGATTCCGATCTCGATGAAGCGGTCACGGAGATCCTTTACTCGGCTTTCGGATACCAGGGCCAGAAATGCTCGGCTTGCTCGCGTCTGATTGTGCTGGAGGAGATTTACTCCAAGCTGATTGAGCGGCTCGTCCCGGCGGCGGAAAGCTTGCATCTGGGGCCCGTCGAAGATCCACGCTCATTTATGGGGGCGGTCGTTTCCGAAAGCGCCCGCAAGAAGATCGAGGGCTATATCGAGGTTGGCAAGAAAGAAGGCAAGCAGCTTTTGGCCAGGCGTCCCGAAGATGCCCGCGGGCATTTTGTGCCGCTTACGATTTTTGAAGGGATACGTCCCGGGGACCGGCTGGCCCAGGAGGAGATTTTCGGCCCGGTGCTTGCCGTCCTTAAGGTCAAGGATTTCGATGAGGCCCTAGAGGTTGCCAATGGCACAGCCTATGCGCTGACCGGCGGAGTTTTTTCCCGGAGTCCGGAAAATATCGAGAAGGCCAAACGGCGGTTCCGGGTGGGAAATCTCTATATCAACCGCGGTTGCACGGGCGCGATCGTCGAACGCCATCCTTTCGGCGGCTTCAAGATGTCGGGCATCGGCTCCAAGGCCGGCGGGCCTGATTATTTGCAGCAGTTCATGGTGCCGCGCAGCATCGTGGAGAATACGATGCGCCGCGGATTCGCTCCAACGGACGACTGACGTCGCGTCTCTCCCGCGCCAGGTGCTATCGTGGACACTCTCCCACGATGCTGCCAGGCCGCACCGACTCCGACAACCCTGCTTGGATTCCGCTTGCCGTCGCGCTTGCGGTGCTCGGCTTCGTCGTGCTCGGCTGCTTGTGGATCGACCTTCCCGGTTTGCAATACGACGAAGCTCTTTTCGTCGCCGCGTCGTATCCCGATCCGTCGCGCGGTGGCGCGGGTTATGTGGAGATCCTGGGGCAGCCGGTTTGCATCATGATTCTGCCCTACCTTGGGGCCTTGAAGGGCTGGCTTTATCGCCTTGTTGCCGAAGTTGCACCGGCCTCGGCCGCGGCGGTGCGCGCGCCCGCTGTTTTTCTCGGCGCGTTTACTCTGGTTGTTCTGTTTTGGTTCGCGCGCCGCGTCTTTGACGCACGAACCGCGCTGATTGCTGTCGCTCTGGCGGCTAGTGATCCGACGTTTCTTTTCACGACGCGCCTGGACTGGGGTCCCGTCGTCATCCAACGGCTTTGCTGGCTCGGCGGTTGCTGGCTGTTGCTGCGATGGCACGAACATCCATCGCCGGGATGGCTCTTTCCGGCTTCTCTACTGTTTGGCTTGGGAGTTTTTGACAAGCTGACCTTCCTGTGGCTTCTCGCCGCGCTTGTTGTGGCCGCTCTCACCGTCTTTCCGAGGGAGCTTCTCGGGTCTATCAAGACAAAGCCGGCCGCAATCGCCGCCGCGGGAATGTTAGTGGGTTGCCTGCCGTTTCTGCTTTATCGGTTCACAACCGCCCCGCGATCGCTTGGATTGAGATGGGAAACTAGCTTGCAGCCTGTGTTCGCGAAGCTGTCGATGCTGCAGCATGCTTTGGACGGCACGATTTTTCAGGGCTGGATGGCTCACGTGACCGCTCCGCAGGCAGCGCTGCCTGACGGTCTGCTCGCGCGTTGGGTCTGCTGGTGGACCGGCGACCGGCTCATCGCTGCGACTTGGATGCCGTGGGCGCTGGGCGCGGCCGTGCTGCTTCTTCCTTTGACGCTTCGCACGCCGCTTCGCCGGGGTTTGCTCTTCGTTGGGGTGTTTTGCGCTATTGCCATTGGGCTTATGCTGCCTGTGGAATCCGGCGGTTCGGTGCATCATCTGGCGCTGATTTATCCGTTTCCGCAACTTTTTGTCGCGGCGAGTTTTAGCGCCGTAGCGGCAGGAATGTTTGGGGCAACCCGGCCTGGGAGGGGACGCATCCTGATGGCGGGCGTGGCCAGCCTGTTGGTCCTGACCAACGTGCGCGCGGTCACCGAGCAGTATGGCCAGATCCTGCAATACGGCGGTACGCCTTCGTGGTCGGAAGCGATATATGAGCTGCACGATGCTGTCGAGGCGCAGGACCCCAAAAAAGTTGTCGTACTCGATTGGGGCCTGGCCATGCAACTTCGATTACTTTCGCGGGACACGCTTCCGTTAAAGGAAGCTCCTCAACCGGCGAGTGAGGAAAGGTATTTCGTGGAAACGATCGAGCAAGCGATGGCGGCGCCTGGTACGATTTTCATCGGTTACGAGCCCTCGGTCCCCACGGTCAATCCGCGTACGCGGGAACTGCTCGAGCGAGTGGCTGGGGAAGGCGGGCGCGAACTGCGTCGCGTGGCGCAGGTTTCGGACCGCCAGATGCGGCCTCGCTATGAAATCCTCACCGCCGAATAAACGGCTCGCACGAAAGCCGCCAAAGGCTAAATTACCACCGCAAAATGAACTTCTCTTCCCAGCTTGACGTAAGATTACCTGGGGAGGCCTATGAGAGACCACGTCAAGATCCTGGGAGTAATCAACATCGTGTTCGGCTGTCTGGGCGTGTTAGCCGCGCTGGCGATAGCCGGCATTTTTGCGTTTGGCGGAACGATGGCTGGAATCGCCTCGCAGAGCGATCCCGATGCGATCATCGCCGTGGGCGTTCTGGGAGCGCTCGGTACGGCATTGTTCGTTCTGATTCTCGTGCTCTCGCTGCCTGGTATCATCGCCGGCTGGGGGCTGCTGAATCTAAAACCGTGGGCGCGGATACTGGGAATCGTTTTGTCCGCGCTCAATCTGGTCAATTTTCCGATCGGAACCGCGATCGGCGGCTACGGACTGTGGGTTCTACTGGACAGAGAGACCGAGGCGCTGTTTCGGTCCGGACCTCCGCAGGGCATGCATCGGGTGGCGTGACGAACCCGCCCGCGATGCGTCGTTCGGATGGGTTACCTGGGCGCTTGGATTTCAGGCCAGCGAAGGCGCCGTTTACAACCGCGCCGAATAGCAGGATTCGCTCGTTATGGCATCCAGCGCCAGGACCGGCGAAATCCCGAGGCTTTTTGGGCGTCCGCCGGAACTCCTAGGCGCGGTATTTTTCTACGTACTGCGGCTCTAACTCGCTGCCGATTCCAGGCAGATCCGGCGCCAGAACCTCTCCTTCGACCATCCGCAGTTTTTGAACGTAGGAATTCTGATTCCGCAAGCTGCCGCTTTCCAGGTAGATGGCGTGGGGCATCGTGCAGAGCATTTGGGTCGCCATGCCACCTCCGCCGTGGCTGGCGATTTCAAGCCCAAAACCGTCGGCCAAGGCGGCAATTTCCATCCACTCGGTGACGCCCCCAGCACGGCGGTTGTCCGGCTGCAGCACGTCGGTGGCTTTGCGCTGCATGAGCTCCAAAAAGGAATACTTCGTGTACTCGTTTTCGCCGGTCGCGATACGAATATCGAGCGCGGCGGCAAGTTCCGCATAACCGTCTTTTTGCCACGGCGGCAGGGGCTCTTCGTACCAAAAGCAGCCCATCTCCTGATATACGCGGCCCCGCCGGATAGCTTCGTTGGTGTTGAGCGCCTGGTTGGCGTCGACCAGAACGCGGCGATTGTTTCCGGCGAGGTCTAGCGCGGCACGGATGCGGCGGGCGTCCTCCTCGAGTGGTCCACG
Source organism: Bryobacterales bacterium (assembly GCA_040902925.1). Taxonomy (GTDB): domain Bacteria; phylum Acidobacteriota; class Terriglobia; order Bryobacterales; family UBA6623; genus JBBDWJ01. Next base: position 12,719 of record JBBDWJ010000186.1, on the reverse strand, counting down.
TCCCACTTTGATCTTGACCGCTCCGAAACCTTCCTCAAAAGCGGATTCGACCGCGCGGCGGTATTCACTCAAATCGTCATCATCGTCGTAATACCAGCCGACCATGGCGTAGGCCGCGATGCGATCGCGGGCGGGCCCGAGCAGGCGGTAGACGGGCGTGTCGAGCGACTTGCCGACGATGTCCCAAAGCGCGATGTCCACGGCCGAGACGGCAAAGTGCGTTATGCCTTGCACGCCGTGGTAGTCGAGCGCGCGCCAGAGGTCGGCGCGAATCTTTCGGGTCATAGCCGGGTCCTGGCCGATCAATAGCGGCGCGCATTCCTTCTCGAGGATGGTCCGTACGGTGTCGGGGCCGCCGGCCAGCCGGCCAAACGAGCTATACGCCCACCCCGTGATTCCGCCGTCGGTGTGGATGCGCAATACGACACCGCCGCGATCGACGCCGAGCTGCTGAATCGCATCGTAATGCGGCCGGCCGGGCGGAAAGCGCAGCAGGTCGGTCTCGACACGCGTGATTTTCAGCGCGCGCTTGAGAGGCTCGGTAGCGGCGGTGAGGCGCGAAGCCGATAGGGCCGCGGCGGCGGCCGCAGTTCTCAGAAATTGACGCCTTTGCATGCCGGGATTGTACACCTCAGGAGCATCAACGCGGAACTGCCCGGGTTGCACGGCATCGGCGGCCTGGGCGTTGACTGGTAGGCAGAAAGTCAGCGCGAGGATAGTAAGAGCGAATTTCATGACCGGATGGCTCTGCTGCTGTGAGGCTTTGCATCGAGCGGGGCTCGCTGCTGCAAGCTGAGAGCTTGCGCCACACAGTCGACATCAGTTGGTGGGGGTTTCGAGGCGGGGTTGGGGGCGCCGCGGAGACGCCCCCTTCGTTGCAGGTACGCGGAACAGGCGGCGATGGTTTTGGAGAACTTAGCGGTAGCTTCTCCCTGGCATCGCCGCGTGGCGTGGAGTCAGCTCGTAGTAATACGCGAGTTGGTTCACGCGGCCTTGAAGCTGGCGCCAGTCCTGGTGGAGGCCGGGGCTGAGCCTTAGGCGAACCAAATCTTGTTCCAGTTCGTGAGCGTAGCGGACCGCGCGTTTGACGCGATCGCGCGTGTGGTTCGGTTTCTTGCCGTTCCTCACGGACGAGCGGACATCGTCCAGCGCATCTTCGAGCTTCGCGGCGCGCTTTTCAACCTGATTTTCGCGCTTTGTGCCATCAATGATCGTTCGATCGAGTTCGCGGTCAAGCTGGCTGCGGAAGCGATCGGCGAGCTTCTCGGTGTCGTCGGCCAGGGCGCGCAAGTCGGAGTGGCGGTAGCCGCCGTAGCCCTCCCGGGACGGTCGTTCGGCGCGGGCCGCCGGCGCTATCGCTGAGGAAAGCAATAGTACCGCGGTGGTAAGACTCCAAACGTGTCTGCTCATGGTCGCCTCCTGATTTCCTAGCGAATCGAGCCATGCACACTGGTTAGACTCCTCACCTGTGATTTCAGGTTTCAACTTTGAAGGCCTCGATTCTGCGCTCCCCGCTCCCTGCTGCCCGCCGGGCAGCCGCGGCCCAGACGATGCCCTTTCTGTGGAGGTCCCTCTATCGCGCTTGGCGCGGGAACGGCATGTTGCCCCGCTCGATAATGTGGACATGAAGTTTTCGATATCCACGCGCGGGTTCAACGACATTCTCGATATCTCACCTCAAGTGCGGCAGGCGTGCGCGCGCAGCGAGGTCCGCGAGGGCGTGGCGCATCTGTTTGTCGTGGGCTCGACGGCGGCGCTTTCGACGATCGAGTATGAACCGGGCGCCGTGCAGGATCTTAAGGATGCTTTGGAGCGCATCGCGCCGATGGACGCGGTTTACCAACACAACGAGGCTTGGCACGACGGCAACGGCTATGCTCACCTGCGCGCGGCCTTGATGAAGCCTTCGCTATCGATTCCGATCGAAGGTGGGGAATTGATGCTAGGGACCTGGCAGCAGGTGATCTTGATTGATTTCGATAACCGGTCGCGCAAGCGGACGGTGTACGTGCAGGTGACCGAAGCGGCGTAGCCGTCGAGTGAGGACCCGGTGCTCGTGCCGGTCCTTGGTCGTGGGCCGCTACATCACGATCAGGTCCGGCAAACTCTTGGCGTCCCGCAGGACGCCCGTGAGCCGCTGACGCCGCACGTCTTTCGCGTTCGCCCAATCTACAGAAACCTCCTCGGGCTTTTCAACGTGGTGCCCCCTGTCGTCGATCTTTGCCGCGATTGCCGCGCTGCTGGCGAGTATCGGACTCTACGGCGCGCTGGACTACGCCGTCAAGGCGCGGCGCTCGATGGCGTGCGCGATCGTGTGGCCGTGCGCCGGACAGAGCGCCAAGGTCTTGAGAACCAACAGATCGAGCGTGCCTTGGAGGATTTCTCCTTGCAGTGGCGGTGAACCTTTCTTGGGCATGGATCGGACTATATACCAGAAGATGATCTATGGGAAGGGCGGAGCTGCTACAGGCCACAAAATCCATAGACGCCCAACTAGCTTACTCGTTAGGTCACCAGTTTCTAAAAGATGATCTATGGGACAAAGCGGCTGAGGCGGGCAAAGCGCTTTCGTAGTGACAGGCGGGAGCGCCTGTCGCTGCTTTGCCGCTTCGCGGCTATTGCTCGCCATGCGGGGAGCAGGCAGATTGCGAATGGATTCTGACGGCTGGACCACGAGGGCTTGCGAGGCGCGCCTCGGGCGCGCGCCTCGCTGCTGTTGATTTGCCGCTGACTAGCTTCAGCTTAGTTACGGCTGAACGTAGATCGTGACGCCTGCCGGGCTTGAGAATTCGCCCACTTGCAGGATCACCTCGACGTCGCCGGTTTCGGTCAGGCCTTCCGGCACGAACGCGTTCACCTGAAGTACTCCCGACACCAGTGTCGGCGCGCCGCCGGAGTAAAACACCTCCGCGGGCAGCCCGCCGATGGTCACCGTGACCGGCAGATTGGGCTGCGGCAGGTTGTTGATGTCCACCACTGCTCCATCATCGCCGGCCGGGGTCGTCTGGCCTTCGCCGGTTGCGTAGAAAACGACCGCCTGGCCTGGAGCGGCCGGGTTGTCCGCGCCGTTGACGGTGTAGGTTTGCGTGTCGGCCTCCCAGTTCAGCACGGCGGCCTGGCCAGTACCCATCTGCTCGAGCGTGAGCAGCGCGGGATCAGCCGCGGCCACTTCTAGCTCCAGGGTTTTGGTAAACGCGCCGGCCCAGACGATCTGTACCGTCGTCGTCGCCTGGCCCGCAATCGAGTACGGCGCCACGACGTTGACCTGGTTGCCCGATAGGAACAGAATCGGAGCCGGTACGTCGTCAAACAACACACGTACGCCGCCCACGCGATTCGTTACGTGCCCGTTTTCGACAACCAGTCCGAGACCCGCTCCTGGTCCAAGGCCCAGCCCGAAGATACTGACGATTTCGCCAGGGCTGACCGGACCTGTCCCGAACGACCCGGCGCTGACAACAGCCAGCACGCAGGCGCCGGAAGCGGACTCAACGTCGACTCTGGATGCCGCAATCGAGCCGTCCTCCTGAGCGATTCCGCTTACCTCGACGCAAGCGCCTAGGCGGAGTGGCCCATCGGTGGTGTCGAGTTCGGTGTCTTCCGAAACGGCAATCTGTTGGGTGGAGATTGTCCAGTCGCCGATCTGGCCGTCCTCGGGTTTCGCTGTGATAATTCCGGCGAACTCGACACTGTTGCCGTCATCGTTGCAATCGGTCGCCGGGCGAGTCGTTACTTCCCGCGCCAGCACGTTGCCGTTGGCCAACTGCCTGCCTTCGATGCGCACGCACGCTCCGGTCAGGAAATCACCGGAGTCGGCATTGAGCTCGGTGGCGGCGGAAACCGTCACTTGCGTTCCACCTACTTCCCATTCACCGAGGTCGGTCCCTGGGGGAAGTGTGTCAATCACACCCAGGATTTGGGTGAGCTCAGGCGGTCCCGGCGAAGCAGCGCAGCCTTCGCTCAGCAGAGTAAGACGAGACGCGCTGACGATTCCCGATAGCAGACTGCCTTCGACTTCGACGCAGAAGCCGGTCTCGGGATCGCGCCCGTCAAGATCAATGGTGGTCGAATCGCCAACGAGCACCGTGCGGCCGCTGATGCGCCATACTCCAGCGGTGTCCTGCGGAGGAATGCTCTGCACCTGGCCCTGGAAGGTAATCATCGTTTCGTCGTCGGGCGGCGCGCCGCAGTCGAGACCGAGCACGCGGATCTCCCGCGCGGTCACGCTCCCCATACCCGCGCTTCCTTCGACCTTTACGCAAACGCCTGGCTGGGCCGGGCCCAGCTCCAGTTCCAGCTCGGTTGCGGTGTTGACGGTGACGTTGACTCCCATGACGGTCCACGAACCGGCGAGGCCGCTGCTCGGCAGCGTCTCAATTTCGCCCGTGAACTCCAGCTCGCTTTCGTTCGGAGCGGCGCAGCCGTCTTCTTCCAGTACGCGCATCTCGGAGGCAAGCAGAGCGCCGTTTTCGTCGAGGCTGCCCTCGGCCTTCACACACGCGCCGGCTTCACCGGGCCCCGCATCGGAGTTGATTTCGGTTGCTTCGGAAACGCGCACGATAAAACCGCGCACCATCCAGTCGCCGGCCGGTCCAGGATCGGGCGCGGAATCCACCACGCCGCGCAACTCGGCGGTTTGTCCGTCGGCCGCGGCGCCGCAATCATCCGCGTCCTCGACTTCCATCTCCGAGGCGCGCACGATGCCGTTGGCCAACAGCACGCCTTCCACTTCGACGCAAGCGCCGGCTTGAAAACCCTCTTCAGCCCCGTCGAAATTGGTGAAATCGTCGGTGGAGACGTTCCAGTCGCCCACGACCCAGCTTCCGACCAAGCCGTTGGCTGGCACGGAATCGACAAGGGCCGTGAACTCAACTTTCTGCGCGCCGGGGTTTTCGCTGACGCCGCCGCAATCATCGTCGGAGGAGATTCGCTCCGCTTCGAGCGCGCCGCCGGCCGCGAGGGCGCCTTCGGCTTCCAGGCACGCGCCGAGCAGCAACTCATCGACGTCGGCGTCGATTTCGGTTGTTGCGCCCACCGTTACCAGTTGGCCTCCAATCACCCAATCGCCCAGCGTGCCGGCCTCGGGCAAAGCTTGCACGAGACCCTTCACCTTCACTGAGCTTTGCGCGAGCAGGAGAGCCGGTGCGACAAAACACAAGAGCAAAATCAGATTCAAAAACTTCCTTTTCATTTGTCTTTCCTTTCGAAATGCGGGCGCGTTTGATTACGTACGAAATCTAAGTGCGGAACAAGACGCGGTGCTATCTGGACAGAGCTCGCAAGGGAGTTGCTGATTCAGAAAGGAGAGCGCGGGGGCGTATACCGTGCAAGCAGCGTGCCAACTACGGAACGAGCGATATAACCAGGAAGAAACCGAATTGCGGGGGAGTGTTACAGCAGAGTTGCGTCAAAGTGCGCCGCTGGTGCGGCGGCATGCCTCACGTCGCTGGCGGGAGCTGTAGTGCATCGCACATCGCCGCCTCTGCGGCGCGCGCCGCTGAATGGATTTATCGGGAGCCTTACTGAATGATCAGACGCTCGCCGGGCTGGACGATTCGATACCGTTCCTGCAATGGCTTCGCGAGAAGGGTGAGGACCTCGCCGGGGTAGCCGTGCGTCCAGTAGCGATTCTGCGGCGTCTCGATGTAGGTGTTGCGATGCTGCGGCAGGATGTAGTCGGGTTGCAGCTCGTTGATCAGGATCACCGAGCGGTCAACATGCATGTTGTGCTCGGTCGGCGAGAAAAACAGCACATCGACGTGTTTTAGGAACAGATGATCTCCCAATAGCACCGAGTCGCCGGGTTGCAGGAAGGTTTTGCCGCCGATGGTGATGACGTAGCCGCTGTCCTCGAGGTTCGCTTGCTGGTGGACGGCAAACTTTGGGTTGCCGTGAAGGGCGCGGATGGGCTGTACTCGAACACCATCGATCTCGAAGGGCTCCTCGCGGGGAGTCGCAACACGTATGCGCGTATCGTCGATCTCGAGCTTGCGGGCGATGTCGACACAACTTTTCGGAATCACGAAGGTGCAATGACCTTTTTCGAACAGTGTTTTCGAAGTCGCGCGATGAAAGTGGTCGCCGTGGCCGTGCGTGATGAAGGAGACATCCAGCTCCGTCGCCAGATCCACCGCCGAAATCGGCGTGGGAAACAAACGATTTGGCTCTTCGAGCACGAGATCCGTTCCGATCAGCGTGTCGCCGGATTTGATGAGCCAGCCGTTGTGGCCCAGCCACCAAACGGCGACGCCCGAGCGGTGCGCGCGAATTTCATCGAGCAGGTTGGGGCCGGTAACGGGGGCGGGCTCTTGCTGGCCGAAGGCGCTTGCTAGCGCCAGCAGCCCGATCGGAGCGAGCTTTGCGAATCCGCGCGTGGGCAATCTAGGTTCTCCTTGAGCCCGGCCGGTACACAGTGAGAGCCGACGGGAATCCGGTTGCGGCCAGTATACATCGCCGCAGGCGATCCGAGCCCTACCCGCCAGGGTGGGGACACGCTATTAAACAAACGGTAAGCGCGCGGGTCTCACAGCTTCTATGATGCGCCAGAGTTGGCCGGAAACGCGTCCGCCGGCGGCGATGAAAGTTTTTTCTCTCGCAACCCGCCGGAATGTCGATTTCCAGCCAGGCCATACGACTTAAGAGCAGAGATCGGAAACAGAAAGGGTTCCGGACAGATTCTCGATACCAATATGGTGGAATGGGCCACGGTGCGATACTCCACGGGAGATTTTTGGGTGGTGGGGCTGCTCACACCCAACCAAAAAAGCACGCCGAAGGACACCGCTGCCCGGTTTCGCGGCCGCCTGGAGACGCCCGAGGTCGAGGAAGTTCACGAAGGCGGCGGGCTCGCGCCGGCGGCCGACCTGCCGGCAACGCTCCGGCATCGCGGTTTCTCGAAGGCCGCTGAGCTGTTCTGACGGCCGGCGGCCGCGGATTCTGCGGCCTCGCTTGCCCGCAACCGGACTCCATCCCATTAGCCGGATGCGCCGAGACTCTGATGTCACTGGGTTCCAGCGCCTACCCCTGATTGCGCCCGGCGCCTGAATCCCAAAAACAGCCCGAATTTTGCCGCCGGCCGCGAGTATTCCCTCGCCGGTCGCCTGCGCCTCTGTTGCGCTACGATGTTCCTTTCATGATCCTCACGCTGACACTCAACCCGGCGATCGACCTGACGATCAAGACCAACCGGATCGTCTATGACGATCGCACCTTCATCCAGTCCGAAACCGAGCACGCTGGCGGCAAAGGTATCAACGCCGCGCAGGTGATTCATGCTTACGGCGGAGAAGTCCATGCCATCGCTCCGATCGGCGGCGAAACGGGGCGGCGTTTCGCGCGGCTCGTCGCTGCTTCGCAGATCCCGGTCACGTTGATTCCCGTTGCCGGCGAGACCCGCCGCAACTTCGCGATCATTGACGACCAGGGCCTGATGATCAAGCTCGACCAGCCCGGCTCGAAGCTGAGCGACAAAGATCTGCACCGCGTTGAGGATGCCGTCCGCGAACATCTGCCTGGCGCGGCATGGTTGATGCTCAACGGCAGCGTGCCGCCGAAGGCGCCGCCGGATTTCTACGCGCGTCTGATCCGGCTGGCCCGCGAGCACGGCGTTTTGACCACGCTCGACTCGAGCAGCGAGGCGTTGCGGTTGGGGCTCGAAGCGGGCCCGACGCTCGCCAAGCCGAACCGCCCCGAGGCCGAGCGCTTGCTCGACCGCACGATCTTGTCGGAGGCGCAAGCCGCCGCGGCCGCCCGCGACATCCAGAAGATGGGCGCCGGGCAGGTCATCTTGTCGATGGGAAGTCAGGGCGCGATTGGCGCCTGGGACGAAGGGCTGTTGCGCGCCTTGCTGCCGGCCGTGCAGACCGGCTGCGCGATCGGGGCAGGGGACGTGCTGGCGGCGATCTGCGTGCTCGGGCTTTCGCAAGGCCAGAGCTTTCCGGACGCATTTCGTTGGGCCGTGGCCGCAGCGACCGCCGCCGCCTCCAACCCCGGTCTTACCTTTGCGCCCCCTGAGCAGACGGAGCGGATGAAAGCGCAGATTGAGCTGCGTTCGATCTGAGGTGGGTGTTGATGCCTTCGACGAGCTGGCTGACCGCCGATCGCATCGCGGTGCTCATCTGCTCAACAACGGCGCTTACCTCCGCGGTGGAAACGCTTCCGGTCGCCTCGGACGTTTCATTCCAGACGACCCGGTTCGTTGCGGCGTCGACGAGTTGCGCCGAAACCTTGACCTTGACCGAGACGCCCCCGCCGTAGTCGATTTCTTCGAGCTGATCGAGACTCCCGCGGATGATGTAATCGACGCTCGTGCGGCCTTCAAACGGCACGACGCGCTCAAACGCTCCGGTGGCGCGCAGTTGGCCGAGCAGCGAGCGAAGCAGGGTCGTACGCGGATCTTCGGCCCAGCGATGGTATTCGTAGAACCCGACCTGGCTGGCGGTTTCGCGGTAGATGATGCGGTCCTGGCCGAGCATTTCCGAGCCGCGGAACGGCATCACGACCGCGGTAAAGGGCAGCGTGTTGGCCGGCTTCGCGGCTGGGGCCGGCAAGTCCAGCATGTAGTAGTTTGTCGGCGGGATTTTTCCACCGCAGGCGGCGAGCAGTGCAAGCGCCAGCGCTGCTGCGAACAGGCGTCCCGCGCCGGCGCCTTGCAGCCGAAAACGTGTGCCAGGCGTGGCGTGGCCCGCTGCTGCTTTAGCGCAAGCATTTTGCGCGTGCTCGGCCTGCCCGTGCCGGTGGCTACCGCTTCCTGGGCCGCGGGCCGCCGATGATTCAGCCTCGCGTGGCCGCCGGATTAGCCCGCGTCCCTCGAAGTCCAGCCTGAAGCCGTTGATTCGTCGCATCTTCTGGAGTACTCTGCTCGTATTATGGGCAACGTCGTTCTGAACTGCCACAACTGCGGAGCGCCACGCAAACTCCTACCCAGCCAGAAAATTCAGCGCAACGACACTTGCAGTCAATGTGACGCCGATCTGCACTGCTGCCGCGCTTGCCGCTTTTTCGATCCGGGCAGAAACAACCAGTGCGCCGAGCCGCAGGCCGAATGGGTCGCCGAAAAAGCCCGCGCCAACTTCTGCGACTACTTCGAGCCTCGAACGACGATCGACTTGGTGAACCGCAGCGTTACGACCCCCGAAGACACGCGCAAGAGCTTCGACTCGTTGTTCAAGAAGCGCTGAGCCAGGCGCGCCTCGCCATCGCACGAACCGACACCTTGCTTGGTGCTTCTCTGGTCAAAGAGTTCATTGTAAAGCAAAGTCCGCTAAGTCCGCTGGGGTCAAGGATCTGCAAGCCTACCCTTGCGGAGTTCGGGTTGTGGGAAGTATTCGAGCCGCTCCCGGACGCAAAACGGTGGACGATCGTTCGATCTGGTCCGGGTATTCGCGGATCAAGCGACAGGACGGCGCCTGGAAGAGACTTGCGAGCACTGGCCGGGTAACGAATCAGAATCACCCCCGCGCACGAGGCCGGTGAGGCGAACACAATCCTTCCAAAGTCTTTATCTTCGGTCAGCAGAATGCGTTTTTGCGAAATAGCTAGCTGCAAAACCTCTTCATCAATGGAACGCTGGCGGAACTCACTGACGGCTAACACATCCCGGCCATCAGCTCGAAGCGCGGACCACCGCGAAGTCGCAGCTCTGGTCCGCGAGGAATCGCATGCCGATCGGGACTACGGCGAACCGACAGGCAGGACGGTTTCATGCGCGATACGATCGGCCGCATAAGCGAGGGCGGCGCGAATATCGTCAGCCGTGAGCCGCGGGTAGGCGTCCAGCAGATCCTCGTAGCTCGCCCCCTCGGCGAGTTTTCGGAGCAGCAACTCCACGGGAACACGCGTACCCCGAACCACGGGTTTGCCCTGCATTACGGAGGGATCGACTTCGATGCGCTCGATCATGGCCGCACCTTCACGATCGTTCTAGCAGGGCACAATTTGGATCGCCTTGACGCTACGGGAAAGTTCGCGCTACCGCCTGCGGGCGGCCGCGCTCGTTGCTTCTCAGGACCAGCTAATTTATTTGTCTCCTACCGCACCCGATAGGTTTTCGTGAATCCGTTGCGGCCGTTGGTTAGCGTGTACGTCCCGTCGCCGTTGAGCGAGGCCTTGATCCAGTGGCCCTCGCAGTCCTTGGTCTCGCCGAGGTTCGCGATCAGGTTCTTGTCGGTGTTGACCGAATCCTCGACCTTGACGGCGCGGTGAACCTGCCACAAATCCTCGAGGCCGGGCGACTGCGCCAGAACCTCGAAGGTTTCCTGGCTGCCGCCCTTGGTTGGTCCGTTGTTCATCACGGCGACCTGCGGCTTGATCGACCACAGATGCGCCGGGTTGCCCGACATGTTCATGCCGTGGTGGGTGACCTGGTAGAGATCGACTTCGCCGAGCAGGTTGACCGGGCAGGCCATCTGGTATTCCCAGTTCCAGCTCAGGTCGCCCAGGTCGAGAAACTGGAAGTCCTCGACGCGCACCAGGAAGCCGACGCTTTTGCCGTTCTCATCGGGATCCTTTTCCTTCATTTCGACGTTTTTGCACAGCGAATTGGGCCCGCCGCCTTCGAGCGGCTTGCGAAGAAACTTATTGCGCGCGGCGACGAATAGAAAATCAACCTGCTTGAGCGGCAGCTTGTCTCCAGCGGTGACCTGCATGCGCTTATCGCCGGCAACCGCCACGTAACTGTCCCAAAGCTGCTTGCCGCGCTCGTTGCCGGTCTCGACGCTTTCGCCGTGCTCGACGAACTTATCGATCGGCACACGCTTGGCGAGCGCCGGCACGCCGCCGACATGATCGGTATGAAAATGCGACGTGATGAAGTAGTCGATTTTTGAGGCTTTCGCCTGGTTCTTCAGCACATCGACGATGCGTTTGGCGTCGCGGTCGTCAAAGCCCGACCAGCCGGCATCCATCAGCACGGTCTCCCCGGCCTGAGTGACCAACAGCGTCGCTGCGCCCCCTTCCACGTCGATCCAATAAATATCGAGCGTCGAAGCCGCCGGCAGCAGCAGCGGGAACAGCAGCAGAGCAGTCAACAGGCGTTTCATTGTGATCATTGCGAAAAGACCTCCACGGGACGCAGCCCCGGGCTGATGGGCGATTGGGGTTCGAAACTGTGTCCTCCAGTATATATCCGTTCTCGCGGTGGACCCAGCCGCCGGCGTGTTCGGTGGGCAGCTTCGCCGACGCCGATTTCCGTCCGCGCGCCATGGCTTCCGAGGCCATGATCGAGAGCGACGTCCTCGGGCTGGTGCTCCGCCAGGCAGCGGGGTTGATCGCCGTGGGCTCGGGTTGGGGTGGCTCGGATCGGCCATGCTCGCGCGGCTCATCAGCGGGCTGCTCTACGGCGTCAGCGCCTGGGATCCGCTGACCTTCGCAGCGGTCCCCTTGCTGTTGGCCGCGGTAGCTCTGCTGGCGAGCTATATTCCCGCGCAGAGCGCTACGAGAGTCGATCCGCTGGCAGCCTTGAGATACGAATGAAGCTCGTTGGTCGCGTCCGGCCGAATGAGCAGTTTTGAGCGGTTTTGACGATGTTTTTCCTGGCTTCGGGACTGAAACCATTGGGTTTCGGTCTTTGGGGCCCGCCATTTTTTTGCTCATGGCTCTGGATACGGTCGGGCCCGTGTCCGTGGTCTTTCAAGGCCCCGTCCTCGGCACATGGCACCGGTCTTTCCTGGCCTTGCCCTACCTCTCTGGTTGAAGGGTAGCATGCGGCTCCAAATTTTTCGGTGGTTTTCGCTCGTATGTCGTTGATTTTGTGATGCTGATTGGGTTGTGACTGATTCGGCTGAGACGGCCGACCGCGGGGGCGAGGAGGTTAAGGTGCTGTCCCCAGCGACCCCGATGCGCGTCAGACACCCGATGCGTCAGTAGGGCGCCGAAGCGGGCGCACGAAAAACGTCCTCCGCGAGTTCGTTCCCGATCCCGGTGTTCAGTTGGATAATCCGGCTGAGCGTCAGGTGCTCAATCAACCCCTGCGTTCCGGCATCCAGCACACGCTGGTACCAGAACGGATCGCCATCCCTTACATTGCGAAACTGCTTTCGCAGAACCACGTAAAACAACTCGCCAACGAGCGCCCCGGGGAGCCGATCTTCGGCTAGCCCTCCGACCCACGCATCGATACCCTCGACCGTTCCATACGCTTCTTCCAGGCGGTACTGAAGCTCCGGATCCGAGCTAATCGTCGCAAAACTTGTTTTGGGCGCCAGGCCGAGTTTCATTCGACATGCGTTGTAGCTTGGTATGCCGTGGTCCCGGCCGCGCTGGATGTTGAGCGCCGCGAGGTCGAAGCCGCCCGCGCCCGGAGCGCCGAACAAAAAATTACGTACGGCATCGGTCACGAAAGGGTCCAGAGCCCGTGCGCGTTGTGCGGCCAAGCCGCGCAGCAGCTCTTCGAGCGCTCCGGGTTGAGAAACCAGATCCGGGCGGAAGAACGCGTCTTGAAGATCGAGGGGCCCGGCCGGGATGCTGCTGCCATCGGGCGCCAGACGAAGCAGTTGCGGGTTGAGCAGACTGTGGCCCAGGCGAAATGCCACCGTCGTAAAGATATTCGAGATACTCGGGTCGGCCTCTTCACGATATCCCGAATAGGCGGGCAGCGCACCCTCGCCTAATAGTAAGGGCAGAAATTCGCGGTACGTTATAGCCTGTACCTCAGCAGCGATCAGAATTCGGGCCTGCTGATAGATTCTTTCCCCGGACCAGCTCGGATTCAGTGCCCTCAG
>JBBDWJ010000185.1:0-25966 GCA_040902925.1 Bryobacterales bacterium | reverse complement strand
GCGCCCGGGGGACAGTCACCCGAGGCACAATTAGCGGCTTGGCACGAAGCGTCGCACTCGGGTGACTGTCCCCTTTCGCACGGGTTACAGTCCCTTTCGCACGCACTCGGGTGACTGTCCCCTTTTGCACTTTCGCATCGCGGTCGCGTTCCGCCGCCATTGTCTTCATGGCTGAAACATCGAAAATCAGTCCTGAGCTCAAGCAATTGATGAAGGAAGGCCTCTTCAAGCGCCTTCCTCCCACCTTTTCCACTTACTTCTACGACCGCATCGAAGACTGGAAGCGCCTGTTCCCCGCCGAACGCAACTATTTCGAGCGGCTGTTCGCCCTGCTCGATCGTTCCGAGTCCGCGGCGGTCGAACAGTTGTTCGCACCGCTCCGCGCCATCGAAGCGAAGATGGGCATCAACGAGAACAACTGGAGCCGGGGCGAATTCACCCTCGAGCACGTCGACTTCTTGCAGCGCTCGCCGCACTTGGCTGAGTGGAGAAGCACGATCACCGGCATCTTCGCCCAGCTCGACCCGCTGCTCGACGAAGAAGTCGCTCGCTCGGGCCACTCGCGGCTGGTGATTGTGATTTCGCCCGCCGAGCTGCCGACAGGGCCCGACCGCATGTGGACGCGCCTCAGGGACCGCGGCACACAGATTCCACTCGCGCTCGGTGACGAAGATGCGCTCAACGACTACCTATCCCTGATACTTACTGGAGCGCCGCGGTCTCAAAAAGCGCCTACGCTGTTCGACCTGCTCGGCAAGAACGCGTCCAACGACTACGACAACTGGGTGATCGAAGCCGGCGACCCGATCCATCGCCTGGCCACTTCGTTCTCCGGCTGGACCGGCTTCAGCTACGACCGCCTCAAGCGTGTCCGCGAAGCCCTGATGGAAGAAGTCGACAAGATGGTGACGCGCGAGCAGATTCCCGGCCCGCGGCAGCTCGGTGAGCGCCTGAAGCGGATGAATCCGGGCGAGCTGCGGCGCGCGGCGGGCCGCGACCCGATACTTGGCGATTTCCTGCAATCGGTGCTGCTCAACGGAAACGGAACGCTGCTCATCAACAACACGTTCGTCGAATGGGCGAGCATGCAGGTCCTCCGCCGCGCGCGGCCGACTCTGCTCTGCGCATCGTTCGGCATTCGCACCAAAGTAAAACCCTTCAGCAGCCTGCTCATTTATGCCGACCAGGAGGAAGCCAACCCCATTCCCACCCAAGCGGACATGCTCGGCACTTACGTTGATCTCGAAATCTTTTATCAATACATCTGGCAAGAGTGCGAGAAATACGCGGAGTATCGCCGCAACACCGCCTACCTGTTCGTCGGCGAAGGCATGGACGCTTTGTTCGCCATCGCGCCGCCTGATTTTCCGCTCCTGAACGCCGGCGAGCCTGTCCCGCTGGCTGAAGTCTTTGCCGGAGCCAAACAATGGCTCAGTCTCTAAGCCGACGTCGGTTTCTGCAGGCGACCACCGCGGCCGGCCTGTGGGGAACGTTGCCGCAGCCGCTGGTTGCCGATGTTTTCCCGGTTCAGTTTCTGAAGTCGAACCCCTACGAAGAGCTTTACCGTTACATTGCGCCGGGCAGCGACGAGTTCGCCATCGAAAAAGAAGCCGCTGAGATCACCGCTGTCCTCAATCGCCTGATCGAAACTCGCAGCCTGCCGCTGGCGCAGGGCTTTCGAGGCCGCTCTCCGTTGCCGGCGCGCTACCGGAAAGTTTCGGACGATGTTTCCGAAGCAGAGTATTCCGATCAAGCCGACTCGTTCCCCGAAAGCCTCGACCGCTGGCTCAGCTCGCTGGGCCAGGTCGAAAACGCCCGCTTCTTCGTGCTCGGCTCCAAACGCGTGCGCTACGAAATCTCGAGCCGCAACGGTGGCGCGCTCGAATACCGTGTCGGACTGTGGCTTCAGGTGTGGAGCGAAGGCAAGCTGACGGAGTTCGAGCCCTTGGAAGAAACCCTCGCGCGTTCCAGCGAGCCCCTGTTCGCGGACGTGACCTCGAAGCTCTTCGGCGCTGAGGAATCCTTCCGCGAGCAAATGCGATACGGCGTGCCGTACTGGCGTTCGCGCATCGACTCCGCCAGTGGTATCGACGTCTACGGACAAAACGGTATCGCAGTGGGCGACATTGACAACGACGGCCGCGACGAAATCTACGTCTGCCAGCCCGGCGGCCTTCCTAACCGACTTTACAAACGCCGCGGCGACGGAACGTTCGAAGACATCACCGAACGCGCCGGCGTCGGACTGCTCGACAACACAGCCTGCGCCTTGTTCGTCGATTTCCGAAACATCGGTAGCCAGGATCTCGTTGTTCTGACGTCGAGCGGTCCGCTGTGCTACCTCAATCATGGCGATGGAGTATTTCATCACAAGCCCGATGCTTTTCGCTTTCGAAACCCGCCCGCGGGAACCTTCACCGGCATGTCGGCCGCCGACTACGATGGCGACGGGCTCGTTGATCTCTATCTCTGCACCTACATCTATTTTCAAAGCGAAGATCAATACAGCTACCCGGCGCCCTATCATGACGCCCGCAACGGCCCGCCGAACTTTCTTTTTCGGAACCAGCTCTCGACGGGCGGGGAAGGATTTTTCGAAGACGTCACCGAAGCCGCGGGCCTCAACCAGAACAACGACCGCTACAGCTTCGCGCCGGCCTGGTGCGACTACAATGGCGACGGCCGGCCCGATCTCTATGTGGCCAACGACTTCGGACGCAACAATCTATACAAGAACGAAGGCGGGACCTTCCGCGACGTGGCCGCCGAAGCGGGAGTCGAAGACCTCGGCCCCGGTATGAGCGCCGCGTGGCTCGATTACGACGGCGACGGCCGGCCGGATCTCTACGTCACCAACATGTGGTCGGCCGCCGGGCAGCGCCTGATCGAGAGCGAGTCTTTCCAGCCGGTCGCACGAGACAAGCTAGACGAGCCTTACCGCCGGCACGCTAAAGGCAACACGCTCTATCGCAACCGCGGCGACGGAACGTTTGAGGAAACCAGCGGCACCGAACACGTTGAGATGGGCCGCTGGTCATGGACAGGCGATGCGCTCGACTTCGATTGCGACGGGACGCCGGAGATCTACGTCACCGCCGGCATGCTCACCAACTCTCCCGAGACCAATACGCAGTCCAACGCGCCGGACCTGATGAGTTTTTTCTGGCGGCAGGTTGTCGCCAAGTCCCCGCCGGCACTGCAAGCCGCGAGCGGATACGAAAACGGCTGGAACGCGATCAATCAGCTCATCCGCGAAGACTATAGCTGGAACGGCAGAGAGCCGAACGTCTTCTACGCGCGGCGCGGCAAGCGGTACTACGATCTCTCCGGGATCTCTGGCCTCGATTTCGCGGACGACAGCCGCGCGTTCGCCGCCACGGACTTTAGCGGCGACGGCCGGCTCGACATCATCCTGAAAAGCAGGCTAGGCCCGCAAATCCGCGCACTCGAAAACCGCGCCGCCGCTAAAAACAACGTCGTGGTCCTGGCGCTGGAGGGCACGAAATCGAATCGCGATGCCATCGGCGCCTGGGTCATCGCGGAGCACGAAAACGGAAAAACGGCGCAGGCCCTTCAAGCGGGATCAGGCTATCTCTCGCAACACACCAAGCGGCTGCACATCGGCCTGGGTTCTTCCAAGGAAGCGAAAACGATCGTAATCCGCTGGCCCAATGGTCAAACCGAAAAACTAACCAATGTCGCAAGCGGCCATCTCTACCGGGTTCGCGAAGGAAGCGGAATCATAGAGGGGGAAGCGCTCGACAACGAATCCATCAGCAACCTAGCTCTCCGATCCGCGAACGGCCGGATCAACGGATCAACCGATCAACCGATCAACCGCTCGACCTTCGAACCCACCTGGCTGCTCGAACCCGTTCCGCTGCCCGAAAAACACGCCGGCCCCGGATACGTCTGCCTAACCGCCGAGCCAGTTACGGCCCCCCAAAGCGTCCCGTTTCGCATCGTCCGTCTCGATCAGTCGCCGCCCGAAGTCGCCGCCTGGTACGCGCTGTTCCGCCGCTACCTGTTCGATTTCCGGACGGGCCTAACGGTGCCAATGCTTCTGCTCATCGACGAGCAAAGCCGAGCCCACAAGATCTACCCCGCGATCCCGGCCGAGCACGAGTTGCAACGAGACCTCAAACTGTTGAACGCAGTCGACAGAGCCGCACTCGCATTGCCTTTCGCGGGTTACTATCACCAGCAACCTTCGCGAAATTATTTTCGCCACGGGACCGCCTTCTTCCATGCAGGTTACCCCGAACAGGCGCTCGGATATCTGGAAGAAGTAATAGCGCGCAATCCCAAGAACTTCAAAGCACAGCTCGCCATTGGGCAGATCCATTTGGGAGCTTACCGCACCGCGGAAGCACGGCGCTACCTCGACCAGGCGAGAGCCCTAAAGACCGACTCCCCCGAGTTATGGAACAACATCGGAGGAGTGCAAATGGCAGAGAACAACTATGCCGCCGCAGCCGGGAGTTTCGAGCGGGCGCTGGCGCTCGAGCCCGACTTGGCTTTCGCGCTCGTCAATGCCGGGCAGGCTTACGCGCAGCTCCAACGCCTCGCCGAAGCTGAAAAACATTTCCGGCGCGCGCTCGAAATCAACCCCAACGATGCTGAGGCCGCCAACCAGCTCGGGCTGCTGCTCATCCGGCAGGACCGTCCCGCGGAGGCGAAGAAGCTCCTGCAGCAAGCCATCGCAGCCGACCGCGCGCACGTTTCCGCCATCAACAACCTGGCGGTACTCTATATCAAGGAGAATCAACTCCAGGACGCCATCGCGGCGTTGCGCTATGGAATCGGCGTCGCCCCGCAAGCCGAGATGCTTTACTTGAATCTGGCGCGCATTTACGTGCAAAGCGGCGACCGCGACCGCGCCCGCGATATTCTGCAACGTCTGCAGGCCGAAAAACCCGACAGCGCGGTTGCCCGCAACGCGCTGCGCGAGCTAGGAGCGCCATGACAGGATCTTCCCTTTCCAAGCGAGGCCGCATCGCGGCAACGATCGCCCTGCTCATAGGGATAGGACTTGCCGCCCCAGCAGCGGCCGCGCAACAGCCCGGCAGCGCGAAAGCGCCAAAGGATTCGCCAGCCCCGCCCCAAACGGCAACGCCTGTTGAGACATCCGTGGCGCGCGGCAGCGAACTCAACGATTCGAATCTGGCAGCGGCGATCCAGCGGATCGTCACTTCGGGGCAAGTCCTGCAGATAGGCGAAACTTCATCGTCGCGCCTGACGCCGGCCTTTCGGCTCGCTCCGGGTGCGCCGCCGATTCTGGCCTTTCGCTATTTGGATGGACAAGCCCGCCACCGCTTCGGCGACCTGGACCTGGTAATGGACGATGCCGGCCACTAATCAATGCATCGCTGGACCTGATCCGCGGCAAGCTGGAATTCTAGCCGCGCGTCGGCTGCCACAACCTCCCACGCGGAGGCACGCCACGGAATTCGGGCATCGTTCAGCGGCACGCGCGCGCTGGCGAACAACTGCCTTGCTGCTCGCGCTTCTCCTGGCGTCCATGGCCGCCAAAGCTCAGACCGGCTCGCTCATCGAAGCCATCGATCTTTACGGCCAAGGTGAATACCAGGCCGCCGAAGCGCGCCTGCAAACGCTGCTCAAGAACGACCCACAAAACGCGACGGGAAAGACGTTTCTGGCGCTGACACATGCCGCGACCGGGCGCTGTCCCGAAGCAGCGGCTGATCTGCAAGCCGTGTTCGAAAGCAAAACCGACAACGAAACAGATAGGAACGTTCTGCGCCTGGCAGGTCTCGGGCTGGCGCGCTGCCAAATCGCCGCCGAGCAATTCGAAAGGGCTTTCTCTGTTCTTTACCGGCTCAAGCAACTGCATCCCGAAGATGCCGACGTGCTTTACGAAACTGCGCGAGCCCAGATGAAAGCCTGGAACGGTATCGTCCAGGAAATGTTCGAAAAGACGCCGGCCTCGTTCCGCGTCAATCAGCTTTCCGCGGAAATTTTCGAGATCCAGGGACGCCACAGCGAAGCCGTCGGCGAGTACCGCAAGGCGATCGAAAAAGCGCCCCGCGCGCTCAATCTGCACTATCGCCTGGCACGCGCTCTGTTGATGGAATCGCACGAGCCCGCCGCGCTCGAAGCCGCCCGCAAGGAATTCGAAGCCGAATTGGCGCTCAACCCCAACGACGCCGTCGCCCACTATCAGATTGCGCAAATTCTCGAAGCGCAACAAAAAACCGCGGAGGCATTACCGAGGCTCGAACGCGCTGTCGAGCTCGATCCCGACTTCCCCGAGGCGTTGATCGCGTTGGGCCGCGCGCGCCTCGCCGCGAACCGCAACGGCGAAGCCGTCACGCTGCTCGAAAAAGCTACTCGGCTAACACCGGAAAGTGAATCCGCCCACTACGCGCTGTTGCTGGCCTACCGCAACGCCGGGCGCCGCGAAGACGCCCAACGCCAAAGCCAGCGCCTCAACGAGTTGCAGAAATCGCCTGAAGGGGAGTTCACTGAGTTTTTGAAAAGAATCGGAGAGCAGCCGAGCCAGCCGCAAACCGCTAAATAGGCGCCTCCTGTTAGGGCGGCGAGCCGGCCGCGGATGCCGTGCTAACATACGAAGCTCGTTGCTCCGGGTTATGAAGGAGACCGTCGCCCCTTTTCGCGAGCACGAACAATCAACGGCCTTCCGCGCGTCTTCTACCGAATCACTCCGCCCAGCATCGGCGCGTTGCAGGCTCTCCGCAGTGGTCAGCATAGCTCCGCTTCTTATCCTCAGCCTCGCTCGCGGCTTCTCCGCCGATCTGCCGCGCTTCGAAAACATGGCCGCCCAAGCAGGCCTGACCAACACCATCCCCAACGGTGGCGAGAAATCGAAAACATGGATTGTGGAAACGACGGGCAGCGGCGCCGCCTGGATCGACTACGACAACGACGGCCTGCTCGACGCTTTTCTGGTCTCGGGCCCCGGCTCGCCCAATCGCCTCTATCGCAACACCGGCCAAGGCAAATTCACCGACGTCACCGCGAAAGCTTTGCCCGACCGCGAGGGCTGGGGACAAGGCGTCTGCGCCGGGGATTACGACAACGACGGCTTCACCGACCTGCTGGTCACCTACTGGGGACAAAATGCCCTGCTGCGCAACGTGGCGGGCCGGCGCTTCGAAGACGTCGCCGCCGAAGCCCGGCTCACGCAGACACGCAGGCGCTACAACACCGGCTGCGCTTTCCTCGACTACGATCGCGATGGAGACCTGGACCTGTTCGTCGCCAACTATCTGCGATTTGATTTCGACACGACGCCGAAGCCCGGCGACAACCCTTATTGCTTCTACCGCAACGTCCCGGTGGCCTGTGGTCCGCGCGGCCTGCCTTTCGACACGCAGCTTCTCTATCGCAACAACGGCGATGGAACGTTCACCGACGTCTCCGCGGCCGCCAAAATCTCCGAGGCCGGCCAGCATTACGCCTTGGGAGTCCTCACCGGGGATTTCAATGGCGACGGCTACGCCGACATCTACGTAGCTTGCGACCGCACGCCCTCGATCCTATTCATCAACCAGGGTGACGGAACGTTTGCGGAGGAAGCCCTGCTGCGCGGAGCCGCTCTCGACGAAAACGGAAAGGCGCTATCGGGAATGGGCGCAGCGGCCGCGGACTTCGACGGCGACGGCCGGCTGGACATTTTTCGCACTAACTTTTCCGACGAGCGATCCACGCTCTACCGCAACCGAGGCGAAGGCGACTTCGACGAAGCCACCACCACGGCGGGCATGGCCCACAATACTCGCTATGTCGGCTGGGGAGCCGGCTTCTTCGACTTCGACAACGACGGCTGGCCCGACCTGCTGCTGGTGAACGGCCACGTTTTCCCCGAAGTGGAAAGCCTCGACACCGACATCCGCTACCGCGACCAGGCGATTCTCTATCACAACCAGCGCGATGGAACCTTTGCCGATCTGTCCGATCAAGCCGGCCCCGGCATCCTCGAAAAACATGCCGCGCGGGGAGCGGCTTTCGGCGACTACGACAACGATGGCCGGGTCGACGTTCTCATCAACAACCAGAACGAACCGCCCACGCTGCTCAAACTAACCGGTGGGCAAACCGGCGGGGGCGGCCAAACCGGTGGCGGTGGAAACTGGATTCTTCTCAAGCTGGAAGGAACGCGATCGAATCGCAGCGCCATCGGCGCCAAGGTCGAGCTCACCGCCGCGGGCCGCACGCAGATCCAGGAAGTGCGCAGCGGGGGCAGTTATCTCTCGCAAGGAGACCTGCGCCTCCACTTCGGCCTGGGCCAAGTCGAGCGAACCGGCCCGGTCACGATTACATGGCCCAACGGCGAAAAGCAATCCATAGAGGCGCTCGCCGCGAACCGAATTCACACCCTGCGCGAGGCCGGCAAATAGCTTCCCGTGGACAGGAAACTCAGCGCGCCGGCCCGCTACGGAGCCGGCGGCGGCTGATTGCTGTTCCCGATTTCGCGATGCAGCCGCCAGGCGCCGTCCGCGCCGCGTTTGAGAACCACGATATAGTTGCCCGAGTTGGGCATCGGGTCGCCGCCGGCCTTGGGTGTCAACGACATCGTAAAAGACCCATGCTCATACGCCAGGTCGCCAACGATCTGGGTGTCCACCGGAGTAATCGACATGTTGACCGTGAACTGGTCGACCAGCGCCTGCCCGTTCTGCAGGATGGCCTGCTTGCCCTCCGCGGCGGGCTGCTGATTGTTCATGACCACCGCATCATCGGTGTACAACTCTCCCAGCCCCGTAATATCACCCGAGTTGTACATCGCGGCGAACTTGTCGCGCAAAGCGTTAATCGGCGCCGGATCAGGCGGCGCCGCAACCTGCTGCTCCGCCGCCGGCTGGCAAGCGAGAAAGAGCGCCAACAAACCGGCCACGCACCAAGCTCTACGAAATACCATAAGGGTCTCCTTTTCCAGCGGCTTACACAGGGCCGCCAGTCAGCGGGATTATACGCCTGTTGACCAGGCGCCCGCAAAACGCCTGGCGGGCCGTCTCAGGGAACTTAGGACCCCGAACAGCGGAAAACCCCTAGTTCCATAGAATCCCGGAGATCGGCCACGATACTAGCAAGGAAGGGCGTCTGGCCCATTTGGGGAGCGTCCTCTCGTTGGCCTGGGGTGAAAGCACTGGCATCGGGAAAACAGCCGATCCCAGACCCGTCGCAGCCTTCCGAAACCAACCGTGAACCTGTTCCCCCTATCTGTCCCAACCCGAAGGCTTCTGGTGTTGTTGCCGCTTCTAGGCTGCGTCCTGTGGGGCGCTCCCAAGACGGAGCTGCCTTCGGAGCCGCTTCAACCCGCCGCGCTGACGGCATTTGAGAAGCAGCGCGCCTCGGTCCGCCTCCAGATGAGCCGGATCGCCGAAGCCCAAGCGCGCCGGGTAACCCCGTCCGCCCAGGCGTCCCTGGAAAAGCAGCGCGCGGCGGCCGAAAGGCAGCGCAGGTCGGTGGAGCGGCAAATGCTCGCCGTGCGGCCCGAACCGGCCGTATATACTGCTCCGGCATACACTGCCCCGGCGCGCGTCGTCGCGGCAGCCACATGGACAGGAGCCGCGGATGCAGGCTGCGAGCGGATACCGCCCCCGCAGATCAGCAACTACCTGGAAAGCGTCGCGGAGCGCGAAAGCCTCGACCCCGATCTGCTGCATGTGGTGATCGCGCAAGAGTCCAGCTTCTTTCCTTGCGCTGTGTCCCACAAAGGGGCGATGGGGATGATGCAGTTGATGCCGGCTACAGCCGCTGACCTCGGCGTCACCAATCCCTTCGACGCCAAGGAAAATATCGACGGCGGCGCGCGCTACCTCGGCTACCTGCTACAGCGCTTTGGCGGCGACCTGAAGCTGGCGCTGGCCGCTTACAACGCCGGGCCAACCCGGGTGGACAATTATCGAGGCGTCCCGCCGTTTCCCGAGACCGTGGACTACGTCTCGCGCATCATGGGGCGGTTACCCGCGATGCCGAAGCCTGTTCCCCTACCCACGATCCCCGGCACAACCTAGGTTGGCGCTGCCCCGCGCTCGCTAAAGCACTTCCCGAAAGTGCTTTCGGCGCTCCCGACGTATGTCCTTCCGTCCGCCCCCGGTCCTTTCGTGAGGGGGCCGCCGGCAGGCTCCGCACCTTGCGGTCTCGTCGCGCCAACGACTCGATGGCCCACGGATGATAGACTGATGCTGAGGAGACAGTCCCTTTGAGATATCCGGAAACGTTCATCGCGCCGATGAGAAAAGAATTAGCGGAGAATGGCTTCATCGAGGCGCACACACCCGAACAGGTTGACCAGGTCCTGGCTCCCGGCAGCGGGACAGTGCTGATGGTGGTGAATTCGGTGTGCGGCTGCGCGGCTGGCAAAGCCCGCCCTGGCGTGCTCGATTCGCTCAAGCACGAAGTCAGGCCCGAAAAAGTCGCTACCGTTTTCGCCGGCGGAGACGTCGAAGCAACGGCCCGCGTTCGTGAAATACTTTCGGAGTACCCGCCTTCTTCGCCCTCGGTGGCGCTGTTTCAAGACGGTCGGCCAGTCTTCATGCTGCAGCGTTCTGAGATCGAAGGCCGCGAGGCGCCGCAAATCGCCACCATTCTCCGGCAGGCGTACGACCAGCACTGCGCCAAGAAAACCGTGTAGGCGGAAGCGGGGAAAATTGCGCGGCATCGCCGCTGGCGATCCGAGCCCTACCCGCAAGGGTGGGGCCCGCTATCGTTGACGACTCACCGCTCACCCCAGGCCATGCAGTCAGACACCAACTGTCACTCGCTCTTGTTGAGTCCCGCTCCCCCGGCTAGCCGCCGGCGGCCGCAACCCGGGGCGCCGGTTTCGGAGCAACCTTAGCCGGGCTTCCGTTCGCGGCGGTAAGGCCGTTGGTGTGGTTGAGGTTCCACCACAGGCTGTTTTTCGAAAACTGGGGCGCCATCAGCTCGGCTTCAGGGGCGAACGGCTCCTTGGCCTGCTTCGTCTGCGCCAACAGCGTCTGATAGTTGCTGTAAACCGGTTCGCGGTAATCGCTAACCAGACCCTGCCGTAGCGCGTCCTGCAATCCTCGCACGCCGTTCTCCAGCCGCACATGGCATTGGAAGCCCAGCTCGCGGCGGATGCGTTCAAAGCTCACCCGGTAGTTGCGGTTGTCGTCGTTGTCCTTGTATTCAACCTCGAGGTCGGGCTCCATGTGCTGGATCGTATCGGCCAACTGCCGCAGCGTGAAGTTCATGAAGCTGCTGCCCGTGTTGAAAATCTGGCCGCTGACCTTCTCGATGGGCGCCACCAGCGCCATGCGGAACGCCCGGCAGACATCCTCAACGTGTATGAACGGCCGCCACTGCTCGCCGTTGTAGATCGTGATCTTGCCCTCGTTCATCGCGCGCGCCGTCAGCAGGTTGACCACCAGGTCGAAGCGCGGCCGATGAGACCAGCCGAACACCGTCGCCAGGCGGAATATCACCGGGTGCAGCACCTGGTTGCGCGCCGCCAGCAAGACCTTCTCCGAATCCACCTTGGTGGCCGCGTAAAGCGAAATCGGATTGAGCGGGCCATCCTCGTCGATCATCTGCTCCGCCGTGCCGTAAACGCTGCACGAAGAAGCAAACAGCAGCCGCGAGATCCCCGCGCCGCGGCAGACTTCCGTCAAGAGGCTTGTCGCGGCCAGGTTCGTTTCGAGCGTCAAATCCTCATCCAGAGCGCACGCCGGGTCGCCCACGATGCCGCCCAGATGGATCACCGCGTCGACATCCCGCGTCGCCCGCACGACAGGTTCGATGCAGCGAAAATCTCCCCGCACCACCTCAAAATCCGGGTTGCGGTAGAGCGCGCGAATCGAAGCGTCGCCAAACTCAAACGAGTCGAGCACGCGCACCCGATACCCGTCGCCCAGCAGTCCGCGTACGAGCACGCTGCCGATGTAGCCCGCGCCACCGACAACCAGAACCCTGCGCACGGCGTCGGGGACCGCTGGTTGCGTCCCGTTCTCCGCCGCCAACGGACTACTCTCGTCGACCCGGCGAACTCCCACGCCCCCGGCTAAAGTGATGAATCGTGCGCTCAGAATGGCCTCCTCACAGCCGCCTCGCGCGGGCGCCTTTTGCGTTCAACCCTTGACGATTGAACAGTTCGACCGCAGCCGTACGCTTGCGTACGCGGCTTGAATTCGTAGCTATATCTCGATCTCATCTCTCGGGCGATTGACACTAGTTCTCTTCGTTCAGCATCGCTGCGACCACGTTCGAGCCGCTCGCGGCCAGACGGCGCCCGGCGCTCTGAATCTCGCTGACGCGTGTTACCCGCGGCGCCACCGCAAGCACGATCGCGTCCGGCACGTCGAACGGAAACGTCAGGTAATCTGCATCGTCGGCCGCCGGCAGGTCGATGATCATGTTCGGAAAACGCCGCCGCAGCCGCCGGTAGTAATCCCGGAAGCGCTGCCCCAGCTCTTCCCGCTGCCGCCGGTCCCGCAAGGGCCGCCCTGCCGGCAGCACGCTGAGCCGCGGCATTGATGTACGGTGAATGACCTGCTCTTCTTCGGCGCCGTCAAACAGCGCTTCGACCAACCCTGGGCCTGAGGGTGCTCCCAGCGATGCCGAGAGAGCGGGATGCCGCAGATTGGCTTCCACTAGAAGTACGGGCTCGTCGGCATACTGGATGATCCACTCGCCCAGTGCGGCCGTGAGATACGCCGCTCCGCGGCGCGTGCTCGCCGGGCAGACTCCCAGCGAATCGCAGCCTTCCAGGGCCGATTTCCCCAACAGGTCCGCCAATACTTCGCCCCATCTGCGGCGTGGCCGCCCCAGGCCACCCTCGATTAATTTCGGTAACGACGCCACTCCGGCTTCCTCCTCCCGCTTCGCCGACTGGTCTGGCGGGAGCGACTCATTGGTCCCCGCCGCCTTGCCAAACCACTGAAAGTAATTCGACACCCCGTGCCTCTTCCTGAAGTTTTCAGGTTCCAGGCGTCAACGTTGCCGCTGCTCGCGTCTCGGAGCGGCCCAGCCCTGACGACTGACACCCCTCCTGCCCTACCGCTTGGTCATCTGCGCGGCAGTGCTCAACACGGGCAAGCCCGTCAGCTCCGCGATCTCAGCCGCGCTCGAAACGGCGCGGTTCTGGCGGTCTCTCACGACCGCCGCTCCCAAGCCCGTGCAAGAGGCCAACAATAGCCCGAGCAACAGCACCATGGCGCTATGCCGCTCGGCCGGCAGGGCCGGCTCTTTCGCCGGCTCGACGATCGAGACGTGCAAGAATTGCTGCAGGTCGAGCGCATTGGCAATGCGCGCCTGCTCTTTGCGGTCTTCGTAGCGCAGAAAATTCTCTTCAGCCAGTTTCAGCTTCCTGGTGAGCGTATCGTGCTCACCAGTGAGGGCTTCCAGCCGCATCTGGCGGCCTCGCTGCTCGCCAAGCTTGCGCCGCAACTCCCGCTGCCGCGCTTCCAGTCCCGCCAACTCAGTCTGCGTCCGGAAATATTCCGCTTCCACCGACTGCCGGATCGGGTTTAACGATTCGGTTTCATCGACAACCACGGCCTGATCTTCACCCTGCAATGCACTCTTCGTGTCGGCGATCTTTTTCTCGACCTCCACGACCAGGCGGTAGCCCGGCTCATAGCGCGACAGCATCTCGGTGCGCTCGTTTTCGAGCTCCAGCAGCCGGCTCTTCAGCTTCTCGATCAGAGCCTGGTTGCGCGCGCTGCGGCTGGCCGTCTTGACCGTCTCCGGCAGCTTCTCGCCTTGCTGGCGCAACTGGTCGAGCCGGCGTTTGCCGGACTGGATTTCAGCGCTCACGGTGGCCAATTCCGCCTCGAGATCCTCGACCCAACGCAGCGCCGCCTCTTTCTGCTGCCGCAACAACGACACTTGGTTGCTGCTCGTAAATTCGCCCATGTCCCGTTGCGCCTGCTCGATCTCGCCGCCGTGATAGCCCGCCTGCTCCTGGAAGAACTCCAGCGCCTCGCCGTTCCGCTCCAGTGCCGCCCGCTTTTCCAGATACAACGACGCCAGCGTGTTCAACACCTCGGCCGCTTGCTTCGGATCTCTCTCCGCATACCGCATGGCAATCAAATTGGTGTTCGTCAGAGCGGCGACTTGGACATCCTGCTCGAGGCGCCGCACGGCCCGCTCCGTATCGGCTTGGCTCGCCTCCGCTGCTCCCAGCAGACCTTGCCGCCGCGCCACTTGTTCGAGCAGTTCGCGGCTCCGCAGCAACTCGATCTCGGAGCTAACCTCCTGCGGACTGACCGGGCCGGCCTGGCCCCCGACATTTCCCTCGAGGCGCTCGCGCTTGACCAGAATCCGCAGCTCCGCCTCGTACATCGCGGGGGCAAATAGCGCCCACAAAAGCAGCGGTATGAACACCGCCGCAAAGCCCGCGATCGCCGCCGTACGATTTCGCCGTACGATATCCAACAGCTCCCGCATCCGGTCGGGCTCACCGAACTTCGGCGACGCCGCCGGCTTGACCAACCCGGCCTGTTCCTCGGGACTCCGCACCAGCCGCACTTCCATGCGCTGGTTTCCTTGCAGGCCGCCATTTTCCCGCCGGCTCAGTTCTTTGCTCTCGCTCATCGTTACCGCTTCTCCGTGTATCTTCCGCGGTTCCTTCCGCGAACCTGCTCCAACCGACCTCTAGACTAGAATTCGCTAAGCTCGCCGCGACGCCGCTAAGCGGCTAGAACACCGACAACGGATTGAAGAACAATCCCAGCTTGCTCGATTCCATAAACTTCTGAACCTTCCCCAGCTTGGACCGCGAAACATAGATCGAATCGCCCGGCTTCAGCGTTACATCCTCCTGAAGCCCGTTCTGGAGCGCTTCCTTGAAATTGAACTTTTTAGTCTCGACCCAATCCTTGGATACCCGCCTGAACAGCAGAACTTCGCTGGTATGCGCCCCCGTATTGAAGCCGCCGGCGATCTGGATCGCCTCGCTGAGCATCACATCGCCTTTGAGGTCGTAACGTCCCGGCTTGCCCACCTCTCCGCCGACGATGAAATGGGGCATGCTGAACTCTTTCAGAACGACGCTGATCACCGGATCATGCAGCTTCTCGCTATAAGCCCGCGTCATCGCCTCACGAGCTTCCGCCACCGTCAAGCCGCCGATTTTCAGCTCGCCGGCATCTACCAGCGGGACGTAGCCGTCGGGCTGCACGCGAACGGTCTGATTGAATTCAGGGGTAAACCGGAACTGGAACTCGACCACGTCGCCGGGCTGTACCCGATAGCGGCCCTCGCGCTCGGCGAAAGGCACGCGGTGAGCGGACTGCTCGACCGGTTCGGCAGCGGTGCTTTCCACCGGCCGCTCGGCGGGCAAGGCGGTACATGTCCCCAACAGAGCCACCAGGGACCAGCGCAGGACGCTGGGCCCGCGTGCCCCGATCGAGCGGCGGGGAGTCTGAAGAGCCGGGGGGCTGGTCAACATCAGTTTTTTCGCCAAAAGGCGGCTTAAGTAAAACACTTGATCTCGGATGACAATCTACCCCACCCGGATCTGGTGAGATACACCAAGAGGGTCGTTACCCTCTAACAGGCGGGTCTGATGGTTGCACGAAACGCTCCAAAGCCCGGCCGAGGGTTACGCGGCTCTGACCAGACGTCATATTACTGAAATAAAATGGCTTACGAATCATCTTGGGCGCCGCCTTTGCGTTCCGTCTGGTGGGTGCCCGCCGGACGCCTGACGTATGCATCCTGAAACACTGACCTTTGCATCAAGGAGCGGCGGTGCGGGCGGCATATTGCTGGAGGAGCGAAATAGGCCGCCCGGGCGCGGCAGCGGGCGAACCCGAAGGCGGTGACAAGAGATGCCTGATGGGCCGGGACCCCGGTGAACCCGACTCCTAGGCGCCGGCCGGCCTCCCGCGCCGGATCTCGTCCACGGTTTCGCGAGCGCGGCGGGTGGCGTCCAGAAACATCACCGAATCAACGGAATAGGCCAGGTAGGCGACCCCTTCGGCGAGCCAGACCCGAGCCTGCTCGGGGTCATTCGCGAAGCAACCGACGAAAACTCCGTGGGGGCGAGCGGCCTTCACAATCGCGCGCATCGCCTCGCGGACGCGAGGGTGGGTCACCTGGCCGGGAATCCCCAGCGTCTGGGAGAGGTCATAGGGGCCGAGAAAAGCGACGTCAAAGCCCGGAACGGCCATGATCTGCTCGATGCTCGCCAGCGATTCCTGAGCCTCGATGTGGAGCACTAGCAGGGTATCCTGGTCGGCGCGCTGCCGAAACTCGTCCACCGGAGTGGCCCCATACTGAGCCGCGCGTACGAACGGATTGAACCCGCGCGAGCCAAGCGGCGGAAATTTCGAAGCCCGCACGGCCCGCAGCGCGTCGCCGGCGGTGGCGATCTGGGGAATATGCAGGCCGGCCGCGCCGAGATCGAGCGCTTCGAGCACCGCGCCGGCGTCGTTTTGGCGAACCCGCACCAGCGGGGCGATCGCTGCTGCTTCGGCGGCCCGGATAAGTTCGCCCACCGTCTCGCCCGAGAAGGCGGCATGCTCGCAATCGATGATCGCGAAATCGAAGCCGGCCAGCCCGAGCAGTTCGACCAGCGCCGGCGAACCGGCTTCGACGAACGGGCCAACGGCAAAGCCTTTGTCGCGAAGCAAGGCTTTGACGCTAATTCGCGGCACTTTATTCTCCGGAGCCGCCGGACTTTTCCGGAAATTCGACTTCGTAGCCCTTCTCTTTCCAGGCCGTAATGCCGCCGTATTCGATCGGTTCGGTGTAGCCGTTTTCGCGCAGTACGGACGCCGCGCGCGAGGCGCGCCCACCGACATGGCAGTAAATAGCCAGCGGTTTGTCCTTGGGGACCTCGGCCATACGGGCCTCGAGGTCATCGATGGGAATGTTCACCGAGCCCTCAATCAGCCCGTCTTTTTCGAGCTCTTCGGGCCGTCGCACGTCCAGCACAAAGACATCTTCGCCGGCGTCGAGGCGCTGCTTGAGGCTGTCCACGTCCAATTCGGTGGCCTCGGATACTTCGGCCTTTTCGTGGGCGGCGCCTTCGGCGGCCGGCTGCGATTCGGCTTCCGGCGAGGAACAGGCGGCGGCCAGGGCCCAGGCTGCAAATAGAACTAACAAAAGGTATTGACGCATAGCTGGTTTCTCTCCTGTCAGCGGGTATTTATACCACCGATCCGCCGCGAAAGGCCAATCGCCCGGCGGCCCCGGGCCAGGGTGAGTCTCCGCGGCGGCTGGCACTGCCGGCGGAGCACACGCGGCGAACGTTTGCTGCGCCCTGGCACACCCTGTTCGGGCGTCCCGGCACTTGCCCGAGCCCCGGATCCGTCGCGTAGTGGAAACGCTTCGTCCCAAAAGCGGACACTTTCGATTTGGCGGTGGGCTGACGAAGTACATTGATAAATAGAGACTTACGCACAACAGCGGCGGTCGCCCAAGCTGGCCCTAGGATTGCCTTTATGCGTGGCCGGATCGGAGTCACGGAGTTCTCTGGCATCCGGGGTGCGCGGGGACGACCAGATTCAAGTATTGTGGCCGGCGCGCCGCGCCGCCCGGGTCGATCCGCTGGCGGCGCTACGATATGAATGAAATTGTCCGCATGAATAAACCGAAACTACTTGTCGCCGATGACCAGCCCGACGTGCTGACCGCGCTGCGGCTGCTGCTGAAAGGCGAGGGCTTCCAGACGGAAACCGTCACGTCGCCGGCCGGCGTTCTCAAAGCGCTCGAGGAAGAGGACTACGACGCGCTGCTGATGGACCTCAACTATACCCGTGACACGACGTCAGGCAAGGAAGGCTTGGATCTGCTTTCGCAGATTCAGTCGATCGACGGCACTCTGCCGGTCGTGGTGATGACGGCCTGGGGCAGCGTCGAGGTCGCGGTCGAGGCGATGCGGCGGGGCGCGCGCGACTTCATTCAAAAGCCCTGGGATAACGCGCGGCTGCTGGCTATCGTGCGGACGCAGGTCGAGCTGGCGCGCGCGCTGCGCCAAAGCGAGCACCTCGAAGCGGAAAACGAGCTGCTGCGCGGCGAAGGATTGCCGAAGCTGATCGCTGAATCCGTGGTCATGCGGCCAATTTTGGAGATGATCTCGCGCGTCGGCCCATCCGACGCCAACGTGCTGATCACCGGCGAACACGGCACCGGCAAGGAAGTGGTGGCGCAAACGCTGCACGCCATCTCGCCGCGGGCCTCGAATGCGCTGGTGTCGGTGAACGTCGGCGGGCTCGTCGAAGGCGTCTTCGAAAGCGAGATGTTCGGCCACATCAAGGGCTCGTTCACGGGCGCCAATACCGACCGCATCGGGCGTTTCGAGCTGGCCAACGGCGGCACGCTGTTTCTCGATGAGATCGCCAACATCAGCCTGAATCAGCAGTCTCGCCTGCTGCGTGTGATCGAAACGGGAGAAGTCGAGCGGGTTGGTTCGTCGAAATTGCGCACGGTCAACGCGCGTATGATCTCCGCGACCAATGCGGACGTTCGCCGTGAGGTGGAGGAAGGACGTTTTCGCGAAGACCTGCTGTTCCGCCTGAATACGGTCGAGATCCAGTTGCCGCCGCTGCGGCAGCGCAAGGAAGATATTCCGCTGCTGGCGAACCATTTCCTGCAACGTTATTCGCGGCGCTACCGCAAAGAAGTCAGCGGCTTCGAGCACACCGCCTTGCAGGTGATTCTCGACCATCCATGGCCCGGCAACGTGCGCGAGCTCGACCATGCCCTGCAGCGGGCCGTGCTGATGGCGAAGAGCGAACAGCTCAGCTCCGCGGATCTCGGCCTGCAGCCCAGACGCGATGGCGCCGGGCGCATCGAAGACATGAGTTTGGATGACGTCGAGCGCTTCCTGATTAAAAAAGCGCTGGAGAAGAACGACGGCAACGTGACCGAAGCCGCGCGGGCGCTGGGGCTAAGCCGCAGCGCGATGTACCGCAGGCTGCAAAAGCACGGGCTATGAAACACGGACAAAGGAAACCACGTATAAGCCGATACGATCCGGCCCGAAGCCGCGCAACGACGGCATAGCCGTAGCCCCCGCGGGCTTCGGAGCGCGCTGCGCCTACATGCTTGGATAACTCCTGATGCGATTCTTGACACCGTCTGACGCTCACAGCTCGGCTTGACTACCGTGACCGAACCCAAGCGCCCCATGATCCACGAACGGCGCGTCCTGCTTTACGCGCTCGCAGGGGGACTGCCCGCCATCGTGGTCTCGATGATCTTCCTGTGGAGCGGCGACTACACGCCCAAGGTGCAGTGGACTCTCTCGGTGCTGATCTTCGGCTTCTGGCTGGGGTTTGCCTTTGCGCTGCGCGAGCGTGTCGTCTATCCACTGCGCACGTTGTCGAACCTGCTCGCGGCGCTGCGCGAAGGCGACTACTCGCTGCGGGCGCGCGCCTCCCGCGACGCGCTCGGCGAGGTGATGCACGAGATCAACTCGATGAGCCGCATGCTGCGCGAGCAGCGCCTCGACGCCATCGAGGCCGCCACGCTGCTGCGCACCGTGATGGAGCAGATCGAAGTCGCGGTGTTCGCCTTCGACCAGGACCAGCGGCTCCAACTGGTGAACCGCGCCGGAGCGCGCCTGTTAGCCAAGCCCGCCGAGAGGCTAGTGGGCCGCGGCGCCGAAGAGATCGGACTCTCCGACTGCCTGGCGGTAGGCCGCAGCCGGGCCGTCGAGATGACATTTCCGGGCGGCTCCGGCCGCTGGAGCATCCGCCGCAGCTCGTTTCGCGAGCACGGCGTCCGCCACAAGCTGCTGGTCATTTCCGACCTGACGCGGGAGCTGCGCGAGGAAGAACTGAAGGCCTGGCAGCGGCTGGTGCGCGTCATCGGCCACGAGTTGAATAACTCGCTCGCCCCGATCAAGTCGATCGCCGCCAGCCTGGGCAGCTTGCTCTCGCGTCCCAAAACCGACGACTGGCAGGACGACATGCAGCAAGGCCTGTCGGTAATCGCCTCGCGCGCCGAATCGTTGAGCCGTTTCATGAGCGCCTATGCGCGGCTGGCCAAGTTGCCGGAGCCCACCTTGGGCCCGGTCAGCGTCACCGAATGGGTGCAACGGGCGGCCGGCCTCGAAACGCGTCTGCCTGTAACTGTCGAATCCGGCCCGGAATTGACGGTTCAGGCCGACGGCGACCAGCTCGATCAACTGCTCATCAACTTGATTCGTAATGCCGCCGACGCGGCCGACGAGACCGGCGGAGGCGTGCGCGTCGGCTGGAGCAAGAACCGCCGCTACGTCGAGGTCTGGGTCGAGGACGAGGGGCCCGGGCTGTCGAGCGAAGCCAATCTGTTCGTGCCGTTTTTCACAACCAAGCCGGGCGGATCGGGCATCGGGCTGGTGCTATGCCGAAAAATCACCGAAAACCACGGCGGCAGCCTGACTTTGGAGAACCGCCAGGGGCCTCAAGGCTGCGTGGCCAAGCTGCGTTTGCCGCTGGAGACGGCAGCTTAACCTGATCAAGATTCTCCCGCACTGTTCGCCCTCTCGGGAAGTGTCTGGGTGGTGTTCTCAAATCCCTGAGACCCAGAGGGTGACAGCAAGTGACAGCATTCTTGATCAACGGATATGCTATTATCTCGGGTTATCTCAGGTCAAATGTCCGAACATCTCAAGCGTCAGTACGCGAGACTAAAGAAAATAGCCCCTAAAGAACTCGGCGGATCGGCCGTTGCTGATTTGATTCGAGAGATGGTGCTCCATGCAAGGAATATGCTCGCTGGATACGAGTTGATCCATTTCACATCTCTCGTACCTGACAAACGATACATTGGATATCGTGCGACAACCGAATCAAGACCGATTAACACGGACTTGTATATCCAGGAGGCGGGTGAATTCACGCGCCTGATCGAGGCATTCCTGCACGGCATGCCAGAAGCGTCGGCATACGAAATCACCAAGATCACGTACTCGATCGCATTGTCGATCTTCGCAGCACATGATGTAAATCAAGTTGGAAGAAAGGCATCTGCTACGTTCTTCGAGATCCTTATTGGTCATATCGTGGCTCGACTTCTCGACGTTGCCCCGAGGAAGAAGGTGCGCATGCCCGAATCGGAGGCCGAGCTACCGACTGACTATGTATTCGAACTGGGCGCTGGTCGCCGCAAGGTACATCTTCCGATCAAGACATCCACACGCGAGCGCGCGGTACAAGCATGGGTCCATCAACTGGTGCTCGATCGGATCTTTGGCAACGGAGTCTACACTGGGATCTTTGTGGTTTGCGGAGAGACCAAACGCGACAGTCGAACGGGCGAAATCATCGAAATATGCGTTCCTCAGCAGTTGCAGATGTTTCAATCCCGCGTCGCCCAACTCAGTCGAGTCTACTATCTCGACCCGCCTAAAGCGTACATGGAGTTGGCCAAGAAGTTTCCGCGTGTTGAAGTGAGGTCGTTTGGCGAGGCCTTCCGCGATCTTCGAGGCCTATTGGAGACTTAGATCCTGGTTTTGCAGGGCCTTTTCCGAAAGACTAGGAAGTATGAATGGTTCTTTCGCGCATGTCTCTGGCGGATCATTCGGCTTACACCCGGCTTGCCATTCCTCACAAGCACAAAGACATCCTCAGCGATGAACCGGCTCTCAAGGTGATTGATAAGCTCAACGTGAGTCAGGCGCTGCCGGCAGGCGCAAACCTCATCCTGACACTTGACAATGTAGACCCCACCTTTTCTTAGAACGCGCCAAGCCTCGGTCGCGCTTGAAAAATACAAATCAAGGACCGCGTCATGATACTTCAACTGCGTTCTGTTATCGCCGTTATTGTGATAGTACTGTTCGAAGTTCTGGTGTCCTTCGTGTGCGGTTCCGCCAGGCGTGTGCATGTATGGGGGATCAAATACCACGCAATCAAACGAATTGTCTTCGAAAGGCAGCTTTCTGCAATCGACGCCTCGCTTGATGTCGCTTTTTACCAATTCGTAGGCATCGGGATCAACGTTTCTCCAGAACACTCCTCGCCCATAGGTTACATCAGCAACCTTGCTGCCGACAGGCACATAGAGTTCAAGGACATGGGGGAAGATTGCCGCGTTTGTGCCGACATGGGCGGTAAAAACCAGATCGTTGGTGGAAACCCCAGCTGGGGCCTTCCGCGGTCTTTTGCCCTTCCTACGCACGAGGGTTGGGCGGGATGATTCGGTCCTAGACACTACCTGTGTGGTCATCTGTCGGTCTCGCCCGGGAAAGGTAAAGCTCAACTGCATCAGTCAAAAGATCGGCGATTGGCCTGTTTTCCTGAACTGCCAAAATCTTGAGGCGGCGATACAATTCCCTCGGGAGCCGGAAGGTCGATTTTACGGTTGGCACGAGGGGCAGCTGTTTTGCCATCTTGCCACCTTGACGGCAGTATGGCATTCTCCGAAATCAGTTGTCAATCCGAGCTCGCCCACCCGTCCCGCTCCGAGCTCTTGTGGTCCCACAGGTGACATGAGATCGTCCCAAAACCGAACAGTGGCTTGCCGTGCTTGGCGCCGCCGATGCACTCTAGTCAAATGTTATCAATGAGTTCTGGGAGCCTGTTGCGAATGGCAGTGGGACTGCACAAGCACCTTCCGTTCCCCAACGGCGGAAGGTTGCAGCCAATCTTGGGGAAGCGATCAGGTCCAGAACACACCAGATGGCGATAAAGGCAAAAAAGCAGCGGGGTGAACGCCAGATCGCACGTATACTTTTTGTAAACCAGGAGTTTTCAATTGGTTGATATCCCGCGCAAAGACTTTGCCCGCAAACGCCGCATCAAACGGGTGATTTTTTCCGTTCTGGGGCTGATCGCGATCGCCGCCATCACCTACGCCCTTTCCCGTTTGGAGCCCGCCTCGCCGACGGTCGAGATGGGAACCGTATTCCCCGACACCGTCAAGCGCGGGCCGATGCTGCGGTCGGTGCGCGGTCTGGGCACGCTGGTCCCGGAAAGCATTATTTTCATCCCCGCCAAGCGCGAAGGACGCGTCGTGCGGCGGCTGCTGCTGCCGGGCTCGGAAGTGCAGGCCAACACCATATTGTTGGAGCTGAGCAGCCCGCAACTCGAGCAGGAGGTTTTCAACGTCGAGACGCAGCTCAAGGCCGACGCCGCTGATTTGGAGGCGATTCGCGTGCGGCTGGAGACCGAGCGTCTCGATCAGGAATCGGTACGGGCGCAGGTCGAGTCCGAATACGAGCAGGCCAAGGCGCAGTTGCAGGCCGACGAGCAACTGGCCAAGGCCGGGCTGCTCGATCAGCTCACCCTGGCCAAGTCGCGGGTCACCGCCCAGCAGTTGGGTATCCGGCTGAAGCTGGAAGGCGAACGGCTTGAGATCCGGAAAAAATCCGTCGAGGCCCAGTTGGCGACCCAGCGGGCGAAAATGGAGCAGTCGCAGGCGCTGTACGGGCTGCGGAAGCAGGAACTGGCCGATCTTCAGGTGCGCGCCGGCATCTCGGGAGTGCTGCAGCAACTGGAAGTCGAGGTTGGACAGCTTGTTACGCCAGGCACCGTGCTGGCTCGCGTCTCCGATCCACAGCGCCTGAAGGCGGCTTTGCGAGTCCCCGAAACGCAGGTGCGCGACGTGCAAATCGGCCAGCATGCCGAGATCGACACCCGGAACGGCATCATTCCAGGGACGGTGATTCGCGTGGACCCGGCCTCGATTGAGGGCACCGTCACCGTCGACGTGCAGCTAGACGGGGACCTGCCCCGCGGCGCGCGGCCCGACCTCAGCGTGGATGGCACGATTGAACTGGAGCGGCTCGACGACGTACTCTACGTGGGCCGGCCCGTCTATGGCCAGCCCGAGAGCACGATTTCGCTGTTCAAGATTCAGCCGGACGGCCAGTACGCCTTGCGGACGCAGGTGGAGTTGGGCCGCGGATCGGTCAACTTTTTCGAAATCCGAGGCGGATTGCTGGAAGGCGACCAGGTGATCCTGTCCGACATGTCGGCCTGGGACAACTACGACCGGATTCGATTGAACCGATAGGCTGCTGAAGACGTATGTAGTGGGCAGTGGGATCGCCGCCGGCCGGACCGCTGGCCGCCGGGACCTAGAGTTGGCGCCAGGAACGAAGGAAAGAGGGCGGCAACGGACCAAATGGCCTGGAGTGAGCCGTTGAATAGTCCTGACGCCCCGGTTTTTGGGAATGCGACGGCCGTTCAGCCGCTGCGCCCAGTTTTCAGGGAAACACAGCCAGCCGGCTATCGGGACGCCCGCTGGCGCGTCAAAAGCACGTAATGAAGCGAAACGGCCGCAGGGGTGCGGTCGTAGCGACAGTATCCAGGAAGAAAATCACTTCGACGAAGAGACCATCGAGGAAGAGACCATGACGAACGGAACCACAGACGGGAACGCGTTGATCCACCTAAACGGGGTTACCAAAGTTTTCTACACAGACGAAGTCGAAACGCACGCGCTGGCGGGAATCCATCTGGAGATCAAGAAGGGCGAGTACGTGGCGATCGGCGGGCCTTCGGGCTGCGGCAAATCGACACTGCTCTCGATCCTCGGGCTGTTGGACACCCCCTCCGACGGCGAGCACCATCTGAAGGGCGAGCCGGTCGAAAAGCTCACCGCCAGCCAGCGCGCCCGCGTGCGCAACCGCGATATCGGCTTCATCTTCCAGGCGTTCAACCTGATCGGGGACCTCAACGTTTACGAAAACGTCGAGCTGCCGCTGACCTATCGCGGCATGCCTGGTAAGGAACGCAAAGAGCGCGTGCAGCATGCGCTGGAGCGCGTGGCCATGGCGCACCGCATGAAGCATTATCCATCGCAGCTCTCGGGAGGTCAGCAGCAGCGTGTCGCCGTTGCGCGCGCGCTGGTGGGCGACCCGGCCATCCTGCTCGCCGACGAGCCGACCGGGAACCTCGACTCCAAAAACGGCGAGGCGGTCATGGATCTGCTGGCCGATTTGCACCGCGGCGGCGCCACGATCTGCATGGTGACGCACGATCCTCGCTACGCGCTATACGCCGAGCGCAAGATCCACCTGTTTGACGGACGTATTGTCGACGAAAGCGAGATTCCCGAAGGCGAGGGCATACGCTGATAGCCTGCTGCCGCTTGGCGCGCAGCGATGGACGCCCGCTCCACGGATACCGGCAGGCGGCCCTCTGCAAGCGGCGCCTGAGTGGCAAGCGGCTGGCGCTTGGGAACGTCATGCTCACGGCGCGAGGGTCGATACTGATTCGAGACGCCCGGCCGTTCCTAGCGCGAGAGAAACATGATTCAACTACGCAATCTCGAAAAATTCTACGAAACCGGCTACGGCCGCACGTACGTGCTGCGCAACCTCACCCTGCATATCAAAGAGGGTGAGTTCGTGACGATCATGGGGCCCTCAGGCGCCGGGAAGTCCACTGTTCTCGGCATCCTGGGCATGCTGGACGGGGAATTCGGCGGGGAGTTCCATTTCGTGGGCCATCCCGTTCACAAGATGAAGCCCAAGGACCGCGTGCAGCTCAACCGCAATTACATCGGGTTCGTGTTTCAGAGCTATCACCTGCTCGACAACCTGACGGTTTACGAGAATCTCGACATCCCGCTTTCCTACCGCAACGTCAAGTCGAGCGAGCGGGCCAGCATGGTCGCCGACTGCCTGGATCGCTTCAACATCGTCGCCAAGCAGAATCTTTTCCCCAATCAGCTTTCGGGCGGCCAGCAGCAGCTCGTGGCGGTTGCGCGCGCCGTCATCGCCAAGCCTAAGCTGATCCTCGCCGACGAGCCCACGGGCAATCTGCACACGGCGCAGGGCAAGGAGATCATGGAGCTGTTCAAGAAGCTCAACGGGGAAGGCACCACGATCATTCAGGTCACTCACTCCGAAGCCAACGCGGCTTTCAGCGACCGGATCATCAACTTGCAGGATGGCTGGCTGGTCAGCGAGCAGCTCACTGGCCAGGAATCGGTGGCGACACCTACCTAATTACCCGCGGCTGGAGGAGTCGATTCCGGCTGTCAGCGGTTTCTGCCGAGCCCTTTCTGACCGTGAAGTGGGAGAAGGGCAAGAGCGGTCACGGTCAAAGCAAGGCAAAAGGCAAAGTGCAAAAGG
>JBBDWJ010000184.1:0-25992 GCA_040902925.1 Bryobacterales bacterium | reverse complement strand
AAGTCTATTTCCTCAAAGACATCAATCCCAGCAAGCCCAACCGCTACCTGGCGCTTCCCAAAGCCCACGAAGGCGGCATGCAGTCGGTGGGCACGATGTCCGAGCCGCTACGCACGCAGCTCTGGCGCGAAGCCATCGCCAAGGCGCAGGAACTCTACGGCGAGCGTTGGGGTCTGGCTCACAACAGCCACTTGTTTCGTACGCAGTGCCACGCCCATCTGCACATGGGCCCGCTGAGTCCGGAAGTGGACGACGTGAATGGCGCGCTTTACGACGATCCCAAGGATTTCCCGGCCCCTCCCGCCGATCAGGGCTTGTGGGTGCATCCCAAGGATGGCCGCTACTGCGTTCATCTCGACCGCGACCTTACCGAGATCGTTCTGATTCGATAGGTGGTGCGGGAAACCAGACGTTAAGTTAGCGGCGCGCCCGGAGGCCCGGCCAGCGGGTTACAATATCCGATTCGCCAGTAATATCCGATTCGCCAGCGATAGCCGATCCGCCAGGAGGAATGAGATGAAGATGTCGATCGCCAGGGTAGTTCTAGCGGCCGCCGGGTTGGCCGCGCTACTTTCTTTTCCGCAGTTGCCGACGGTGCGGGCCGCCGACGCGCGCTTCTTTGAGCTTCGCATCTACCATGCGAACCCCGGAAAGCTCGACGCTCTGAACGCCCGGTTCCGGAATCACACCAACAAGCTGTTCGTGAAGCACGGCATGGAGCTGGTCGGGTATTGGACGCCGGCCGACGGCCCGGAAGCGCAGAACACGCTGGTTTACATTCTGGCGTACCCGAGCCGCGAGGCGCGCGAGGCGTCCTGGAAGGCTTTCCGCGACGACCCGGCTTGGATCAAGGCAAAAGAGGAGTCGGAGAAGGGAGGCGTGCTCGTCGAGAAGGTCGACGCGAAGTTCCTGAACCCGACCGATTACTCGCCGCTGAAGTAGCGGAACGAGACCACGGGACATTTCCAAGACGGCGCCTCCCCGCTGGGCTCATTTGCTCTCGACTTTTCGCGCCAGGCGCAACAGCGCGGCGCTGATCGTGATTCCTGAGTGCTTTGCGGCGGCGAGGTTGATGTCGAAGCGAACCTTGCTTTCATCGACAAACAGGTAGATCATGCCGCCGGCCCGGGAGAAGTCCGGGCTGTCCCCCACGGTCAGCACCGGGGAACCGGAAAGAGTTTGCACGACGGACTGCAACTCGTGCTTGTCCTCGAACGCCACGAACAGAACGTGGCACGATTGTCCTTCGGCAGTGCCGTTCACGCGCCGGACATCGAAGCGCTTTCCTTGCAACGTTTTGTCTTCCAGCAGGAAATCGAGCGCCGGTCCGAAGGGGTCACTGCCAAGAACACACACCTCGATAGTCTGACCATTCTTGGCCGACGCAGGCCATTCGACGAACTTTGCGAAATGGTAGAGGAATGCCGCCTTGACCTGGTACTCTCCAACCGCGCCCCGGTTGGACGGCTGCGCGTTGGCGGGCCGGGCGAGGGACAGCGCCAGGGCCAAAGCCGCGAATGCCATGATGCGGTACGGCCTCGGAATCGCCGCGCGCGGCGCCGTGTTGTTCCCGTTCAGCCCAAATGGCGGTATGCTCGGAACGCTCGCACCGAGTCCCTCAGCGCGAGGCATCGAGCGGCGCGTTGACGGGAAGCGCAGGCGCCAAATGGATTTCGACTGCTGAGTCACGCTCTACTACCCCAGCCGCGGTGGATTGACCGGCCCAAACTTAAAACCCCCATGTAAGCTTCCCGTAGATGCTCCGCCCGATCTCCGTGGGCACGGCAAAAAGCGGCGGACTTTCCAGATGCTGGCTGTCGAGCAAGTGCTGGCCGACGACGCTGAGTTCCCAGCGCCGCGCCGGACGCCAGCCCAGGCGGGTATCGACGCGGTGGTAGGCGGGTATCGTTGAAAAGGCGTCGGTGAAACGGTAGCTGCTGTCCCATTCGATATTGCCCGGCAGATTCCAGGACCAGCGTGCCAGCAGTTGGTGGCCCGAACCTGTAAGATAGGCCTCTCCACCCGTGCTGCCGCGCAGCCAGGCATAGCTCAGGCGCAGCGCCCCTGCCTCCAACGGTCTCCATGAGGCGGCTGCTTCGGCTCCATAGAGTCTGTGGCCCTCTTCGGCATTGGCGAAGACCTGCGGCAACAATGTTGTCGGGGGCGTGCCGCCCACGAAAACCGGAGGCTGCTCCACGATGCCGACGAGGTCCTCGTAAACGTTGTAGAAGCCTGCCAAATCGAACGAAAGGCCCCGCAGGGGACTGAAGCGGTAGCCGCCCTCAAAAGCGCGCAATTGTTCGGGGCCAACCTCTTCGCTGCCTCTAACTTGGCCGACCAGCAAGGAGCCTTGAGGCCCCGGGGCCGCGAAGATATCGACGATCAGATCCCGTTCCACCCGAGAGGGAGATTTCTCCGCGTGGGCGGCCGATAACCACACTGTGCTTCTGTCGGTGACATTGGCGAGCAATGAGATCGACGGCTGCGCCCGCCAGTCTACGTAGGTGTTGTTTTCGAACTTGGACCCCAGCGTCAAGAAGAGCTTGCCGGGCAGAAGCGTGATCTCATCCTGCACGAACGTGTTGACCCGCTGTAGCGTGCGGCGTTGGGGGTCGAATGTGCCCGCCCACTCCGCCGGCGTGTAGTCGCGGCTAACCCGGTAGCCGACCCCGAACATTAGGCGGTGACTCGACAGGTCGTGCTGATACTGCACTTCCGCGTCCCCCAGGCTGAACGAGGTATTGCGGTCCAGCAGGCTGTCGCGGTTGACGCGGTCGAAATAGATCTGGAACTGGGTTTGGGCGCGCTCGGAATGCCGGTGCGTCCAGCGCGCGAGCAGGTTGGTTCCCGAGAACGAGTCACGATAGGCCGTTTCCTGCTGGTAGGGAGGAACCCGCAGCGTCAGCACATAGCGCTCTCCGTTGCCGCCCTCGTAGGCGTCGCCCGACAGCATAACATCATCGCGTTCGGATGGTTGCCAGTCCAGGCGGAACCCGCCCTGGCTCTTCCGCAGGTTGTCATTGGCGCGTTCGCCGGAAGGCAGCAACAATCCGCTGCGGCTGTTGTATTTCGAATAGAAACGGTAGTGGAACTTCGAGCCCGCCGCGCCTCCCAGGCGAGCC
This sequence comes from Bryobacterales bacterium, assembly GCA_040902925.1. Lineage (GTDB taxonomy): Bacteria > Acidobacteriota > Terriglobia > Bryobacterales > UBA6623 > JBBDWJ01. The sequence goes on along the minus strand of JBBDWJ010000184.1, from coordinate 22,870 downwards.
GAGCCGAAACCGCCTTCCTGATTGCCGCCACCGGCGGTTACGCGCACTCCCTGGGTCTCGCTAGTGTGTTTGGTGATGATATTAATGACGCCATTGACGGCGTTGGAGCCCCACATCGTCGCTCCGGGGCCGCGGATGACTTCGATCCGGTCGACGTCTTCCAGCAGCACGTCGTTGGCCTCCCAGTAGACGCCCGCAAAGATCGGGCTGTAAATACTGCGGCCGTCGATCATCACCAGCAGCTTGTTGGCAAAACGCCCGTTGAAGCCGCGAATGCTGACGCCCCATTTGCCGCCATCCATCTGCATGACTTGCACCCCGGGAGCGAGCCGCAGCGCATCGGGCAATGTCGTCACCCCCGACCGTCGTATGTCTTCCTGAGTGATGACGTAGATCGCTGAGGCCGACTGGGATAGCTTTTGTTCGCGCCGCGCCACGGAGGTAACCTCGATGCTCAGCAGATCTTCGAGGGACATCTCGGTCAGGTCGTGTTGACCGGCTGGCTGGGCCACGCCAACTTCCGCGGCCACCACGAGCAGCATTGCCGCTGCGGCGCAATGCCGCAGGGGGTCCACCAGAACGGCCGCCAGGGGCCGGCGAAAAACGGTTGCGCTCATGAGGTTATCGTTCTGATCGGCGGAACTCGGAAAACACCTAAAGGCGGGCCAGCAAGCCACATCCGGCGCCCGGCTTGCTTCGAGTCAGTACCGCCAAGTCAGCTTTCCGTAGACGCTCCGGCCCACCTCGCTAGATTGCTCCAGATACGGCGAAAGCGGTTGCTCGCGGTGCTGGTTGTCCAGCAGGTTTTGCAGCACCAGGCTCAAGGACCAGCCGCGGGCCGCCTGCCAGCCCAGCCGGCTGTCAACGCGGTGGTAGGCCGGCACGCCGGAGTAGCCATCGACGAAATAGTAGGCGCTGTCCCCCTCGAACGGGCCGGGCAGGTTCCAATACCAGCGGCCGTGGAACTGATGCGATGGACCCTTGGTGTGGACTGGATTCTCGAACTCGCCGCCCAGCCAGGCATAGTTCAACCGCAGACTGGCCGATTCCAGCGGGTTCCAGGCCGCGGCAAGCTCAGCGCCGTAGAAATCGACGGCGCTGAGATTTGTGTAATGAACCGGGGCAACGATGGTCAGCGGCGAGGTCTCGCGGACAAACGGAGCGCCTTCGACAGTGCCGGCAATATCGTCGTAGGCGTTATAGAAGACGGCGAGGTCGAACGACAGCCGCGCTGCCGCCTGGATTCGGTATCCAGCTTCGTAGGCCCACAGTTGCTCGGAGCCGAAGTTCGGGTCGCTGTGACTCTGCAGAATGAGGATGGATTCATCGGGTCCGGGCATGCCGAAGAAATCGAGCGTCACTTGGCGGTCCGTGCGGGAAGGCGTTCGGACGGCGCGGGAAACGGCGGCCCAGGTAGTTTGACGTGCGTTCAGGTTCCAGAGCAGCGAGACGGACGGCTGAATCTCCCAGCCGGAAAAGCTGTTGGTTTCGAATTTCGATCCGACGCTCAGCAGCAGCTTTTCGGGAAGGAGAACGATCTCGTCTTGCACGAAGGTGTTGGTGCGGCGGGTCGTCGCCCGGCGTGGGTTGAGGCTCAACCATTGGGTCGAGTCGTTAACGTCGGCGGCAGTGCGGTGGCCGACTCCCCACATCAGGTTGTGCCGCGAAAAGTCCATCTGGTGCTGGAACTCGATATCGGCTTGGTTGAGGCGGAAGCGGCTATACAGGTTGTCGGCCGTGGTGTGGTCAAAGAAGGCCTGTAGCTGCGTGCGGGAACGCGAGGAATGCCGCGCCCAGCGGCCGAACACGTTCGCCGTCGAACTTGTGGCGCGAAACGGCAATACCTGCTGGTAGGGGAACTGGGTCGCCGGCAGCGACAGGCGCGAACCGGCCCCGGTGTCGGCCGCATCACCTGAAAACATCAGTTCGTCGGAGTCGGTGGGTTGCCAGTCGAGCCGAAACCCGCCTTGCAGCCGCTGCAAATTGTCGGCAGCGCGCTCGCCGCCGTCGAGGAGCCCGCCGCTGCGGCTGAGATACTTCGAGTACAAGCGGTAGTGGAGCCGCGGGCCGGCGCGCCCGCCAAACCGGACGCCGCCGAAGCCGCCTTCCTGGTTGCCGCCACCCCCACTGACCAGGCCGCCCTGGGTTTCGCTGGCGTGCCGGGTAATGATGTTGATCACGCCGTTGACGGCGTTGGAGCCCCACATGGTGGCGCCCGGACCGCGAACGACTTCAATGCGCTCGACATCTTCGAGCAGCACGTCGTGCGCCTCCCAGTACACTCCCGCGGATGTGCCGAGGTAGAGCGTGCGGCCGTCGATCATCACCAGCAGCTTGTTGGCGAAGCGGCCCGTAAAGCCGCGGATGCTGACCGCCCAGCGGTTGCCATCAATCTGCGCGACCTGGACGCCGGGGGCCATTCGCAAGGCGTCGGGGACGGTGGTCATTCCGGACCGTCGTATGTCTTCTTGCGTAATGACATAGACCGCCGAGGCCGACTGGGAGAGTTTTTGCTCGCGCCGGGAGACCGAAGTAACCTCGATGTTGAGCAGATCTTCAATCGACAGCTCGGTGAGGTCGCGCTGAGCCGCCGGCTGGGGCGTTGCAACGCCCGCTCCCATCACTAGCAGCAGGGCCGCCCATAGAAACATCCGAGCGCCTTGGATTGGGATGGCTGCGAAAGGAAGCTGCCTGCGAGGTGACGACATCGGGCTGTCGTTCAGATCGGCTGAAATCGGCAAAGTCGTGAGAATGTCACGCATGGAGCCGATAACCCGGCGCTCAGAATCGGCAGACGAGTTTCGCGTAGATGCTGCGGCCCACCTGGGTCGACAGAGAAAGGACCGGCGGGGTCTCCAGGTGCCGGTTGTCGAGGAGGTTTTGCCCGACCACGGAGATTTCCCAGCGCGGGAATGGGCGCCAGCCCAGACGGCTGTCCACGCGATGGTAAGAAGGCACTCCCGAGAAGTTGTCCACGAAGTAGTAGCTGTTGTCCCACTCCAGCTTGCGATGCACGCGCCAGAACCAGCGGGCGTGGAACTGGTGAGAGGGGCCTGGCACGTCCGCGACCGTGTCTACGCCGCCTCCGAGATAGGTGTAGTTGAAGCGCAGATCCGTCGTTGCCCAGGGCTTCCAGGCCGCCGCAGCTTCGCCGCCGTACACGACCGGGTCGAGCGCGTTCTCAAGATATGACGGCAGCACGGTTGTCAGGGGCGGTCCCGGGCGGACGAACGGCGCCCGGCTCACGGTTGTGATGACTCCGTCGTAGACGTTGTAGAAGCCTGCCAAGTCAAACGACAAGCCGCGCCGCAGGCTGAACCGGTAACCGGCCTCATAGTTGAGCATGCGTTCGGAGCGAATCTCGGTGTTTGCCAGTACTTCCGCCACGATGAGTGAATTTTCCGGCCCTGGCGCGGCGAAGGCCAGATAGATAAGGTCGTGTTCCACGCGCGAGGGGCTTCGCGTTGCGCGGGAGAAACGCAGCCAGGCCGTGTCCTGGGGTGTGCGATTCCACAGCAACGACACCGAGGGCTGCAATGCCACCTCGGCAAAGGTGCTGCGTTCGAGTTTCGTCCCCAACGTCAGCAGCAACTTTTGTGGCGCTAAGGTGATTTCATCCTGCAGGAACGCGTTGGAGCGGTTGGTCGTTCGCTGGCGAGGGTCATATCGCGCGACCCAGTCCACCGGCTGATTGTGCTGGTTGAGGCGAAACCCGAGGCCGCCGATCAGGCGATGCCGGGAAAAATCGCGCTGGTGCTGGATCTCGATGTCGGTGATGCTGAACGATTATCGCGAATGAACAGATCGTCGCGAGTGGAGTAGTCATAGTAGGCTTGCACTTGCGTCGTGGAGCTCTCGGAGTGCTTGCGCGTCCAACGAGTGAGCAGGTTGGCGCCGGAAAACGATGCCCGATAGGAAGCCACGGTCCGGTAAGGAGGCTCCAGAAGCGGAATGCTCTGGCGGTCGCCGCCGTCGGCCTCGAAAACGTCGCCCGTAAACATCAGGGCGTCGCGTTCGGAGGGCTCCCAATCGACCCGAAACCCGCCTTGGGTCTTCAGCCAATTGTCGGGCGCGCGTTCGCCGGATTCGAGAAACGAGCCGCTGCGGCTGAAGTATTTGGAATAGAAGCGGTAGCGCAGCGTGGGGTCGATCTCGCCGCCCAGGCGTGCCGAGCCAAAGCCACCCTCCTGATTGCCGCCTCCCGCCGAGACCATCGCGCCCTTGGTGTCGCGAGTGTGCTTGGTGATGATGTTGATGACCCCATTGACCGCGTTGGCGCCCCACAGCGTCGCCCCCGGTCCGCGGATGACCTCGATGCGGTCGACGTCTTCGAGCAAAACGTCGTTGGCCTCCCAATAGACGCCCGCAAAGGCGGCGTTATAGACGCTGCGCCCGTCGATCATCACCAGCAGTTTGGCGGCGAAGCGGCCGTGGAAGCCGCGAATGCTGACGGCCCACTTGTTGGCGTCCATCTGGGCGACTTGCACTCCCGGCGCCATGCGGAGCGCGTCGGGAAGCGTGGTGACCCCGGAACGTCGTATGTCTTCCTGGGTGATGACGTAGACCGCTGAAGGCGATTGGGAGACGCTTTGCTCGCGCCGCGCGACCGAAGTGACCTTGATGTTGAGCAGATCTTCGAGCGAGAGCTCGGTCAAGTCGCCCGTGGCGGCCTGCTGGCAAACCGCCGCCTGGGGGGCCATTGCCAGCAGCAGAGCCCACCAAAGCTCCCGAACGAACGAGGCGGGAACCGACCGGTTGGGAACTACCGTGGCGCGAAGACCCATACGCTGTTGTTCAGATCGACCAAAATGGGCGGATTCGTGAGCCGTGGTGGTACTGGTTTTTAGAAAAGCCGAGCCTAGCTCTGGGCTAGGTAGCCCCGCGGGCGTTCGAGATCCTAAGGGCGCTCGCGCTAAGGGCCACCTGGCCGGAACCAGAGGGTCATGGCGGGAACGTAGGTAATCAGCAGGACGGCGATCAACAGGATCACCAGATACGGCAGGACCGAGCGAAAGACTTCCGTCAGCGGCTTGTCGAAACGGTAGGAGGAAAGAAACAGGTTGGCGCCCATCGGCGGCGTCAGGTAGCCGAGCTCGAGATTGGCCAAAAAGATGATGCCGAGGTGGATGGGGTCGATCTCGTAGGCTTCGGCCATCGGGATGATCAGCGGCACGATCACGATCAGCGCCGAATAGATGTCCATCAGCGCGCCGACGATGAGCAGTAGCACGTTGAGGGCGAGCAGGAACAGCAGCTTGGACTCAATGTGGGTCTGCACCCATTCGAGCGCCTGCGTGGGCACTTCGGTGAGGATCAGGAAATTCGTAAAGCCGAGAGCCACCGCCAGGATGATCATGAATCCGCCAAGCAGCGTGGCGCAATCGACCACCGCTTTTCCAAGGCCGTTGGTGATGCTCAGGCTGCGGTAGACGAAGCATTCGACGACGAACGCGTAGAGCACGGTCAGCGCCGCGGCTTCGACCAGCGTAGCGAAGCCTCCGAAAATGCCGCCCAGCACGACGACGGGCAGCAGCAGGTCCCATTTCGATTGCCAGCTTGCGGCGAGCGCCTCGCGGCCGTCAAAGGGAGTGCGCTTGGCGCCGCTTTTCCAGCCGATCCAGGCGCCCCAGCCGGCGACTACCGCGATAAGTAGCAGCCCCGGAATCAGCCCGCCCAAGAAAAGCTGCTCGAACGGCTGGTTGGCGTAGTAGCCATAAATAAACACCGGCAGGCTGGGAGGCAGCAGCAGCCCGATCGACCCGGAAACGGTGACCAGCCCGACCGAGGAGCGCTCGGGATAGCCGGCTTGCGTGAGGACCGGCAGTAGCAGTCCGCCGATCGAGACGATGGTGACGCCGGAGGCTCCCGTGAGCGGCGTGAACACCGCGAGCACCAGCGCGGTGACGATAGCCAGTCCGCCCGGCATCGCGCCGAACAACGCGCTGAACAGGCGCGTGAGCCGCTGGCTTGCGCCGCCTTCGGCGAGGATGTATCCGCCGAGCGCGAATAGCGGGATGGCGGGCAGCAGCGGCGACGACGCCAGCCGGTAGGTCTCGCCAGGCACGGCGTTCACCGGCGTGCCGTCGCCAAGGAACAACAGCAACGCCGCGCCGCCGATGGCGGTGAAGATGGGCATGCCGAGCGCCGTGGCGGCCAGCAGCACAAGCATGGACGGCCACAGGAAGCCGGTTTCTTCGATGCCGGGGAACAGCCCGAAAGCCAGAGGTACAACGAGGCCGAGGGCGGCCAGGGCGCGGCCGGCGGCGTTTGAGGAAGCGTGCCAGAGGATGCGCCCCGTGATCAGCGCGAACCCGGCGGGCATGACCGCGAGCACAACCCACACCGGGATGCCCCAGGCTACCGTGTCTCCCGAGCCGCGCTCGATGCGCACCAGGTCGACGCTCGCCGCGCAGAGCGTGCCGGTGACCGCGGCGGCGATGGCGGCGGTGAAGATGGCGATCGGCTTGCCGAGTTTTTGGGGAAGGAAGGCTCTTGTGGTCAGCGCCAGCAGCCGGTCGGCGCGAGCCGCCAGCGCCGCGCCGAGGATGGCGACCCAGAGAGTGAGGTTCTGCACCAGCGGGATCGAGCCGGGGATGCCGTGGCCCACCGTGACGCGGCCGACGATCTCGATGATCGGCAACACGGACATCGCTGCCAGCACGGCGATCGAAACAGCGTTTTCGATTCGGGCGGCGGTCGAGGTTTGCTCAGCGGAGGGCATCAGCGGCGAGGAGCTTGCGCGGGAGGGTGACTGTCCAAGGTAGCAAGATTGGCGGACGGCGTGGGAAGGGCATTCCTGGCTGCCGGGGGCGCACACGATTTTGCGTGGTTGGGAGGGGTGATTCTGTCTGTGGCAAGAGTGACTGGGCGGGAGAGCAGCCGGGCGGCGCCCGGCTCAATGGCGACAGGCGAGAGCGCCAGTCGCCACTTGGTCAGGCTGGCGCCTGGCTCGAACCGCTCAGGCTCTCTGGCTCGAACTGCTGAGGCTGGCGCCTGGCTCGGTATGGTTCAGGCGCGGGGCGCTACTTGCCTCCAGAACGCCGAAACTCATCCCGCAGGCGAATGGCCTCGTCGATCAACTCGCCGGGCGCGTATCCCTGCCGCAGCGCTGGATACACCTTTTCCGCTTCGGCTTGCCATTGCTTGGTCTCGGCCTCGGTCGGCGTAATGACCGTCAGCCCGCGCTTCTTCATCTGATCGATGGCGTCCTGCTCGAACTGCCGCACTTCCTTGCGCAGTTGCTCGCCGGCCTGCCGCGCCGACTCGATCAGCTTGGGCCGCATGGCCGCGGGGATCTCCTCCCAGGTTTTCTTGCTGATGATCGTTCCCCCCACAACCGGCGAGAAACGCAAATCGGTCATGTGATTCGCAATCGTATACGACTGGTTCAACAAAGCGAGAATCGGCGGCACATGGAAAGCGTCGATCATGCCGCGCTGCAGCGAAAGCAGCATGTCGGTCAACGAGAGCGGCACCACGTTGAAGCCGAACTGCTTCCACAGGCGCTCGCTTTCGGGGTCGCCGGCCGAGGTGAAGAGCTTCATCTTGCGCATATCGTCGGGAGTTCGCGCCGGTGTTTTGGAAAAAAAACGCACCCAGCCCCCGTCGCCCCAACTCAGCACCACGAAGCCTTCCGCTTCCAGGCGTTTTTCGAGTTGCGGGGCGATCTTTTCGCGCACGTAGTCGAACTCCTCGTTCGACCGCAACAGCATCGGCACGTGCAGCGCCGAAACGCCGTTATCGATGTGCGAAAGGCCGATCTGCGACAGCGCCACGGCCTGCAAGGTTCCCTGGCGCACCTTGCGCACCATCTCGGGGCCGTCGCCGAGCTGGCCGGCGGGATAGATCGTGATGTCGATTTCGCCTCCCGAGATCTTCGTCCAGTCGGCGTCGATCTGTTTCAGCGCGTTGTGCCAGATGGAATCCTTGGGAGCGATCGTGCCCATGCGGATGCGAGTCTTGGCCGCGAGCGGAGACGCGGGCCCCGCCAGCAGGGCCAGCAAAGCCGCAACGCCGAGCAGGCGCGCGCAGGGGAACTTCATGGAACACCTCCGGGGGATTCGGGTTCGAGCGTCAGGATCAAATCATCGGCCCGCTCGCGAAGCCATTCGGCGCGGCGATGGGCCAGCGCGTTGAGCAACCGCCGGTTGGGTTCCGCATTGACGTCGACGGCGAGCGCTTTTTCGATCAGCGCGTCGAACTCGGCGCGATTCTGTCGCGGCACCGCGACGGTCTCGGCGTATGCGAGATACAAACCGGCGTCCTTGCCCTGCGAAAGCTGCAAGGCGCGCTCGTAGTGCTTTTTGATCACATCGTAATCGGGCTCGCCGGGCGTGGCCGCGGCAAGCTGCACCTTGAAGGCGTGCAGCGAGCCTTCGCGCCAGCCTTCGTCCAAATGGAGCGCCCGGTCAAGCAATGCCTCCACTTCGGGCAGACGCGCGAGCATTGCCGCATCGTTACGTGAAATCGAAATGGCGAGGCCCAGCGAAGCCGCCGACCAATACAGAAGCTCGATGTGTTTCTGCTTTGCGCGCTCGTTGACGATCTGCTGAACAGCTCCGGCCGGATCGCTAAAAATCTGTTGACGAAACCCGGGATAGGAAAGCTCCAGGCCGCGCAGGCCGTAGTCGTGGGCGCGCAGGTAAAGTTTGCGCGCGCGATCGCGCAGTTGTCGGGCTCGATCGAGATTCTCGTCTTCGATCATCTCTCCGCGGAAGTCGACATACGCATAGGAATAGACGACAAAGCCGCTTGATGCGGTCAACAGCAGGCCGCGATGATTCGGAGACTGCACGAGCAAGCTCTCGACCAGCTTCAGCCCGAATGGCAGGGCTTCACCGACCAGTTCGACGTCTTCGTCCGTCTCGTAGACAGAAGGCCCATCGGCCAGAGCATCGCCGACCTGATTGATCGCATAGCGTCGGATCGAGCATGCCGATCCAGCCGAAAGCGCAACAACAACGCACGCGAGCAAGGCCAGCGTGGACCACACGGATGGCTCCAGGGCCGGGCGCGGGCGCGGCAGGCAAAGACATCCCGTGACGTCTTGGCAAGGGTGGGGGAGCGGTCGGGCCCGCAACCGGGGATGGGTCGTGGATTCCAAACCGTGCTGCGCTGGAAGCTTGGTGCGCGCCAACCGTTGCCGTGAAAACCGAGTAAAGCTTCCTACTCGATCATACTGCATTTCCGGAAAGAACTATCACGACGGAACGGACTCGGTAGCGTCCTCGTCTTGCAAAAAGATGGGGACGCCGGAATTAGCCGCGTATATCAGCGCGCGCCCAGTTCGCGAATCCGGATATTCCGGAACATGACGACGTTGTGCTGATCGTGCAATTGCAGCCCTATCGGCCCCTTGGTCGGCCGCCCCTCGACTCCGGGATGCTCGGAGACTTGTTGACCATTGAGCGTGACGCGGATACTGTTCTTGCGTGATTCAATCAGCAGCGTGTTCCATTCGCCGTCTTTTTGAGGTCCATCGGGGGCGACAACTTGCGTATAGAGGCTGCCGGTGGGGTTGCGGCTCGGGCCCGAGCCGTTGATCTGAATTTCGTAGCCTATGTGAGCAGGAGTCCGCTTAAAGTCAGGCGGGATGGTAACCGCATACTGCCCGCGCGAAGAATCGCGGATCGAAATTCCGCTGTTGCCGGGCGAGAGAACCCGGTAGTCGATCTGAAGGTCAAACTCCTCGAATTCCTCTTTCGTATACAGCCAGGACTGCTGCGCATGCCAGTCCTGAAAATGCTGGTAGGTCAGCTTGTCGCCTTGGTCCTCGAGAAATTTGGTGTCGAACTTGCTGTAGCCCATAACAACGCCATCGGAACGCAGCGTCCAGATGCCGTTGCCGACCACTTCCCATTCGTCGAGGCCATTGGCGAGCAGGTTATGCCAGTCCTGAGCGTTGGCCACCGGCGGCGCGGTGATCACGGCAGCCAGCATCACAAACAAAAGCGCGCGCAACGAGGCGAGCATGGGGACCTCCTCCAGCAGGAACCCGTACAGGATAGCAATTTGGCCCGTCTGCTAGCGGATACTTTTGATTCGAATGTCGCCCAAGTCCAGCTCGGACCAGGATCGCTCGGCCGTGAGGACTCTTCTTTTGGTTTCGACGGCAGCCCCAAGACAGGCGCGATCCCCCAAGGAAAGCGGCCGGGAGGGTTTCAGCAGGAGCAAAGAAGCTGCCGACTGCGCCTGCGGGTAGGTGAATGCTAGCACCGGAATATGAAGTTTGTCGAAGATCAGGGCAGCCTCAGCCGGAGAACACCCGTGGCGGACCAACACGCCAAGGACTTCACAGGCATTCACCGAGGTGATCGCTGATTTTGGCAGGGCTGCCTTAACCTGGTCGGAACCCAGCTCGCTCTGCAGCAGGGCGAGGACCGCGGAAGCGTCGAGAAGCCAATCCATTTTCACTACTTCCTGGTCCTGGCGGAAGCCATTGATGAGGCCGCTCGAGGGGCGGCAGCCCGCAACCTTGGGGGAATTGGGTTAACGGCGGGCGCGCACTCGACGCCGATTTGGCCGAGGCTCCGCCAACGCTGTCGCAGTCTGCTGCTTGGAAGATCGCTTGCCCGTCGCGAGATGGCGCGCGCCGGCCGCGCTCTCTTCGAGAGCCTCGCGGCGCCGCTGCTTCGAGAGGTCGTCAACCAGCGATTTGCCCGGGGGAACGAGCCTGTGGACCATTTCCTGCGCTTCCCGCACGGCTTGCTCGCGGGTTTGTAGCACGAGGCAATTGTCCCGAATCTCCACGAGCAGCTCGCATTGCGGCTGCATGCCGTGCTGTTTCCGCCAATTGGCGGGGAGCATGATCCTTCCCTGATTGTCGATTCGACAGGTAAGGCTTTTCACCACACCTATAGATTAGCAGACGTGGGAACAACCGGGATGGTGGAACCGGACCCCGGGGATAGCTGTGGGCCTGTTTGCCAGACGAGGGTTTTCCACTTCGCTCGTCTGTTCCTCTATAGTCATTTCATTGATGCGTTCGAAAACCCGACGGCCCGACCGCAAGGGCGCAGACTCGCCTACCCGCAACCAACCTCGCGCCGCCCTTAAACAGGGTGCCGGTGAAACGCCCGCCCCGGCGGCTGACGGGCTTTCGCGCCGCACGAAGCTGGTTTGGGCCCTCGCCCTTCTGGCAATCCAGGCGACGGTGGCCACCTGGGGACAGTTCGACTTCTCGAACATCATGGGGTACTACGACATGTTCGCCGACGGGCTCGCCGGAGGCCATCTCTACATCGGTTTCACGCCCGACAAGGTCAATCTGGTGGACATGATTCCCTACGAGGGGCGCTACTACCTGCAATGGGGGCCGTTCCCGGTTTTGTTTCATTTACTGGTGCGGCCTGTTGGGCTCACGCTGTCCGATCGGGTCGTGTGTATTGTGGCCTGCTGGCTGACGGCCCTGGTGTTTCTCGAAATCATGCTGCTGCTGCGCCGCCGGCACTTTCCCGATCTGCCGCTGCCGCTTTGCCGCTGGTTCTTTTTCGCCTTCGCGCTGGGCGCTCCAGCGGCGCTGGTGACGTATCGCGGAACGATCTACAACGAGAGCATCGCCATCGCGGCGCTGGCCGTGCTGCTGGGTTTCCTGGCGCTGCTGCGCTATCAGACAGAGCTCGCCCCGCGCTGGATGCTGCTGGGCGGCATTTGCATGGCGGCGGCGCTGACGACCCGTGTCACGATGGCGCTGTACGGCGCGATCTTTTTCGCCGCCGCGGCTTTGACGCTGTGGCTCGCGAAGAAACCCCTCAAGCAGGCGGCCGCGCAGCTTGCCTTGTTCGCGGCTCCGGTCGTGGTTGGATTGATCGTCATGCTGGCCTACAACCAGGCCCGCTTTGGATCTCCGTTCGACTATGGCAACAGTTACAAACCGGGGGCCAGCTCCGACTTCGCTCCGTTTTCGCTGCTGCGGATTCCCGAAAACTTGCGGCACTACCTACTGTCGCTACCCAAATTCAGCGCGGACTTTCCTTGGATCGAACACACAGGCTGGCTGCCGCTCGAGTACACCAGCCGCGCCGAGGCCATGTCGTCGCTGTTGATAGGCTCGCCGTTCCTGCTGCTGGCCCTGCTTTCGTGGCCCGCCTTGACGCCACGTTCTTCGGAGCCCGCGGGCCTGCGAGTCGCCGCGGCCGCGGCCGCGCTGGGCGGCGGCTCGATGTTCGCCGTGATGCTGCTGTTCAGCGCCGCCAGCCGGCGCTACGCGCACGACTTCGTGCCGATGTTTCTGATTCTGGCGTTCGTGGGGGTGGCGATGCGGGCGGCCGCCGCCGGGCAATGGAAGCGCTGGCGCGCCGCTGCCTGGTGCGTGCTGGTTTTTTCGGCGCTGCTGCACGCGCAACTCGCCTTCTACCAGTCGTTCCACACGCCGACGCCCGATCTGAATGTAATCCGCACGTTTGTGGCGCTCAATCCCGTCGTGCGCGGCGTGCTTGGCGGGCCCCGCGCGACGGAGGAAGAAGCGATCGCCCGTAACGACCTCGGCACGATCTACATGCAGCAGGGCCGCGCGGCCGCCGCGCTCGAGCAATTCGAAGAAGCCGCCCGGCTGCTGCCGGACAACGGCCGCATCCGGCAGAACCTGGAGTTGGCGAGGCGAAGAGCGGGCCGCTAGAGCTGCCGCGCGCGCAAGAGCTGGAAATTGTGATACAGTCTCCGTCTCTTCATCTGCCGCCTCCTAGCCCAAGGGGTTCCGTTCATGTGGGAACAAAACTACCATCCGATCGCGGGGAGCCTTGCTTACTCCGCGCTGGTTGCCGCGATTCCGTTGCTGATCCTTTTCTACATGCTGGGCGTGAAGCGCAAGCCGAGCTGGATGGCGGGGCTTGCGGCGCTCGGCGTGGCCATCGTCCTGGCGCTGGCCTTTGTCGGCATGCCCGCCCCGCAGGCTTTTGCGTCCGTGGTTTACGGCGCCGCCTTTGGTCTGTTCCCGATCGCCTGGATCGTCTTCGCTTCGATCATGCTGTATCGCGTCACGGTCGAGACGGGGAAATTCGAAATCATCAAGGATTCGATCGGGTCGCTGAGCGATGACCGCCGTCTGCAGGCCCTCTTGATCGCGTTCTCGTTTGGCGCCTTTATCGAGGGCGCGGCAGGATTCGGAACCCCAGTGGCTGTCGCCGCGGCCATGCTGACGGGCTTGGGGTTCTCTCCCTTTTACGCTGCCTATATCTGTCTGCTTGCCAACACCGCCCCGGTGGCCTTCGGCTCGATCGGTATTCCGGTGGTTACTCTGGCCGGTATTACCGGCTTGCCGATGGCGCCGTTGAGCGCCATGACCGGGCGTCTTTGCGCGCTGCTTGCGATTATCATCCCGGCCTACATGATTGTCGCCATGGCCGGGTACAGAAAGGCCATGGAAGTGCTGCCCGCCATCATCGCCTGCGGGGTGAGCTTCGGCGCTGTGCAGTTTTTGGTGTCCAATTTCATCGGCCCCGAGCTGACCGATATTCTTAGCGCGCTCGCTTCGGTCGGGGCCCTGATTCTGGTGATGAAACTGTGGCGCCCAGCCAGAGTTTTTCGCTTGGAAGGCGACGCTCCACCCGCCAAGATTCAACGCAAGCACTCCTTCGGCGAGATCGTACACGCCTGGAGCCCTTACATACTGCTGGTGGTCTTAGTACTGCTGTGGGGCTATGGTCCGGTGAAGGCCGTGCTGAACACGGTCAGCGTTCCCATCCAGGTGCCTGGGTTGCACCAAATGATTACCCGTGTGCCCCCGGTGACCGCGGCAGCGGAGCCCTACGCCGCGGTTTTTAGCTTGAATTGGCTCGCCGCGGCCGGCACCTCCTGTTTTCTCGCCGCGGCGCTGTCGTCGCTTGTGTTGGGCATGTCTCCAAAGAAATTTGGAGGGCTATTCATCGCGACGCTACGGCAGTTGGCGCTGCCGATGCTGACGATCGCCTCCGTGCTGGCGCTGGCCTTCCTGATGAACTACTCCGGAATGACCTCGACGCTTGGGCTCGCCTTCGCGGCTACCGGCGCGGCCTTTCCTTTCTTCAGCGCTCTGCTGGGCTGGATGGGAGTGTTCTTAACCGGCAGCGATACCTCGTCCAATGCACTGTTCGGCAACCTGCAGGTGGTGACGGCGAACGCCCTAGGGCTGAACCCCGTCCTCACGGCGTCGACCAACGCCGCCGGGGGCGTGCTGGGTAAGATGATCTCGCTCCAGAGCATCGCGGTCGCGGTCGCGGCGACGGGCATGGCGACCTCGGATGAGGGCAAACTTTTTCGCGCCACGCTGCGGCACAGCATTGTGCTCGCCGTCTTCATGGGTCTGGTCGCGCTGGCATTCGCCTATGTGTTTCCGGACTTAGTTCCGGCCCTGCCTCCAAAATGACTGCGAGGCGGCGCCCCTGACTTCCGGGACGCCTTAGCTCGGTTCTTCTTGACCCGTCGGTCTTCTCTGCCATAATGAGCGGATAGTGCGAATTGTACAATTCGTACACGACGAGGGTATCGATGACTGTTTTGACTGCTTCCAAGGCCCGTATTCCGCCCGACACCTTCAACCGGGTAGCCTATCGCGGCGAGCGAGTTCGCATTGATCGGCGCGGCGCGCCCTCCGTCGCGATCATTCCGATCGAGGACCTTGAGCTGCTTGAGTTTCTCGAGGACCAGATCGACATCGAGGCTGCCGAGAAGGCTTTGGCGGACATGAAGGCCAAGGGCGAAAAGCCGGTCCCTTGGGGTGACGCGAAAGCCCGCCTTGGGCTTTAAGCGGTGCGCTATCGGATCGAACTCGTTCCCGAAGCCGAGAAGAGCTTGGCTCGCTTGGCTCCCAAACAGCGCCAACGCCTGGCCCGCAAGATCGACGATCTGGCTGAGAATCCAAGGCCGCCAAGCTGCAAGAAACTCAAGGGCTCGGACCCGCCGCTTTATCGAATCGTTGCAGGCGACTATAGAGTCTTGTATTCCGTCCGCGACGACGATGCGGACGTGCTGATTGTCCGCGTTGGCGATCGCAAGAGCGTGTATCGGCGTCTGCCGGAGTAGCCTCGCCGGGGCCACTTGTCCATCCTCGGTGGACGGATACAACGGCTGATCCTGGCATGGTGGGCGATCGCAAGGCGCCGTAGCCGTCGCTTGCCGCACTTGGTGACTACACCCAATGCTATTGATATGGCTTATTATCGGCCGCGTGCTGACCAGCTCCGGCTCTGCTGCTCTGCAAAAGCGCATGGCTGCTCGCGGCCTGGCCCCGACGACTTTGTTTGCGGCTGGGATCGGCGTGATGGCGATCGCGCTTGTCCCGGTGGCGTTCTGGCATCCGCTATCGGGGCTTCCTGATGCGTTTTGGATCTACGTTGCACTCACGGTCGTGCTGGACGTGCCTGGCAATATCCTGCTGGCGAAGTCTTTTCATGAGGGCGAGTTTTCCGTGGTGGGCGCCTTGGCGGCGTATAAGCCGGCGCTGGCGCTGGCCTTCGCCGCGGTGTGGCTGGGCGAGATGCCTTCGACGGCCGGGTTGCTTGGCGTGGTGGTGGTGCTGTCGGGAACGTTGTTCCTGGCGCCGGGCGGGCAGCGCGCGGGATGGGGCGCGCTCAAGGCGCTGGCTGCCGACCCCGGCGCGCGCTGGCGCGTTCTGTCGATCGGGCTGACGGCGGTACAGTCGGTTTTTGGCAAGGCTGCAATCAACCTCTCGTCAGGAGTGGATCTGTTTCTGGCGTGGTCGTGGGGCAGCGCTGTTGTCGCCGCGGCGATCTGGTTGTGGATATGGGCGGCGGCGCCGGCAGCGAGGGCGTCCCTTAGCCAGCCTCGAACGCGCGGCGCGCTCGCGGAGAAACGCGGAAGCGGACCGGATTCAGCGGCTCTGCTTTCGGACCGCCGTGGGTGGATAGGCGAGGGCGCTCGCCTGGAATTGCGGCGCGCGCTGGGGCAGTGGGGGGCGATCCTGTCGCTGGCGGGATTGTTTCTCGCTCTCGCGCTGCTGTCGGCGCTGATTTTCGAACGCATGTTCGTGGGCTATGCGCTGGCGCTGTTTCAGTTGAGCGCGCTGGTCAACGTTGCGATAGGGCGTTCGATGTTTGCCGAAGGCCACACCGCCTCGCGCGCGTTTGCCAGTGTTGTGATGATTGCGGGGGCGGCGATTTTGATTCTGGCGGGGTAGCGGTCGTGGGGGCACGGTAGCCGGTCACGCGCGCAACGAGAACGCTCAGCCATGCCGGTTCTGTCGAAGGCCCTTCACGGCCGCCGGTGTTGCAAGAGCTTCTTCATGTCGCGCCTGGCATGTAGAACCCCGACAATCTGCAACGGCGTTTCGGCGCGGTAGATAACCATGTACTGATAGGGAAAAGCGCGGAAGAAAAGCACGGGGAACGCTGTCAGGTCTTCGCGTTTGTGTCCCAAGCCTGGATTGCGTGCCAGCAACGCAAAGGCGTCGAATAGCTCCGATTCCACCCGATTGGCAAAGTCGACGCTTGCCTGGTTAGCCAGATATTGCCAAATCTCAAAGACATCCTGTTCCGCCTGCGGCGAAACCAGGTAGGCGGTCATCGGCGCTCTGGGTTGTCCGGCCAGCCGGCCTTGCGCCGCTGGAGGCGTGCACGGGCCATATCGCCCGAGACCCCTTCACCACGATCAAGCTGTGCAATACCGCGGGCGATCTTCTCGTCAACAGCCTTTCGATTCTTAACGAGCCATTCTGCCTCGGCATCCTGCGAAGCAAGCGCGTCATGGATCACTTCGCCGACGCTGCGGAACACTCCACTTTGGAGCCGCTTTTCGATGAGTTTTTCGTCTTCGGGCGTCAAGTGAATGGGCACCTCATCACGCTACCGCCACGATGCAGCGGCCGTCAAGGTCTGGGCCCGCGGCTCCAGCCAAGCATTCCGAAAAGCACAAGCGCCCGAAAGCCCGCTGAAGCGGGCTGAAACTGCGGGAGGGACTCGCGAACCGGGCGTAAACGGACCGGCCTAAAACCCGGCTACGCTGGGCAAGCCCGTGAACGGGTCTTTGGCTTCGCGGTAGAGCCGACTCAGAAGACGCGGAACCGAAGGGCCTCCAGGATCGTTCTGAAGCATCCTGTGTTCGCGCTTCACAGGCGTGCAACGACGACGTGTTGTTCAAAAAAGCAGTGGCCCGGCCGACGTTGAACCTCGGCACGGGCCACCACGGTTAACTGACGTGCTTCTCTAGCCGCCCAGGCGAACCTGGGTAGAAGAATCCGCTAGAACTCCACTTTGAAAATCGCGTGCATGTAGAGGCGGCCTCCCTGGCCCGAGAAGCTGCCTTGCGTGCCCGTGATCTTTCCGAAGTTTTGCGGGTTGCGGAAGTCCACCGTCGATCCCGGGAAATTGAAGAACGGGATTTTCAACGGCTGGTTGATGTCGAAACGCAGCGTTCCGCGAATGCGCTCGGTCACCGGAATCACGCGCACGAACGAGAATTGCTGCCAGACCAGGCCGGGTCCGCTGATGATATTGCGGCCGGCCCCGCCGGGCGTGAACGACGCTGGAATCCCGAAGGCGTTGATGTCGGCCCAGGGCTCGGCACAAGCGGTACTGTGGCGGCAGGGGCCTTTGCGGTCCCAGTCGAGCTGAATGTCGTCGTAGGTCTTGCCCGCCGCGATGTTGGGCCGTTGCACGGCCCCCGGGACCGGCGTGAGATAGACGTTGGTGACGCCGCCCGGCAGATTTCCGTTGGTTGTAAACCCGAACGGGGCTCCCGACTCCATGGTGTTGATGCCGTTCAACTCCCAGTTGCCGATGATGTGGCCCAGAACGCCTCCCGAGTTCAGCCAGCGCTTGCCTTTGCCGAAGGGCATTTCCCAGGTCCAGTAGGTGACCCACTTGTGGCTGACGTCGTAATCGGAGCGGGCCTTTTCGAGCGCCCGGTTGTAGTAAGTTACGCCGTTGGCCCCGGCGTCGTCGCTGTCTTCGTCGATGGCCTTGCTGAATGTGTAGAAGCTTGCCAGCGACCAGCCGCCCGACATGCGCCTCTCGAACTTGACGGTGGCGCCGTGGTAGCTGCTGTGTCCGAAGTTGCTGTAGTGGCGGATTTCGCCGAACTGCGTGTAGGGCCTGTAGTTCTGAGGCGCGCGCCGCACCTGCTCGAGCACGGCCGGATCGCTGGATATATCGAGCGGGATGGCATTGATATTCCAATAGTTCAGCAGGCCGGTACCGGCCGAGCCCTGGTAGTTCAAATCCATCACGAAGTTGTTGGCGAATTCCCACTGCACGCCGCCGTTCCAGTTGGCGATGTAGGGCATGCGCATGTTTTTGTCGTACCAGGACGCAGTGCGCGCGCCGTAGTTGGTGCCCAGGTAGGGGGCTGAGCCGTCCGGACGGACGGTGAACACTTGCGCCGGCGGCCCTTGGGAGAGCTTGAAAGCGTGGGCCGGATTGCCGGCCTGCTGCTCGACGTTGGCTGTCGCCAGATACTCATCAAAGTTCTCGAGTGTGCCGTTGGTGAACAAATCGATGGTATTGATCGCGAAGCCACCGCGGAAAACCCACTTTTCGCGGAAGTTCCAGGCGACGCCCAGACGGGGCTGAAAATTATTCCAATCGCCGCTGGCGAGCGACCCCTCGGGGTGCAGCAGCGCGCCGGTGCGGCCGGTCAGTTCGTCGGTGGCGGTGGGGTCGAACTGGCTTTGACGGCCGTACTTGGTGCCGTAGGGCGTTTCATATTGCCAGCGCAATCCCAAGTTCAGGGTCAGTTTTTGCGAGAGCTTCCAGTCCGACTGGAAGTAGAGCGCGTTGCTCCACCAGCGCGGCAGCTAGGTGGCCAGATCTTTGGTGTACACGGCGCTGCCGACAGTGCCCAACAGCAGGCTTGCGAAGGGGTGCCCGGTGTTGGGGCGGAACGGGAACTCCGTTCCGGACATGTTGTAGCGGCCCGAGGGCTCCGACGGCACGCTGACGTTATGCCGCGTGCGCAGCAGTTCCCAGCCCGTCTTGAAGGTATGGCGGCCGCGAATGAATGTCAGGTTTTCCTGAATGCTGAAATTTTCGTTGACGTCGGAGTTGCCCCCCTCCTGGTAGCGCAGGAACATCTCGCCGCCGGTGGCGTTGCGGAAGATCGGGAAGGTCTCGGGGCCGACATTCGGAATCCCCAGCGTGCCCGCCCAGTCCGCGCCCAGGCTATCGGGGAAACGGCGGAAATTGCGGCGGTTGAAGCCGATGCGCACCTCGTTGATCGTGGTCGGGTTGAGCGTGTAGGAGTCCGAAATCACGAATTGGTTCTGGTTGATCGGGATCGGCACGTAGAAGTAATCCACCACCGGGTTTGCTGCTTGGACCTGCCAGCGGCCGCTGAACGAGCGGTGCTGGAAATAGGACCAGCGGCCGAAGATCTTGTGGTAGTCGGTGAACGGTGGTCGATCTTGGTGTCGAAGCTGGTGCGATAGGAGCGGTAAATTGTGTCGGCACTGAGGTTATTCTGCGGGCCTTGAGTGTTGTGAAACGTCTGCATGTTGCGGTCGTTCGGCGCCGTGAACGGGTTGAGAGCCAGGAAGTTCCGCGCCACCGGGTCGAAGCGGCTCTGCGGAATCATGTTGTTTTGAAACTGCGTCCGCGAGTAGGTGCCGTCATCCAGCCGCACCAGCGAATCGGGATCGTAGATCGGATCAACGCGCGCCGATTGCGGAAAGCTGAAATCTCCGTTGAGCATCTCGGGGCTCGGTACGGTGCGGTCATTGTTCTCCGAAGCCTTTTCGTGGTGCCGTTGGAATCCCCACAGGAAGAACGTCTTGTTGCGCTTGATGGGTCCGTTGATTCCGGCCGACATCAGGTGGAAGCCGAACTTACCGGCTGGGACGCTGGCATCCTCCCAATTGCGGTGAATCATCTGTTTACTCACGTAGCGTTCTTCGAGAACGCCGTGCAGCGCGTTGGCGCCGCTTTTGTAGCTCACGCTCATGACGCCGCCGCCGGAGTGGCCGTATTCCGCCGGCAACACCGTTGTGAGGACCTTGACCTCTTCCATGGTGTGCTGCGAGGTCGACATGTTGCGGCCGGTGCCGAGCGTGCCCGTGCCGGGCGTTGTGCCCACAACGCCGTCGTTGGTGAGCTGGAAGGCGCGCGTGCGGCCGCCGGCCGAGTGCGCCGCGCTGCGCTGGTTGTTGACCCCCGCCACGTAGAACAGCATGCTTTCGATCTTCATCTGCGGCGTGGGCAGCATCACCAGTTGCTCGCCGGTCATCAGGTGTCCGGTGGATGAGGTTTCGGTCTCGAGTAGCGTGGCGTTGGCCGAAACTTCGACTGACTCCACGACGTCGCCCACCTCGAGGGCGACGTTGACTTGCAGTGTTTCGGTCGAGCGAATCTGAATCTTCGGGTGGACAATCCTCTTGAATCCCGAAGCTTCAAAGGTGACGGTATAGACGCCAGCATTGAGGTAGGGCACTCGGTAGAGGCCCTGCTCGTTGGTTTGCGCGGCGTAGTTGAAGCCGGTATTTTCGTTGTTGATCGCAATGCTGACCCCGGGAATGATCGCTCCCGTGGGGTCGGTGACCGTTCCTGTCAAAGTGCCTTGCCCGGTCTGTCCGAGCGCTACTGCCGTCAGAAGCAGACCGGCCAGAACCAGACGCAGAGCCGCCGGATGGTTGCCGTGGGAAAGCAGAACTCGCGGCGCGCGCGAGGTCCTCTCCCACCAAGCCAATCCTGGAGAGACGTTTTCCATTTCACACCCCGATTCTTGTCGAGCGAGACGAACTTCACCCGTATTCCTGACGCATGGCACAGCCGAGCCCCAAAGCGGTTGCCGTCAACCTGTTGGCGCCGGGACGAACCACGCTGATCTACGGAAAACGTAGTGAGCGTTCCCGACGTACCCCTTGAAGATCGAGGTGAAACCGGGCTGCAAGCAAAACCGCGCCCCTCTCATGAGGCCCCTGTGGCGCGATCGAAAGCGGGACAACAACCACCCCCTGTAATGAGGTGTTCCAACGGAATATCAGAACCACAGATTCGGCGTCAAGGTATTTTCGGAGGAAAAGAGGAGGTCAAAGCCGGGAATTTTCGCAAGAAACCTAATCAGTCAGCCTGTAAGTTATTGGTCCCAATGATGTTATCGTGTGCGGGTCTCGACGGTTAGGTTCATCCAAGGGGTGCGGCTCCTCGTAAATACCGTGGCTGCGTCCGGCGTTGCGGCGAAAAAAGCGAACGGGGCTAGGGAGTGGGAACCGCTCGCGTACCAACCGCCGGCGCTGGTAAGTTGTGGCCGCGCTGCCTTTCGATTCTAGCCGGGCAACCATCGTCCAGATGGATGTCAGTCGGAATAAAACTTGCGCTTGTGCTCGTCGGCAAGGCTTGTCATGCGGGCGGCAACTTCGGGGTATTCCCGAAGCACATTCGTGATTTCAAAAGGATCGTTCTCCATGTCGAACAGCGACAGCTCGATCTCGCGCTGCGAGTACTTTCCCGCCGCGCCGTCGTTCCCGGACTTGACCAGCCAGCGATAGGGGTGCGGCAGGTGCAGCTTCCAGCGCCCGTCTCCCGTAATCAGGCCCTCGAAGCGCGAGGCTGTGGAGAACGGGTAATACACGTTGGGGTTGGCGGCGCCGGGCTTGCCTGTGATGAGGTCCCAGACGTTATGGCCGTCGACGGGGTTTTTGGGCAACGCCGCGCCGGCCAGGTCGGCCATGGTTGGCAGCAGGTCGATGGAACAAAACGTTCGCCCGGAAACTGAGCCCGCTTCGATCTGGCCCGGGAAGCGCATGACGCAGGCGCTGCGCGTGCCGCCGTCGAAGCTGGTTCCTTTGGCTTCGCGATAGGGAGTCTTGCCGGAGTGATTGCCGTAGGAGGTCCAGGGGCCGTTGTCGGAGGTGAACATGACCAGCGTGTTTTCCTCGACTCCGTTTTCCCTGAGGGCTTTCATGATTTCGCCCACCGACCAGTCAATCTCGAGCATGACGTCGCCATAGAGTCCGGCGCCGGACTTGCCGCGATGTTTGTCGCTGACGTAGAGCGGCACGTGCGGCATCGAGTGCGGCACATACAGAAAGAACGGCTCGCCACGGTTGCGGCGGATGAAATCGACGGCATGCTCGGTGTACCAGGTCGTGAGCATGGCCTGATGCTCGTGGCCGACGCGCTCAATGGCGACCTTACCGTTTTCCCAGTAACGCAGCGGATGCTGTCCCCAATATTTGGGGTTTTCGGCATGGAACTCCCACATGTCGTTCGAGTACATCAGGCCGCACGACTCATCGAAACCGCGGGCGGCGGGCCGCGTTTCCGGCTGATCACCGATGTGCCACTTTCCAAACGACGCCGTTTTGTACCCGCGCGCCTGGAAGACTTCGCCCATCGTGGCGTAGCTGGGTTCGAGGCCGCGGTCGTTGGGCCCGTGCGCGCCAAAAACCTTGGTGCGGCCTGGATAGCAGCCGCTGAGCAAGGCCGCCCGCGAAGCGGAGCATACTGCTTGCGGTACGTAGAAGTTATGAAAAGCGCAGCCTTCGCTCGCCAGTTGGAGGACGTTCGGGGTGGGGTAAGGCGGCGTGCTGAAGGGACGAAAATCAGCCCATGCGGCGTCGTCG
Source organism: Bryobacterales bacterium (assembly GCA_040902925.1). GTDB lineage: Bacteria > Acidobacteriota > Terriglobia > Bryobacterales > UBA6623 > JBBDWJ01. The sequence continues at coordinate 384 of JBBDWJ010000184.1, read as the reverse complement.
AGAAAGATGATGACGAAATTCGGCGGCCTGGCGGATCGATTGGCCTGCGAGCCGCGCGCGATGTGGGCCGCGGCGGCGGCGCTGGCGGCGGTCTTGAGGAATTGGCGGCGGCTTGTGTTTGTTTCCGGCTGCTGCATTGTGTCCACTATACGAAATTCGTGTTGGGGGCATTGGCGGCGTGTTTGCCGTGGGTGGGAGTCTGTTTGTTGTGCGGGCTTCGTGGGGATGTTTGTGAGATACGCGGCGCCGCGGGTCCGTTCCGTCGCCCCTTCCAGGGCTCCATGGTTGTGGCGCCTTTTCCCACGGCTGAAGCCGTGGGCTATTAGATGGGTGCTTGCCGGGCGGGTGGGTAACAGATTATGCCGGGCGCCTGGTGAACAGGTT
>JBBDWJ010000183.1:0-26289 GCA_040902925.1 Bryobacterales bacterium | reverse complement strand
GATTTCACCGGCTCTCGCCATCGCTGCCGGCAAAGAACAAGCCAGCCCGCGCCACTACTACCAGACGATACCGGCCGCCGTTCTTCTCACTGCTTTGGCGGCCGCCGGTCTCGAGCGCACAGCCAACCGCAAGGTGGCCGCCGGCTTCTTGGCCGCCTCGTTGTTGTGGCCCGCGCTGGACTTCAACCAGCCGTGCTGCGATCAGGTCGTCGAACGGCAGTTCTTCCGCGACGCCTCGTACAACGGACCGCTCGTCCTCTTTCTCAAACAGAATATTCAGCCCGGCGAAAAGATCGCTTTCTATCGCAACGTCAAAGGAATGCCAGCATATTTTTATTTGCCGGAAATGCGCTGGGTAGAGCTGCTCAACAGCGAAGCCCCCCACAACCAGCAGTTTCGTGGCAAGATCCCCGACGACCAGTTCGACGATTATCAAGACGCCGACTGGTACGTGATGTGGGATCCCCGCGGCGGCCGGCCGCGCGGCCTCACGGACGAGAAATACGAGAAGGTGTGGGAGTACGAATACGATTACCACTTAGGTTGGTGGGACCGCAACGCCAATCCGTCGCGGCGCAAATACGAAATCTACCGCCGCCGCCCGCAAGCCGCGCCCGCTCCAGCCTCTCCGCCGCAGCAAACCTCCAACTGACCCGGCGCGTATCGTATTTCCTGTCGCAAAGGTCGTTACGTACGCTACGCGGTGAGGACTTCAACAGTGTGGTGTTCGCCGTTTACGGCGTTGAGTCGCGCGTCGAAGGTCAGAAAATGCGCTTTGTGGTTTGCCGCTAGAGACAAGAGATACAAATCCGTAACCTGTTTCGGTCCTAGAATTCTTTCAAAAACTGGCAGAAAGGGAGGTTGCGTCGGCGAGCCCAGCGTGTCGAGGAAAAGGTGGCGTTCGTCACTCACCATGGCTTGCAGCAGCATCGCGGCCTGCATCGGCGTCACCGATTTGCCAACTATCCGTGGGTCGGAAGAAAGACGGATGAATCCAAGCTCAGTCAAGCAACAAGTTGCCCAGCGGACCTGCGCCGGTTCGAGTCTTGCGGTCGCGGAGCGATGAAACTGGTGGTTCGGCCAAGCGAGCGCGATCAAAACGTTGACATCAAGGAGAAGCAACGGCTGCGAAAATTTAGAGGTACCCTTCTTCATCAATGACCTGTTGCACGCGGGACGCAGGGATGATCGGAGCATCCGGCGGGACGTCAAAGGTCGGAAAACGACCACGCCGCTTTCGCTTGGGTTGATCGGGCCGTGCAAGCCCCCGCCGGACCAGTTCAGAGAGCACTTGTCCTAGCCGCTTACCGGAGGTACGTGAAAGGTGAAGGGCGGCTTCGTGCACGTCGTCGTCAAGGGTCACCGTCGTCCTCACGTTTCTATTTTGATACGCTGATACGGTGATGTCAAACGCATCAATGAGGCCGGATCACCTGCCCCTCATCGGTGCTGAACTCACCGTCCTTCTTCGACGATAATCTTCGCCACTCGCTCAGCAAGCGCGCCGATTGTCTTCGACGGGTTTGCGCCGATCGCTTCGGGCACGATACCGCCGTCCGCAACGTAGAGGTTAGGGTAGCCAAACACAGCGCCTCGGTGATCGACGACTCCCAGCGCGGCGGTGGGGCCCATGTTGCATCCCCCGAGCGGGTGCGGCGTAATCAGATCTTTTGACAACTGCCAGGTGATCGGCACCATGGGCTCGCCGCCGGTAGCTCGCGCCAGCTTTTTGTGCATATCGACAATCGCGTTGATCGTCTGCTCCGATTGGCGGACCTTCCACTCCAGATGCAGTTCGCGCCGGCCAAAAAGCTTTCGCCGCAAGGTGAGCGTGCCGTCGGCGGCGTCGCGGCCCTGCGCGAACCACGGCATTGTGATCTTCAGCGGATCCTCCTGCCGCAGAAACAGCCGGATGGTCTGCAACAGAGCCGCTACGCGCGGGCTGGTGAGCGGCTTGTTTTGCAGCGACTGCAGATAGTTGCCGATGACGTCGGGGAAGCCGCCGTCTTCGATGAAAAAATGCTGGTTGTTCAGGCTGCGGTCACCCAGAAAATCGATCGCGGCGGTAATCGTTGGGCCGCGCGTGGGGCGAACGTCGCGCCCTTTGTGAAACGCCGGCGTCAGAAAATCGCCGTTGCTGCTCCAGCCGTGTCCCAAAAAGCTGCTCAGATTCGGCAGCGTGCGGAACTCATCGCGGCAGCGCAGCAACAGCTCGGTCGAGCCCAGCGAGCCCGCGGCGAGGATCACCAGCCTTCCCGTGGCGCTTCCCCCCGCGCGCTGGCCGGCGGCCAGCCGGTCGTAGTCGACGCGATAGCCGTCAGCAACGGGCGTGATGCGCGTGGCGATGTGCAGCGGCCTTACCTCCGCGCCGTTTTGCTCGGCCACGGGAATGTAGTTGAGATCAAGAGTGTTCTTGGCTTTTACGTCGCAGCCGATGTCGCAGTTGCCCAGGTGGACGCAAGTGCCTTGCTCCTGCCCTTGGTCGTTGGTAAACGTTTTCGAGTGCTGCTTGCCATGCGCGTCGGGAAGTTCGTAGTTCCACTTGGGGTCGAACGCCACCGCCATGTTGAGCAATTGGAATCGGTCGCCGTATCCGGTGTTGTCCGCGCCTTCTTTCATTAGCTTGGTGCGCGGCGTCCATTGATTCTCTGGTATCTGCTGGATATTCATCATCCGGCCGACGCGATCGTAATAGGGCTTCAATTCGTCGTAGGTGATTTCCGGCGGCCAGCCTTTCTGGAACAAATCGGGCTTGGCTTCGACCGAAATGTTGGCGTAAATCAGCGAGCCGCCGCCAACTCCCGCTCCCTGCGCGATCGCCATATTCGGATAAACCCGGAAATCAAGCCAGCCATTGCGCTTTTCCGGGTGCTCCTGGTCCCAAACCCAGTCGTCGTCGAGAGCGCGTGGATAGTCTTCGACGCGCCACCGCCGCCCGCGCTCGAGAATCAGCACTTTGTATCCGGCTTCGGCAAGGCGGCAGCCGGTGATGGCGCCGCCAAACCCGCTGCCGATCACGATGACGTCAAAATCGGTTGGCATGGCTCTGCTCCAAGGCCTCGTCACGAATTTTGGAATTGCGTGGGTAGGTCTCGTTCGACGGCGTCAGAGCGGGCCGTATTCGAGAACACGCCGTCCGTAAACGTCCCACAGCTTGCCGAGAAACAACTTACCGAAGCGGTTCAAAGCCGCCACGCGGTCATGGACGGTGGGTCCTTCCACGCGGAACGTCGTGAGCTGGCGCATAAAATCCAGCATGTAGATGCGCAGAACTCCCGCGCCGTAAAGCGGCGCCGCGGCTTCGCCGGCGCGATCCACGTGCCCCTCAAAGATTTTGGTGAACAGCGTGGTGGTGTCGGTCCAAACGTCGAGCTCGGCGTCGTCCTTGACGATCTTGTGTCCCGACAGCGTATACGGCTTGCCGCCCTTGTCTCGAAAGAACAGCCGGTAGAGCATCTGCTTCTCGTTCGGATCGTCTTTGTGCGTGAACAGGTTGAAGACGCCTTTTTCCACTGCCAGCCGCTTGCCGAGCGGGCCCGCGTTCACCCATCCCTCGGCGGCGGCCTCGTGCGCCGGGTTGCTGACGAAGCGGTTAACGCCCTCCACCTCGATGGCAAGGTGGAACATCCAGTCATCGCCGTTCTTCTTGCCTCTCAGCCAGCCCGATTCGGGGTCGCTTTCTCCGGCGCCGATATGGCCCTTCATCTCTTCGGTGAACTGCAGCCGCGTGTCGACGGTGTGAATGTCGATCGGCGACTCGCTCCCCGGTTTTAAGGCGACGCCCTGCTCGCGGCACCATTGCCGCGCGGTCTGAACCCCCAGGTTGACCGACTCCGCCATGCGGTCTTTGGAAAGATTGAACAGGTAGTGCACCGGCACTTCGGCTTGCAGCAGCTTGAGCGCGATCGAGCGGCCGAACTCCCCCGGCTTGCCCGCGGCGATTTCTTCGTTGTTACGCTCGATGCGCTTCCAGATGCCGAAAAAGTTCGTGTCGGCCACGGTTTCGATGATCTGGAAGTACTGCGCCACGAAGCCGTCGAGCCATTCGTCCCGCGTGCTGACCGTCCAGATCGCCCAGATTTCATCCGCCCCGCGCCGAATCGCTTCCTCGACGTTGGCGTCGCTGATGTAGACAGCGTCAAAATAAGTCTGGCCGAAGATCCGCACCGGCGGAAACCACATCGGCAGCGAGACGCTTGCGATCAGGAGGTCCTCGCTCATGCGGCCGTTGGGGATGACCTCGAGTTGTTTCTTCGAGAAGTTGAAGACGTTGAACGTGCCGACGCGATCGGACTGCTGAATCCGATTCCAATCAATCCCCCAAAACGGCAGCACGTTCTTTCGAAAATTATCGTAGGTAAGAATCGACGGAGCGTTGAGCAGCTTCCAGTACTGCTCCAGATTGAAGTCCACCGGAAGAAAGGGATTGAGGTTGCGCCAGTTGTCGGCGATCTGCGTTCCGCTCATGCCCTGGCAGTACATAGCCAGATTGAAACAGCCGCCGCTAGCTCCATCCGCATGGTCGAACTCGAGCCCGGCTTCGTCGAGCCACACTTGCAGCACACCGGCCTGAAAGCCGACTTTCATGCCGCCGCCGGCCAGAATCAACGAGCGCTTTTTGGGTTGACCGTTCGGCATGTTAATTGAATTTCGCGCGCAAGAGCGTGGGAATCATAGCTGACGCTGCGCTTGCTTAGCAAGCTTGTTGGATACGGCTTTCGCCTTATGCAGCGCGGCAAATCTTGCTCAAATCAGATAAAGCGGAAGGTGGTCCGGGTTGGGGACATGAGATGGATTTCGGCCGCGAGGCTCGAGAAAGCGGTAAGACATCGTGTCGACCGCAGCCGGTCACGAGTCCCTAATCTTGCCTTGTTCGGAGCAGCGCAGGCCGTGCGCCTGTGGGCGGCCTGCCCGCCGCCTTCTGCCCGCTGCGTTCGCTCACGCTCTATCGCCGCCGCGCGGCGAAGGACCGGCACAAGTACCGGTCCTCACGTGCGGCGTTTTACCACCCAGCTCTCACCGCGACACTATTGCTGCACCGGCAACTGTACCGGCGGGCTCGTCACTCCGCCAATCGAAACCGTGAGGGCTCGATTCCCCGACTGCGCATCAGCGGCCACGAAGAAATTGATCTGATAGACCGTCACCAGTTGCGGCGCGTAGAAACCGGTGTTTCCGGATATCGCTTGTGCGACTCCGTCGATCTGAACCGTCGGCGTCAGCACGGTTTGAGCCGCCGGGCTGGGTCCCACAACGTTGGTGCCGACCGCTGGGTTGGTGGCGCCCAGTCCGGTTAGGAAAAGCAGAATGACTTCACCCGGACGCGCCGGGTTGCTCGGGCTTACCAGTTGGTAGTCGGCATGCAGCGCGGCCGCGAAGTTCCCCACTTGGAAGATTCCCGGCTGCACGGTTAACATTTGCACGCCCGTGATCGTCGTCGAGCTGCCGTTGTTGTTGATCACCACGGCAACCGCTCCCGGCGCGGCTACGCTGAAGGGCACCTGGATGTTGATCTGCTCCTGGCCGTTGACACTGGCCAATCCAAGGATCGGCGCGCGCACGCCATTCACCGTCACGCTGACGCCCCGCACCTCGGTCGGGAAGGGGAATACGTTCGGGAGGAATACGCCGTCAACGCCTTCCATCAGGCCGATGCCGAAAATCGTGCCGGTGCTGCCGGGCACCCAACCTTGTTGGAAACTCGCCCCGTTCACGAAACCGAGCAGCGTGATTTCAGGCGTGCGCCCCGCGGTGTTGATGGTGAATCGTATCGTCCGCGTTTGATTTTGAATGACCGCCGTAGCTTCAACAGTAATTGGCCCCAGGACATTGCCAGCCTGTACCGTGGCTGCGGCGTTTCCCTGGGCGTCGGTCAGCAGCGAGGGCGGACTAACGGTGCCGCTGCCCGAAACAACGTTGAAAGTGACGTTGAAGCCGTTGACGCCAACGTCATTGTCCGAAAGCACGCGCGCCACCAGCGGCTGCATGGTCGATTGGCCTAGGGCTAGGGTCTGGTTGTTGCCCGAGCCCAGCACTAGGCGGTCGGCAACACTCGTCGAGGCCAGGTTGAAGACGGTGGTGAAGCCCTCGACTGCCGCCGTGATCGTGAATGCGCCGTTGCGGTTGCCGAGCCTGACGCGCGTGGAGGCGCGCCCGTTGGCGTCGGTCCTCACGACGACCGGGGCGACGAGTTCAGCCGCATCCGGCGGATTGATCGTCCACTCGACATCGAGGCCCGGAACGCCGTTGCCGCAGGCGTCCCCGGCAACCAGCACTAGGGCTTGGCTGAGGATTTGCCCGGCGCCGCCATTCTGATTGTCGCCGCGCTCCTTGGTGAGGGCGGCGAGGGGGCCGCGCACGGCGCGATAGTTGACGGTCCGCGTGGGTTGATCGGGGGTCAGGCTGATGTTGATCGTGCCGGTGTTGCGTGTGGGGCAGCCGAAGGTGACGGCGGAGGAGACTTCGCCGTTCAGGTCGGTTAGGCCGACCGGGGGATTGAAACTCAAATCGTCGCTGGAGGAAAAATACACAATGGCGTTCTGAACAACCGCGCCGAAGGGGTCAACGGCGCGCAAGCGGATGCCCTCCTCAATCGGTTGGCCGACCGCGCCTTCGACTGTCTCGGCGCTCAGCAGCACGACATCGCTGGCAACGGCAGGGCTTGCCGGCAAGATCGTCGCCCGGAAAGGCTCGGGCAGAGAGCGCGGCGGCGTCGCGTTGTCCGTAACGTTGATGGTGACGAACGTGGGCGCGGAAACGAAGGCGGCTTGGCAAAGAATCCTGGCGATGCCGTTTTCGTCGGTGAGCACAGGTGAGGGGCAGAACAGGGACGTCAGTGGACTGCGAGCGACGTTGAGGACAATGCCACCCTGGGGCCCGTCTTCGTCGACCGCACGCACGGTTAGGGGCAACAAGAAGGTCGCCCCACGCACCACGAACTGATTGTCACCGGAAACGATGCTGATGCCGTCCACCTGCGAACCGCTGGGGAAAATCTTGACGAAAAAGACGACGCTGCGCGGCGAGCCGGCGCCTGTGGGAGCTTCGCTGATGGTGACCCGCACCTGGGTTTCGGTGATGACCTCATCAGCGGTGCACGAGATTTCGGCCAGCCCTTGAGCGTCGGTTGTCACCTGAGGGTCACAGCTAAGAAACGTGCTATCGGGTGAAACGGTCAGGGCCAAGCCGCCTTGGGCCGTTGTGCCAGAGAAAGCCTGTACAACCAGGTCAAAGGTGGCTTCGGAGGCAACCAGTCGCGGGTCGGGTGAGACCTTGTTGAGGCCGGTCGAGGGATCTCCCGAGGCTAGCACTGTCATCGCGAAAGTGACGCTACGCGACGAGTCAGAGACTTGGACCTGGACGCTGGTATTGCTGGTCACGTTGCCGGCCGTGCAGTTGATGGTGGCGACACCGTTGCCGGCGGTTGGCGTCATGGCGGGACAAATGACGGCGTTTGGCGGCGTCGCCGCGACGTTGAGCAACAGGTTGCCTTGAGTTGCTCCGCCGGAGCGTGCTTCCGTCAGCAACTGAAAGGTCGAGCCACGCAGAACCGAGATACCGTCACCGTAAAGCTTCGTGAGCCCGTCGACCGTCGAACTCTGCGGCGCGACTTTGATTTTGTAGGTCGCGCAGCCGAGGAATGACTCGACTGAGATTTCCACATCGGTAAGCCCATCGACTTCACCGGCCCTACAAACAAACGTTGTCGGGCCGCTGATCAAGAACCGCCACGGCCGCGATCTCGGAGGGCGCGAACGATACGCCGCTGGCCGGGTCCTGAAATTCGAGAAACGGGCTGCCAGGGTCGAGCCGCGTGCGGCGGAAGCCGTCACCCAGGCGCAGAAGAATTTGGTCTTGGTTCGAGAGCAGCAAGCGGTCTATGGCCAGCCGCTGGTTGCGGACGGGATCGGGGGCCACGTTCTTGAGATCCGGCGCTGCCCCGGCGAGGGCGCCGGCGCTGGCCAGGGTGAACGACGCGTTCCGCTGGCGCGCGTTATCGAGCGACTGGAAAAAATCCGGTGTCAACTGGTTGAGGTCATACAGCGCGCCCGGCGACGCGGCATAGAGTCTTGAGCCGTTGGGCGAGGCGGCCATAGCGCTCGGCGCCACGGGTAGCTCGGCAATCGTGTCGAGCAGCTCGCCGGCGGTCAGGTCGATGACCCTCAGAAATCTGGATTCGGTCGAGGCGACATAGGCGCGCTCGGAGCCGGGAAGCGCCGCGACTTGCGTCGGCGGGAAGCCGGGATCGAGCGTGGCGGCGATCTTGTCGTTGGAAGTGTCGATGACGTAGACGCTGTTTCCGGCGGCGACCAGTAGGCGGCGGCCGTCGGGCGAAAGCGCGGCGGCGTGCGAGCCGGGCGCCAGGAGCTCAGGCAGGAACAGGTTCGCCCGTGCGGAGAAGTCGGCATTTAGAATGGCGATGGCGTTTTCGCTCACGACGTAGAACTTGGCGATCTCGCGGACGTCACCGGGATCCGGCACGCCAAAGGCGTAGCTTGCGCGCCGGCCGACCAAAGGTGAGGCGAGGCGCTCCAGGTTTTGCGCGTCATAGACCGTGGCCGTCGGCGAGGCCCCGTCGAAGACGAACAAGTAGCTGGCGGCGGCAAGCCTTGCCGGAGCTGCCAGCAGAATCGCAACAGAAACAACACGTAGAAGACGGTGTAGCATGACGACCTCGATCGAGTGGCCAGGGCGGCAACGCCCGAAAGCGCCGCGCTGGCAGGGGGGATGCGATCGAGCAGTTCTGCAACTCGACGCAACCAATAGTGCCTGCCGGCGGCTTGTAACGTCTCAAAAAGAGTACTAGCCAAGCCCAGCCGGCCTCCCTCCCGCAACAGCCCGAAGCGTAAACGCCTCGAGACCGCGATGGGCGGGCAGGGAACGTCTGGACATTCTAACGCAAACCAGCGGAATTGCTGTCTACGGACGGGGTGGGTAAGTACCGGCGATGGATCAACACCGGGTCGGAGGAGCGGGCTCCTCCATCATACACAACAGCACGGGATAAGGGAGAGGGCGCCAGGTACCAGTCCCCGTGGAGCTGGCTTTCTGTTGTTTCTGGAGTTCTGCCTGCGATCGCCGCGGCGACAAGTGGCTCCGGCGGCTTGGAAGGAAGCAGCTATCGGACAGAACGGGGATCGCCGTCTTCCTTTCGACCACTCCCAAGGAGAGGGCTCCGGGTCTGCATTCGCATGCCGGGTCAGCAGGATCCGGAAAATTTGCCCTTCGTCGGGCTTGCCTGGCCTTACTTTGCCAAAGCACTCGAACCCTTACCTGCGCTTGCCTTTGCCGGACCCTTTGCCGCTGCCGGGCGCGCTCGTGGGCGTGCCTGGCGTCGAGCCGGAAGTCGGCGTGCCGGGACTTGTGGTCGACGAGCCGCTGGAAGTTCCCGCGATCGTCGCGATGTGGCTGGCTTCGTTCGTGAGAGCAGTAGTCACACCGCCGGAGAAATCCACCAGGCCTGCCGCGAGGGCCACGGCAATGCCCCCCAGCAACACCGCGTATGCCACCAGGCTGGTGCCGCGCTGGTTGTGGGGAAGATTCTCGAGTCTACGGAACAATCTGCGGATCATGTCTTGTCTCTTTCCGAAACCTGCTTGCTGTTCGCAATCGCTGTTTCTACGAGAATTGTGCCGTCTGGCGGCCTTTTTGAGCAATGGAGCAAGCGTACTTTTTTGCCGCTGCGCCGTGGTGCGCCGGTACCGTGTTCGTCGTACCAACAGAGGCTAAGGGTAAACGCTTAGCCTTGATGCAGCCGGCGGTTGCCGCGGGCTGCTCGCTCACCCGGTCTGCTCGCGCAGCCGCCGCGCGATTTCCGAGGCAACCCTGAGCGGAAACTCCGCGGGTAGCGCCTCAGTCGCGGCAGGGAATTCGTAACTCTCGGCCCATAGCTTGCGATCGGCCACTCCATCCACCAGGTGTACGCTGACGATCAGGCTGTCAGGCGAGCGCCGTACCCAGACGGCAGCCAGAGCCCCTCCCAGTTCGCGGCTGATCTCCACCGCATTCTTGCCCGCCGCGTGGTATCCGGCAGCGGTCGGCCAGGAGACTACCGAGAGATCCTGATGCCCGGAGAGTTCACGTAAGACCGCTTCCGCAACGCCGTCGGCGAGGCGCTGGACCTCCTCGGAATCGGCAGGGGCGTACGCCCGCATCGGGAGAACCGCAAGGCGCGTACGGGCCGGCGAACCGGCGTGGCTCCAGCCGAAACGGTAAATCGCGGCGGCCCCAACGGCCCCGGCGGCCGACACCAAAAGGGTCCGGCGGCTTGGGATACGCCGCGGCGGTTTGGGTTCGTTTGGCGCCGCTTCCTTCCCCAGGCTCTCAAACACGGGCGCATAGCCGCCCTTGGGAAACTGGATGTGCAGCCCGTCGTGACGCCCCTCTTCTTCGTAGTATTCGCGAAGCTTCGCCCGCAGGCGGCGCGCCTCGACGCGCACTACCGGGTCGATCCGCGGGTCGTAGTCCGAGCCACGGCCGAACACCTCCACTCCGATCAGGTATTCCTTGATCTGGCCGGCCTCGCCGCGCAGCGCCGCTTGCACCGAGAACCGCAGGAACTCGGTGAGGCGCGGTGCGTTGCGAAAGGCTTCGCTGGAGAGGACTTTCTCCAGTTGCTCCTCAACGCCCGCCGGCAACTGGCCATTCATCGCGGTCACAAGTCAATCCCTGCCACGTTTTCAGCATAGCCCGCCAGGGGCCCATTAGAGGCGCTGTTAACGGTGGCCTACCGTTAATTAACCGGCTCCTACTGCCTTTCGGCCCCTCTCGACCCGCATCCTAGGCACAGACGACTTTTCGCCAAAGGAGACAATTCATGCGTTACCGCCTAGCGACACTCACGATGCTGCTCCCCGCAGCCCTGTTCGCCCCCCGCGCCCAGGCAGGGCCGCCGCTGGTTTGCCACACATTCGAGATCGGCCAGGCTCAGTCCTTGCCTTGGGCAGGCGGGCCGAACTGGCACTCTCCCGACCCGAGCTACGACACCAAGCAGCTCGTTCCCGATACTCTGGCGCTGCTCGCCGCCAAAACTCCCGTTCTTGTCCGGATGGAAACCCTGCGCCGGGCAGCGATCTATTCCTCGAAACAACCCGCCCTGGCTTACGAGCTGCTTTCGAAGCTAATGGCCCGGGCGCTGTCGGCAGATATGGGCCAGGACGGCGCGGGCCACAACAGCGCGGGCCGGGACAGCTCAGGCCGGGACAGCGCCGCACTGGCGTGGTTTGACGCCGGCTACCTTGTAGAGACGTACCGCCAGGCCGGCTGGGAGAAGAACCCAAATCTCGCCGAAGGCCTGGACGGCTACGGCTGGACCCTCAAGGCTCTCGATCTCAGCGGCGAAAGCGCCGACATCGAGTTCGCTGCCTCGCTGATGAAAATGAATGGCGCCTGGCCGAATCGTCATTTTCGGAAGGCCTTGAGTGAAGCGCCAAAGGGTTCGCTGCTGGCCCGCAACCTCGCGCGCTTCGACGACCGCAAATAGGGTCAGCCAAACAGAGCAACCCCAAAACGGCAACCCCGAAGACCGGCGCGGCGTTGCAGCGCCGGTCGCGATAGAGCGATGACGCCGAACGGCTGACAGCGCCCGCGGATCTCCCTCACGGCAGCGATCTCATCCGAGGTCAGTAGAAAACCGTGCGGGTACGATGCCGCGGGCGCGCTTTGTAATGGGGCTGCTGGCCGCGGTTCCACAGCAGATAGTCGAGCGTCACGGCGCTGACCTGGCGGCCGTGCGCGTGCAGCTCCCCAACGATCTGCTCCACTGCGTGCAAGGCGCAGGCGCGAATCTCGATTTCTTCCGGCGAGCCGGCTGGGACCAGCTCGTCTTCGTCGATGCGGCTCGCCAGCTCCGGGTCGTAGCGCAAAACCCCGTCGACGCGCAAAACGTGCGGTACGAGATTGTCGGCGAAAATGGTCAACCGCTCGAGATCGTCGAAGCGTCCGGGGCCTTGGCCGTCGAAGGCCAGCGTCAGATCCGCCGCCGTCAACTGGGCGCGTTTATAAAACGGCACCTCGATGTCTTCGTAAACCTGCACGTCACGGAAGTACGGCATTTCCGCCAGCAGCTCCACCAGTTTCGCCGCCGATCCCGAGGCGGTTTCGACGATCGCGCCGAAGCTTCCCTCATACCGTTGCAAGACCAGATGGCCGAGATCGTTGAGGGCCGCCGAAAAATGCCTCATCAGGTGGCGCGCGGCGTCGTTGTTGGGGCTTTGCCCAAAAATCTTCGCGCAGTCGAACAGGCTGAGGCGGGCGCACTGCCGCGGCGTTAGCGGGCCGTGCTGCCGAAAGTAATCATTGAGCGAGGCGGCGATGGTGAAGTATCCCGACAAGCCCGGCCGCTTGCGAATCTTTGGAAAATATCCAGAGCCGAAGTTGATCGCGTCGAGGATCAGGAAGAAGGCTACCGTGCCATCGCCATGGCCCAAGTAGTGGAAGTTGGGGTCGTGGGTGGGCTTGGTCGTCTGGTCCACAGGCAAGGTTTCGGCGTAGATCTTCAGGCGGTCGTAGTCGACGCGAACGGCCTGTGAGCGCTCAGCGACGGTTTGGCAGGCGGCGCGAACTTGGGAGAAGACATCCATAGGAGCAATTCAGTATGTTGCAGTCATGAATACGCTGCCGAGAAATGCCCGCCGCGGCTGTACAGAACGGTTCCGCGACGGTCCAAGATCCGGACGCTAAGCCAACCGCACGCGCCATTTTTGCGGATCGCGCGCCGTGTGGAAGACGCCATAGATTGTTAGTGTGTCCGCTGTGTACTCGTAGTAAACGGCGTAAGGGAACCGGCGAAGCAGGCCCCGCCTGTAGCTTTTGTGGAGCGGTGCGTGCATCTCGGGAGACCGGCGCAGGCCCTGGATGCATGCATCGAGAGAACCCAGGAACTCTTCGCCCAAGCCCACCCTCCGGCCTTCGTACCAGGCGTATGCAGCGTCCACGTCTTGCTGAGCCTCCGGGGCGACGATCAGTCTAGCGGCCATAGCGGCTGCGAACGTTTCGCTTTACTTGCTCCCACGAGAGGCCTGAGGCGGGGTTGCCGGCAAGATTGGCTTTTCGGCGATCCAGTTCGTCCCGCTGCCATTCGTGTAGCGGGATGTCGCCGGGGGTTGAAGCCAGATCATCCCAAAGGTCTTCGACGAGTTGGAGCTTCTCGGCGGGACTTAGGTCAAAAACACTATCTGCTTTATCGTTCATCTCTAGTGCTATTTTAACTCTACCGCCGCCGGGCGAGTGGTTTTTCGAGAGGAAGGTTGTCTCATGGCAAACGGCAAGGTGCGCCTCAACGCGGTACGCGGACTGCAGTTCCTCCTGATCGTCCTCAGCGCGACGGCGGCGTTCGCTCAGACGGCCGCGGACGCGCCCGGCAAAACCGTCGCCGTCAACGGCATCGAGATGTACTACGAGACCAGCGGCCAGGGTGAGCCGCTGCTCCTACTGCATGGCTTCGGCGGCTCGGGCCAGGCATGGTCGCGCGTCATTCCCGATTTCGCAAAGCGCTACCAGGTGATCGTGCCCGATCTGCGCGGCCACGGACGATCCACCAACCCCACGAACAAATTCACCCACCGGCAATCGGCTCTCGACATCTACGCTCTGCTGGACGCGCTCGGGATCAAGCAAGTCAAGGCCATGGGCATCAGCACCGGCGGCATGACGCTGATTCATATGGCGACGCAGCAGCCCGCGCGGGTCGAGGCGATGGTCCTGATCGGAGCGACGATCTACTTTCCCGAACAGGCGCGGGAGATCATGCGCAAAGCAACGGTCGAGAGCCTGACGCCCGAAATGTATGAAAGGCGGCGGCAGATCCATAAGCACGGCGACGATCAGATCCGGGCGTTGCAGCAGCAGTTTCACGATTTCAGAAACAGCTACGACGACATGAACTTCACCGGCCCGTACTTATCCACGATCACCGCGCGCACCTTGATCGTCCATGGCGACCGCGACCAGTTCTTTCCCGTCGAGATCCCGCGGCAGATGTACGAATCGATCCCCAACTCGTTTCTCTGGATCATCCCGCGAGGCGGTCACGTTCCGATTTTTGATGCGGACGTGCCGTTCGTTACCACGGCGCTGAGGTTCCTGGGGGAATGGCGAAACAACGCCCAGTGAAGCGAGGCTCCAGTTGGCGCAATCCAAGCCCCGATTGCCTTTCGCCAGATCCTCATGGGTGAGTGTTACATTGGAAGCTTGCGGGCGCCTGAAACATTGATGGATCGCCAGACCTTGGACCGCCTCGAGCGGCTCGCCATCCGTTGGCAGCACTCCTTTCGCGGCGTTCTGGGCGGCAGTAATGTCTCGCGGTTTGCGGGCGTTGGCCACGAGTTTCTCGACCACCGGCATTTCCACCAAGGCGACGACCTGCGGTCGGTCAACTGGCGCGCCTACCTGCGGCTGGAGCGGCTATTTCTCAAGATGTTCCGCACCGAGCCGCGCACTCCAGTACGGATCTTCCTCGACACCAGCGAATCGATGGCTTGCGGCGGCACTTCGGGCCGCGGCGAAGCGAAATTCAGTTTTGCCTGCCGGTTGGCCGGCGCTTTGTGCTTCGTCGGGCTGGTGCGGCTCGAAACGATCGTGATCCAGCCGTTCGGCGAGCGCTTGGGCGAGCACTATCGCGCCCAAGGCGGCCGCCATCGGTTCGCGGTGGCGTCCGATTTCATCAGCGGGCTTTCGACCGGCGGACGTTCCGATTTCGGCAACTCCGTAAAGCAGTTTCTTTCGACGGCGCCGGCCTCGGGGCTGGCGGTTGTGCTTTCCGATTATCTCGATGACTCCGATTGCACACGTTCCTTGCAGCACCTCGCCGATTTCGGGCAGGAGCTGCTATTGGTTCAGGTGGCCGGCACGGAGGATCGCACGCCTCCGTGGGAAGGCGAGTTAGAGTTGGTCGATGCCGAGTCGGGCGAGCTGGCGCGAGTTCACATGGACCGCCAAGCCGCCGCGGAGTACACTGCTTCCTACGACGAGTTCTGCCGCAATATCGAATACGTCGCCATGCGCAACGGCGGGCGCTACATGCACCTGACCACCGACCTGGCGATTCAGGACGCCCTGTTTGGCGCGTTGATGGGGGCGGGCGCCGTGTCGTTACAGTAGGCGTTGTTGCAGTAGATGTCGTTGCATTAAGCGCTGCGTTTCATGGATCTCATCAATCTCACCCTGGGACAGTTCCTGGCGATCTTCGTCCCGTTGGCTGGCGGGCTGGTGGCGCTGTATTTCTACGACCGCTCGCGCCGTCGGCTGGTCGTTTCGACGCTGCGGTTCTGGCCGCGCCGGCCCGCGCCTCCCAAGCGGCGCCGCCACAAAAAGCTGCAGCAACCGTTGTCGCTGCTGTTGCAGCTTCTGGCGATATTGCTGTTGTTGCTGGCGGTGGCGGACTTCCGGTTCGGCAGTTTCGGCGGTCCGCGGCGGCATCATGTGCTGATTCTCGAAACGTCGGCGTGGATGAACGCGGCTGGCGCCGGCAACGCCGTTTTGATGGATGAAGCCAAGCTCAGCGCCGCGGCTTACCTGCGCGCGATTCCGCGCAACGAACCCGTGATGCTGATTCGCGCCGACGGCCTGCCGACGCCGGCGACGCCGTTCACGACCGACCGCGATACCGTGCTCCAGGCGGTGCGCGACTCACAGGCCGGGCACACCGCCGCCAACCTCGGTGGCGCGTTGGAGCTGGCGCGCAGCGCTCTTGACCTGGCAACCACGGCAGGCGGTTCCGAGGGGCTGCTCGCGCGCCTTTCGGCCGGAACCGTAGGCGAAGTGGCTGTCGTCGGCACGGCGCGCGTGCTTCGCCGCGACGCGGCGCAGATCCGCACCTCGGGAATCCCCGCGCTGCGGCTGATCGCAGTCGGCGAAGGCATGGAAGACGCCGGCATCGCGAAGTTCACCGCGCAGCGCAACGCCGAGGATCCCGGGCGCTGGCGCGTCGTCGCGCAGGTCTCGAATCACTCGACGCAGCCAAAGAATCTGCGTCTCGACGTGCGCTTCAACACTACGGCTCTTGGTTTCCGAAACGTGCGGATTCCCGGAGAGAGTGAGCAGGCGGTCGAGTTCACGGTACGCACGCAAAACGCCGGAGCGCTCGAAGCGTCCTTGGGTCCGGAAGATGCCTTCGAAGGTGACAACCGCGCTCAGATCGCCCTGCCGGCCTACAAACCGCGTCCCCTGGAGGTGTACTCCGAGCGCGGCGCGAGTTGGCGTCCGCTGGCGGCTTCCATCCTGAATGCGGAGCCCCGTTTGCGCCGCGTCGCCGAATACGCTGATGCGGCCGGCGAGGGAGCGCTGCGGGTGTTCGATCGCTTCTCTCCATCGGGCGCCGTGAGCGGCCCGGCCGTGTTTGTGGCGCCTCCGGGAGGCAACTCCCCGATCACGATCGCGCGCGAAGTAACGAATGTCCGCATCACGCAATGGGGCTCGCCGCATCCCATCGCTCAAGGGCTCAACGACGTGGATTTCCTTTTGCCGCGCGCCACGATTTTCGAGTTGAGCCCGGGCGACGTGGCGATTGCCGAATGCGCCGCCGGCCCCGTGATCGTCTTGCGCGAGCAGGACGGCCGCCGCAGCGTCTTCGTCGGTTTCGATCTGCTGAACGACCGGCTGCAAGGGCGTCTCTCAACGCCGCTGCTGTTCGCCAACATCGTGCGCTGGTTTGCGCCCGAAGTGTTTCGCGGCGCCGCCGTGCAGGCCTCCGCTCCGGGATTGATCGAATGGGAAATGCCTCCCGTCAGTGAAGAACAGGTGCAAGTCTCTTCTTCGGAAGACGCGCACATTCCATGGCGGCTGGTGGGCGATCGGCTGCGTTTGTTCGCCGGACGCCCCGGTGTGTTGACCATCCGCACGCCCGATCAGGAATCCCGGCTGAATCTGACGTTGCCGGAAGTGGGCGACGCCAAGTGGGAGCCGCCCGAAGGCACTTTGAGGGGCGTGCCGCCGCCGGCGAGCGGAGCATCCCTGGCGGGTGTCGCCTTGTGGCCGTGGCTTTCTCTGTTAGCGATGGCGATTCTGGCCGTGGATTGGCGATATTACGGGCGCGGATCGGAAGCGACGGAGGCAGCCGCTCCCGGACCCGATTCGTCCATCACAGCGCCAATCGTTGGGCTTGGCCTCGGAGCGCCTCCTGCCGAGCGTGAGGAGCAGTTAACGCGATGACGTTCGGGCGCGAGTGGGTTCTGTTGTTGCTGGTTGCGCTGCCCGTGTGGGTGTGGTGGGAATGGTCCCGCAGCCTGCGCCGCGCCGGCATCGTGCTAAAAGCCCTTGTGTTTGCGCTGATCATCCTGGCGCTGGCCGAGCCGCGCATGGTTGTGTTTGAGCAGCGCATGGCGGTCGGTGTGCTGGCGGACGTATCCGCGAGCGTGCCCGCCGAGCAACTGGAACGCGAGCGCGGGTTGGCCCAGCAGATGGAATCCGCGCGCGGCAGAAATCTGTTTCGAGTTATATCCTTCGATGAATCGACACTGGCCGGCGAAGCGCGGCTCGCTCCGGATTCTGGCGAGCGGTTGAGCGCGGGGCGGGGCACCAACATCGAGGCGGCGCTCCGTAATGCGATGGCGGCGCTTCCCGAGGAACGCGTGCCGCGGTTGGTGTTGATCTCCGACGGCCGCGAAAACGCCGGATCGGTCGAGCGGGCCATCTACCAGGCGCGGCTGCGAGGCGTTCCGATTGACACGATCCCTCTCCAAGGCCGAACACGGCCCGATCTGGCGTTGATCTCGCTCGCGGTCCCGGCGCAGGCTTTCTCGGGCGAGCGCTTTCCGATCGAGGCGCTGGTCGAAAGCCCGCGCGCGTCGGCCGCGGACGTGGTGCTCGTTGCTGAAGGAAAAACGATCGGCCGCTCGCGGGTGAATC
Organism: Bryobacterales bacterium; assembly: GCA_040902925.1. Taxonomy (GTDB): domain Bacteria; phylum Acidobacteriota; class Terriglobia; order Bryobacterales; family UBA6623; genus JBBDWJ01. The sequence continues at coordinate 8,445 of JBBDWJ010000183.1, read as the reverse complement.
TTGGCGAAGGCCAGACGTTGGTTCGCGTCTGGGCGCAGCTTGACGCCGTGGGTGCGACGCTCGTCAGCGGCGCGGTATCCGCCGAGGGCCTCGGCGAGCTGCAGTTTCAGGCCACGATGACGCTGCGGCGTCCCAAGGTGTTGCTCATTTCCGGCGACCAGGAAAGTGGCCATCTCGAGCCGGTCCTGGCGGCCGCGGGTTTTGAGGTCGAACGCGCGACTGATCGCCTGCCGCCGGAAATCCGTGATTTCCATCTCATCATCGCCAACAATCTGGACCTCGAGCAGTGGCCGGAACGCGACAAGGGCGCCGCGGAGCGATTCGTTCGCGAAGGCGGCGGCTTCCTGCTGATCGCGGGCGAAAAGAACCTCTATCTCGAAAAAGAAGAAAACGCCGAACCCGACGATTTGACCCGCATGCTGCCCGCCGAGCTTGCGCCGCCGCGCGCCCCCGAAGGCACCGCGGTCGTGCTCGTGCTCGATAAGTCTTCCTCGATGGAAGGCAAGAAGATGGAACTGGCTCGCCAATCCGCCATCGGGTTGGTGGAAAACCTGCGCGACATCGACCAGGTAGGCGTGCTCGTGTTCGACAACTCCTTCCAGTGGACCGCGCCGCTGCGCCGTAACGCGCGCCCGGAAGAAACCAGGCGGCTGATCAGCGGAATCATCGCCGACGGCGGAACGCAGATCGCGCCGGCGCTGCGCGAAGCGTTTCGCAATATCGAGCCTTCGAAGGCGGTCTACAAGCACATCCTGCTGCTGACCGACGGCATTTCCGAAGAAGGCGACAGCATCGCTCTGGCGCGCGAGGCCGCCAAGCAGAAAATCACGATCTCGACGGTGGGGCTAGGGCAGGACGTCAATCGCGCTTACCTCGAACGCGTCGCGCAGACCGCCGAAGGTAAATCCCATTTCCTGTTAGACATTTCCGGACTGGCGCAATTGGTTTTGCGCGACGTGATGGAGCACACCGGCTCATCGGTGATGGAAAAACCCGTCGTGCCCGAGATCGTCGAGCGCGCGGAGATCCTCGACGGCGTCGCGGTCTCCGAGGCCGGGCCGCTGCTGGGTTGGGTGAAATTCATCGCCAAGCCCGAGGCCGAAACCCTGCTGCGGCTGGAAGAAAAAGATCCCCTGCTGGTGCGCTGGCAGTACGGGCTGGGCCGATCCGTCGTGTTTGCCTCGGACGTGAAAGACCGCTGGGCCGCCAACTGGGTCGGCTGGCCGGGGTTCGACCGCTTCTGGGCGAACGTGCTGCGCGACCTGCTGCCGCGTTCAGCGCCCACACGTACCGAGGCGTATCTCGATTCGAGCTCGGGCGAGATGGTGGTGCGCTACGAGCTCGCGAACGTTGGCGACGGCCGTCAGCCGCCTGATCCGCTGCCGGATCTGTACGTGTTGGGTCCCGAAGGATTTCGGAAAGCGGCTAGGCTCGAGCGCACCGCTGCGCGCACTTACGAGGCAAGGCTGGCCATCGAAGGCCGCTTTGGGCTGTTTCGAGCTCGCGCGGCTTCGGATCTCGAAGTATTTCCCGAAGTGGCGTTTTACCGGCCCAACGCGGAGTTGGAAGAGCACGGCGCCGACGAGGCCTTGCTTCGCAAGATCGCCGAGGGGACGGGAGGCCGTTTCAATCCGCCTGTCTCCCAGGTCTTCGATGCGGCGGGGCGGTCGATCCAGACGACGATGAACTTATGGCCCGGGCTTTTGGCGCTTGCGATCTTGCTGAATCTCGTCGAGCTGGCTGCCCGCAAAGGGTGGCTGCCATGGTTGGGGCGCTGGGCTTAGGTAGCCCAGACAATCCTGTCTGTGTACTGCACAAACAATGCTGTCTGTGCGTGGCGTACGCTGCAAGCCTGCGCCACGAGGTAGCTGATTTGTCAGGGCGTCAGTAGCAGCTTCCGCTGGTCTGGGCGGCTTCGCGTTTGCGGCGCTTTTCTTCGAGGATGGAGAGGTACTTCTGTTTCTGCTCTTCGTTGAGGATGCTCACGATGCGGTCCTTGCGCTCTTGCCGCATCGCTTCAAATTCGGGCTCCATGGCATCCCGGACGTCGTGCCAGCGTTCGCCGATATAGTCGTAAATCTTCTGGATCTCGGCGGTCTGCTTCGCGTCTAGGTTCAACTCGGCCTGCAGCTTGGACACCATGCGCTCGCGGTATTCCTGGGGAGTCACCGGCGACACCTGGAATTCCGCCCGGGCGCTGCTTACGGCGTAGAAGCGGTGGGCCGCCATGCCGAAGATCGCGCCCGCCACGAACACAGCGCTCAGATAGAGCGCCGCGACTTTCTTCGAACCGGAGCCGTTCATCGCAGACTCTCCGCTTGCAGCCACAGAACCCCTTCGTCTTCGTCCATCGAAGAGACGGTCAGCACGTCCACGTAGGTGGCGCCCAAATCTTCTGCGTCCGCGGAGCGGTCGGGCGTCAGCATCGCCGAGCCTGTCAGGATAGCGGCGCCTAGCGCCGAGGCCGCAACCAGCCTCAACGCAAACTGTTTCAGCGGGAAAATCCAGCTTATGGGTTTCGCGGCGTCGATCTTTTGCCAGATGGCGGGTAGAAACTGCGGGCTGGGTTCGGGGTCGCCGAGCGCCTCTCGATAAGCCGCCAGCAGCCGGCTGAGTCTGCCTTCTTGCTCAGGACTCATAGAACCACTTGATCGAAGTCTATCAAACCTCATGGCGTTTCTTCAATCTTTCGTAGGCCCTCAGAACCCGCTTGCGGGCCCGGAAGAGCCTGACTTTTAAGGCGTTCTCGTTCACTTCGTAGATCTTTTCCAGCTCTTTCAGCGACAGCCCTTCCACTTCCTTGAGCGTCAGCAGGATACGGTCTTCCTCCGACACCTGGTCCAGCAAAATCCCGGTCAGCTCGACAATGTCGCCCTTCTGGCGGTCCTCGCTGAGCTGCTTCCCGCTGGCGGCCGCGTCGGCGGCGCTGAGCTGCTCCTCACTGAGATCCGCCATCCGCACCGACGGGTTACGCCGTTTCTTACGAAGGTAGTCGTAAGCCGCATTCACCGTCAGCCGGTAGAGCCAGGGCTCAAAAACCTCAGCCGTGCGCAACTGGTCGAGCGAGAAATACAGGCGCACGAACACGTCCTGGCCGACATCCTCGATATCGTCGCCGTACCCGATCAAACGGTATATCGTGCCCAGAATGCGCTTTTTATAGGCGTGGACGATTTCGTTAAAGGCTGTTGCGTCCCCCGCCTGCGCACGCCGGATCGTCTCGGGTTCGACCAGCATCGAGACTCGCTGTGGTTATCCTTAAACTCCTGCGACATACCTCCGAAGTGCAACGATTCAAAGCGGTTGCAGGTGGAACCCGCGTTTCGCTTACAAAAGTGAAGGCGCGGCAGGAAAGATATAGGTTACGACATTTCAGGCGTAGGGTGGCTTGGGCGAGAAAGGGCGAATGGTTCGCATCCCTCCCCCGGCAGCGGGTTCGGTGCGGCGAAAGGGGGAATCGCCGGCCCGCCACGAGCTTGAAGGCCCTTTGTAGGATCTGTCGCGGACTATCAATTTGGGAAGCCGTGGAGAACCACCGGCTTCGCGATTGCCAGGACTATCCCTCCGCGGCCAGCGGATACTCGAAGCACCGAACTTCATCACCGGCAAAATCCGCTTCAATCACCGAGTTGATCGGGTCGCGCTCCGCGATATGGATCAGCACGGCGCCAAACAGTTCGCGCTGCCGTGCGGGCGTAACGTTGGGTACAAGAATCACTAGTCCGGGATGCATCGGATGCTTCCGATAGAGGGCTAGGAAATCGGCACGGTTGTTGGTCACAAGAACGTAGTCCCGCCGGATAACCGTATCCATGATTTGCCAGTCCTTCGAACCGCCCAAGCCGGCGCGGGCCACATGATCGGCGGTGAAGCCCGCTTTGTGCGCGACTCCGGCCAGCGACGTGTGGAGGCACTCGTCGATCAGGAATTGCATCTGGGACTATCTAGTGCAAGCGGTTCAAACGATCAGTCGTCATGCGCCCCGTTGCCTGCCCTTTCGCCCGAGGGCGATGCGGCGGCCGTCCCCGTTGCGGAAAAGCTCGAACGTAGAGCGGCGCTAGTTCGACCTTTGTGCGATCCAGCGACGGGTAACCTTCAAGGATTTCCTCGACGCTGGCGCCCTGAGCTAGCATGTCGGCGACGAGGTGTATGGGAATTCTCGTCCCGCGGTAAACCGGGGCGCCGCTCATGATTTCTGGATCGCGGTTTGCGATGCGCTCGGCGCGCGCCAGACGAGCCAGCGCCGTGGCAAGCTTGCGGCGGGCAGTCTTTACCTCCACGACGAGCGCCTGTGCGTTCCCGACCTGGACGGCATCCACTTGCGGCGATCGCTCAATGGCTCGGGCCAACTCACGGCGAGATTGCAATGGCAATAGCCGAACACCGTCGGCTTGGAGCTGAAGGAACAGTAACTGTTCCTTGGTGAGGAGCCGGCGTTTTGTTCCGCCTTTGGAGATCCGAGGTTTGACCAGGCGTGTGTCGATCGCCTTATGAACCGCGGCAAGGGAAAGGCCGGTCGCGGCGGCAGCTTGTGCCGGTGTGTACTCGCTCGTGGCCATGATTTAATTCTACTCTACGTGGAGAACATTTAACGAGGGCTCGCTGACCCTCACGCTCCCGGGCGCCGCACCTATGCCCATCCATGCCGCGGGAATCAACCGGCAAATGGGAACGTCAGAAGCGCTGCTGATAGCGAGAACTGATGCGAGATAGCGCGGCAGCGTAGTCCAACCGCGTTTCGTCGTAGTTCGACCACTCGAAAGGGTAGGGCGTGGCGTTGGTGGCCTTGAACCTCAGTACCAGGAATTCATCGAATGCCGGGGCGGCTTCGGATCGCAAACGGCGCTCGGCTTCGGGCGCCTCTTGATAGGGGTGGGGGAACCCCGACTTCCCGGTGGTGGGGAACGCTCGGTCGCCCTCATAGCCCACGACGCTTTCGGCATAGTTGATACCGACGATACCAACGCAAATCGGGATGCCGCCGCCGCGTCCAAACTGAACGACCTGATTTCTAAGATCGTTGATAACCCGATCGATCTGCTTGATCATGGCCTTTGCCAAGACCTTGACCTCCACACCGATCTCCACCGTGGCAATCGGCCCCCGGGCTACCCGGTACCCAGGCTCAACGATCGCTGTTTCGCCCGGGATAAGCTCTCCGAACGTACCGTCACCACGGCGCGCAGGTACTCCCCTCCGTTTGTTCTGGACGTTGAGAACGCGGTCTTTTCGCTCCACCGCGGCGTCGGTCAACTTTGTTGAACGGCCCACGGCGACAAGATCTTCGTAGAGATACATTGCCACGAAGTCGCCCTGATTGGACGCTCGGTGCCTGTAAATCCTGCCTTCAAAAAGTCGCTGGAATTCCGTCAGCAGCCGATATTCTTGGAGAGGCGGCGTCACTTTCAACAGCAACCTCGGACAGGACCGCGCCAACCTCCCGCGGTTGCCTTGCGAGCTTAGTAATTCGCCGTCGGGCGATCTCGACGTAGGAGGGTTCGATTTCGTTGGCGATCGAATTCCTGCCCGCGATCATAGCAGCCTGGGATGTGGAGCCGGTACCGGCGAAGGGGTCAAGAATCGTGTCGCCGGCAAACGAGAAAAGCCGAATCAGACGTTCCGCCAGTTCTACGGGAAACGGCGCGGGGTGGCCGTCACGCGTGGAGGCGCCGCGGAGATCCGTCCAAATCGAACGTTGCCAGGAATTCATCTCGTCCTTGGTCAGCATCGAAAGCGCCTTCTGCAGAGTAGGCGTGGAGCGGTACTGGCCGCCCTTGCGAAGGAACAGAATGTACTCGATGTCGTTCTTGATGATGCCGCCAGGCTGGTAGGGCTTGCCGTAAAACCCGGCGCCGTTGCCTTCGGCTTCCATCGCGCCATTCGCGATTTTGTGCCAAAGGATGGGCGTGAGGCTATCGAGGCCAAGCTTCCGGGCGCGTACTTGAATGTCCGCGTGCAGCGGAACAACGTGGTGCCTGCCGCCCTTCTTTCGGGGGATGCAAACATCGCCCACGACGCAACAGATTCTCCCGCCACCTACGAGGACTCGCGAACACTCTTTCCAGACACGGTCGAGCTGGTTCAGGAAATGCTCGTAGTCCACAAAATGCCCCATCTGGTCCCTGTTGTTAGGCGCGTATTGCTTCAGCGTCCAATATGGAGGCGACGTCACAACCAAGTGAATGGACCCGTCTGGTATCCACGACAAATCACGTGCGTCGCCTGCCCTGAGGCGATGCACGGTCCGATCGTAGGGTGCGGGCCAGGCGATCTCCCGGTACTGGCGGTTTGCGGCCAGCAACGCTTTGAGGCCTTCAGGGGTATTGTCTTCGGTGGGAAGCGGAATACGCCGCTTGGTTCGCTTTGGCTTGCCCTCGCCAAAAAGCGCTCTCTGAAGCGGATGACTGCTCGTTTGGCTCTTCCTCAATCCCATCCCTGGGGTCAGCTTGCTAACCGACAACCGGTCGCGGCGTGCTAAGACCGATTGTACCGTTCTCTAGCGCATTCCCGCTCATCTGCTTGGAGCATCGGTAGAGAGGCGCGTCGGGTTTATGGTGCGGCGTTCTAGATCTCGACCGCGCGGCTGACCGCGCTTTCGGTTCGTTCGACTTTCAGGTCGCCGCGGCCGGTTTCGAGTTTCAGCAGCGGTCCTTGGTCTCGCCCTCCGCGTAGCGTGGCGGCGCGGCCGCGGTCTTCGATCTGGAGCGCAGGGCCGAATTCTTGGCTGGCGTTGCCGCGGGCGGTCGACGCTTCGACCGAAAAGACAGCGTCGGGGTCGAGCCTCACCGTGATGTCGCCGCGCTCGAGCTTGATCTCGGCCGCCGCCGGGTTCTCCCCAGCGATCCAAAGCAGATCTCCTCGCTGGGCGTCCACGACGAGCGCGCCGTCGATTTTCTCGAGGCGAATCTGCCGTCCGCGGCTGCCCCGGCTGTGGAGCATCAACGGCCCAGCGGCGTCGAGGATCTCGATCGACCGGGGGCTGATCTCGATCTCGCCCGCCAGCTTCTGAAGCTCAATTTCGGTGTTATTGAATCGCAGCCGCACCGGCTGACCTAGTTTTGCCAGATGCACGCTATCGACGCCGTTGCCGTCTATGGTTAGCGAACCGGCCAGTTCTTCGGCCTCAACGTGGCGCACGCGGCCATCGATTTCGAGCGTTGAGCCCAGCCGCCGCGCCGCAATGCGCTGCGACCGCCGCGCTTTAATGCGAACCGCCCCGCCTATGTCGGCAATCTCGACCGATGCCGAGCCGTGCAGCGTCACGCTCTGGGTCAGGCCCCGAATATCGATGCGGCCCTGCGCGCCCTCGATTTGCAGAGGCGTACCGGTCGGCAACTCGATATCGACGTCGTAGGAGAGCCGCCGCTGGTCGCGCTCGGCCATTGGCCGCGGCTGCACGACGAGCTGCTGCGCCTGTGCGGAAAACTCGAGCAGGCCGCGTTCCTCGATCCTTGCCGCGGCGTCATCATCGAACGCCCGAACGCGTTTGCGGCCCGCGACTCGCAGGCCGGGCAACTCGGAGCCGACGATACGGACACGGCCATCGAAATTGCGAATCAGCACGCCCTGACCCGCGGCGATGGCTTGCTCGTGGCGAACCGGGTAGTCGTATTCCTGGTCCAGCCAGCCGCTGCGCCCCATCGTCCAGTCGATGAATTCGAAATGGTTTCCCGACAGGGAATGCGCGGCGGAGCCGGCAAAGCAAAGGAAAATCGCGGCCAGCACGGCGCCGCCACCGAGGGGTTCAGGCGGCCGGCGGCCCAGCAGCGCCGAGGCGGCGAACTCCACCAGCCGGAACCCTCCCCACAGAACCAGAATCCAGGGCCAATAGTCGGCGAACACGGCGAGCAGGGAAATTTGCGGATTGAGGTTGTGCCAAAGCAGCGCGGCGCCGAGGGTGATCAGCAGGATCGGACCGAACAAGGATCTGCGCGTCTGCATGGTCTTTTACGATTCAGGGACCCGGGGACCCTTCTCCTGGCGGCTGAACGAATACAGCAGCGCCCAAGCGACTCCCCAAACGATCAACAAAATTGGCCACGTCTTGCGAACGCCCGGCCCGCCTGAATAATCGAGCAGGAACAGGGCCCCCGCGGCGATGAGCAACAGCGGCACGGTCACTGCCCGGACCGTATCGGCAGCCGTTAGGGTAGGTCGCTGGTCGGTATAGTCCATGGCGGTAGTTTTTGGAAGCGCGTTGCCGTCTCGAATTTCTCTTGCCGGCGGAGCGGCGGTTTCGGCGGCCAGCTAGCCGCTCGATGGATTGTGGAGGCCCGGCTCATCCTCGATCCCGTCCTCAACAGGACGCGGCTCCATGCCTGCTGATTCCGAGGCCGGCGGCCTTCGCCGCTCAGCATTCATGTCTCGCATCGAGCCGCCCAGAGCCGCCATGCGGTCTTCGCGGGCCTGCTCCGAGACGCTGCGGTAGAGCATGTAAGCGCCCAG
>JBBDWJ010000182.1:8446-26691 GCA_040902925.1 Bryobacterales bacterium | reverse complement strand
GGCCTCGGATTTGACGCGTTCCTATGCGGATGGCGCGGCGCGGCCCGCCTTCGAAAGACCGCGTTGGTTCGTAACGCCAGAATGACAGGACGTAGGGTTCGGGTTCGTGACACCACGCAGGCTCGCGGTTTCGTCACGCCGCCATGAAGCGCAGGGCCGCGGTTTTGTGACGCACCTTAGGGACGCACATGTTCGCGCCCTTAGCCAGGCACGATGATCGAGACCAGCCGCACGGCATGATGGCGAAACATCGGATCCGCCGAAATTTACTGACATGAGCCCTGACACCAACGCGAAAACACGAAACTGGACCCGCCGCCAGATTTTGCAGGCTGGGGCCGCACTGGCAGCGCTGCCTGTAGCGGCGCAACAGCCGCGGCGGCCCACCAACTTTCAGATGGCATGCATGACGCTGCCGTACTCGAATTTCTCGTTCGAGCGCGCGCTCGCTGGAATCGCCAAAGCCGGCTATCCCTACGTCGCCTGGGGCACGCGGCACCGCGATGGGTCAGGAGAACGCCGCGATGTGATCGAAGTGGGCGCTCCGGCGGCCAAAGCCAAGGAACTGTCCGCGCAGTGCCGCGATGCCGGCCTGAAGCCGGTGATGATGTTTTCGACCGTCTACGTCGGCGCGGAAAATTCCGTGGCGGCGCACACCAGCCGCATCGAGCAGGCCGCCGCTGCAGGCATCCCATTTCTGCTGACATTCGGCGAGATTAAGGCGGGCGGCTATCCGCAGTGGATCAAAGACCTCAAGCAACTGGGGCCGATCGCCCGTAAAAACGGCGTTATGGTCGTCATCAAACAGCACGGCGGCAACACCGCCACCGGACGCGACTGCTCGAAGATCATCGCCGACGTCGCCGACGAAAGCGTTCTGATGTGTTACGACGCCGGCAATGTGCTCGATTACGAAAATGACGATCCGATTGCCGATATCGAAGCCTGCTGGCGCGACGTGCGGGCTTTTTGCATCAAAGACCATCGCAACTGGCCTGAAGATCAGGACTGCGGACCGGGCTTCGGCGAGATCGACCACTACAGGCTGCTGTCGACGGTAGCCCATACCGGGCTCGACATGCCGCTGGCGTTCGAGAACATTTTCGAGCCGCTCACGCCGCGCCCCGAAACGCCCGAAGGCGTGGACGATCTGGCCCGCCGGGCGCGCGAGTACGTGGAAACCGTCGTACGCGGGCTTCATGCGAAACCGGCGGCGGCTTGAGGCGAGTTCATCAGTCTTATGGTCAACGTGTTGTTTTGGAAAGCGCGTTGCGCGCCGGGAGTTATCGCATGATTGGAATGCCGGTTTGGCGGCGTTCGCGCGCCGGCCGCTGCTTGTTCCTGGCAGCGATTCTCTCGGTCTTTTTCATCTCGCCCTGGACTCCGAACACAGCCGCCGAAGAAGGCTTCGTCTCGCTGATGCCCAAAAAAGATATCAGCGAGCACTGGACCGTCGAGGTCTCGCCGCCCGAAACCTGGCAACTCAAAGACGGCATGATCTACTGTCTCGGCAAACCCAACGGTTTTTTGAGAAGCAAGAAGATCTAGAAAGATTTCGTTTTTCGGGCCGAGTGGCGTTTCATCGCCGAGGGCTGGAAGGGCGCTCCCGAGGAATGGCCGAACGCCGGGTTCTTCATCAACGCCCGCGAAGTGAACGACGGCTGGCCGGAATCGATCGAGGTGCAAGGGCACTACGGCGAAGCCGCTAGCGTGTTCGGAGTGCGCGGCGGCAAAGTGACCGGCGCCAAACGCGGCCCGATCGTCAAGAACCGTGTTCCGTTCGGCGAGTGGGACAAAATCGAGGTGCGCTCCGAAGGCGGCCGTGTCACCGTCATTCTAAACGGCGAAAAAGTTAACGAGGGGCACGGCCTGTATCCGGCCGATGGCAATATCTGCCTCCAAGCCGAAGGCTGGCCGCTTTACTACCGCAACCTCGAAATCAAGGAGCTCGGCAAATAATCCCGGCCCGCCCGCGCCGGCGGCAATCGAGTTGAGGCCGGTTGAAGCGCTGTTTCCGGCGGCGGAAGGAAGTTGAGAGATTGCTTTCCGCCGGCCGCTTAGTTCTGTTTTTCTCCTCAGAATTATGATGGTGAGGCTGTTGCATGCCAACTAGTTTGCACACTGCAAAAAAGTGCGCTCCGCGCAACAGTCTCTCTCTAGCCTTCACCGGTTTCCCGTTCAGCGGCTTGCTTTCCATCGCAAGCGCCGTCCTATTGGCGCTGCTGGCAGCTAATGAACTCACCGCGCAAGCGCCCAACGTGCGGCTGTGGGCCGTCAGCGACGGCGTCCGCGTCGAGCCAACCACAGGGCGGTTGCTCGAAGACCGCGCCGACATCCACCGCGACTATCCCAGCGGTGACTACCGCACGAAGAACCTGGTCTGGGACTCGTCATCGAAAGCTGTATCGCTGCAAGCCGCCAGAAACGAGTTTGTTGCGTTCCAGCTCATCGTGGAGACTGCCGCGCCGCTGCAGCAAGTCGATGTTTCGCTCGATGGCCTGACCCACAAAGCCGGAGCGAGTCTCGCCCCTCCGCACGTCGCGGTTTTCAAGGCCTGGTATACGCAAGTTCGTAGGCCTTCGACCGGCTACGAAGCCACATCGCTTGGCCCGGCCTGGTATCCCGATGCGTTGATGCCGAAGCGGCGATCCTCGTTGTCCTCTGGCTTTCCGTTTTCGCTTCCCGATGCCTTCAACAACATTCCCGAGCAGACCAACCAGTCCATCTGGGTGGATATTTACGTCCCCGACGACGCCGCCGCGTCGCCTGCTGGCCGCTACGAAGGCCAGCTTGAAGTCACCTGGAAGGGCGGCCATGACACCATCGCCGTCCATCTCGACGTTTGGGATTTCGCGCTTCCCCAGGAAAGCAGCCTGCCGGGCGACGTCTGGAACGATTCGATGCGCAACATGCCGCCCGAGGAAGAGCGGAAGTATTATCAGCTCGCCCAGCAGCACCGCTTCCTGCCTTTGGTCTACGGCTACCGCCCCAAAATCAACGTCGAAAACAGCAGCGCCGAAAACAGTAGCGTCACGTTGGACTGGACTGAGTATGACAGCCGCATCGGGCCGTATCTCGACGGCTCCGCGTTCACCGAGAAATACGGCTATTGGGGCCCGGGATACGGGGTGCCCGTGCATCACATGATGCTGCCGTTCAACATCGAACGCAGTGAAGGCAGCAAGGGCTCGGCGTGGCCGCTCGCCCTGCCTCCCGATGGCCGCACGCCGGAGTACGAAGCCGTCTGGAAAGAAACGGCTCGCCAGGTGCGCGAGCATCTCGACTCAAAGCCTGCCTGGCGCAAGGTCAAAAAGATCGCCTTCCTCAATGGGCTCGATGAAAGCTACTCCGAGGTCGCCTACGAGAAGATGATCTACTATGGCCGCCTCCTCCACGAGGCGATGGGCCGCGACTGGTTTCAATACCGCATCGACGGCGGCTACTCACCAGAAGCGATGGAGAAACTCTCGCAAGAGGTCGATCTGTGGGTGTGCCACACGGTGGACTACGACAAAGACTTTGCCGATCTCGTTCGTCCCAAAGGCGTCGAGACCTGGTTCTACGGACCGATGATCTACGAGCAAAAGCGCAACTCCGGCATCGGCTCGAACACTCTGCTCGACGTCGACCTGCTGGTCAACCGCGGCATCGGCTGGGCCGGCTGGAAATATCAAACCGGCTGGGTCGAGTGGGAATTCGATTGGAACGCCTACGCCGCTTGGTACGAGGCGGAAAACTACAAGAGCGATCGCTTCTCCTACAACGGTTCCGGACAGATGATCTATCGCGGTGCGGTCATGGGCTATCGAGAGCCCATTCCCAGCATTCGGCTCAAAGCGATGCGCCGCGGCCTGCAAGACTACGAGTATTTTCAGTTGCTGGCCGGCAAGGAAGGAAAAGCGGCGCCCGATCAGTTGGTGGACAGTATTATTTACAAACGCCCCTTCGGGGCGAGGGCGATGCGCGACACAGAGATCTGGAAGAACAATCCAGAGGAGTGGGACAAGGTGCGAATAGCCGCCGGAAACCGCATCGCCACGAAGTAAGAATTTTTGACCACAGATGAACACAGATAAACATGGATGCAAGAAAGAATGAATTATCTGCGCTCGCCTGCGTTCACTCGCGCCTATGAATTCTTCAAGAACCACGCGATGAAAGGCTCTGGCAAATTCCGGCTCCCGCTCGCGGTGGGATTTCTCTGCCTTGCGGCCGCCCAGTCCATCGTCCCGTCCGCCTTCGCCTCCGACTCAGACCTCCGCCAACTCGTCGATCAGATCCGCGAAGAAGTACGTCCCGACGATGCCATGGACCGCATGCGCCGCATGTGGGAAATCGAGCGTTGGTTCACGTTCCCAAAGTTTGACGAAGACGCGTGGTACATCGAACAGACGCTGCGCCAGATCGGGCTCGAGCAAGTCGAGAAGATCGATGCCCCGGCCGACGGCGTTACGCAGAACGGCTTCTGGACCATGCCCCTTGCCTGGGACGTGGAGGATGCACGGCTCGAGATCGTGGAGCCGCGAGTGGAAGGCGACCTTCGCATCCTTGCTGACTACCAGAAGATCCCCGCCTCGCTCGGCATGTGGAGTGGACCAACGTCCCCGGATGGCATCGAGGCGGAGATCGTTGACGTCGGGGACGCTGCTTCGCTCGATGCGTTCGACCTCGCGGGCAAGCTCGTGCTTACTAGCCGCAATCCGGCTTCCCTGAAGGCCGAGTTGGTTGGCAAGAAGGCGCTCGGCGCGATCAACGCTTTTTCCGAAAACACCGATCTCGAAGACGGCCGCCAGTGGATCAACGCTTGGGGCGACGCCGGCTGGGCGTTCACCAAAACGAGCACGCCGCTGCTGTCGTTTTCGATTTCGCCGAAACAGGCGCGCGAGCTTCGCGTGTTACTGGCCAAGGGAAGCGTGCGCGTGCGCGCGATGGTGCGCAGCCGTTACTATCCGGGCAGCTACCCTTACGTCACGGCGGTCGTTCCCGGGAGCGGCGATACCTCTGAAGAGGTTCTCGCTCTGGGCCATATCGCCGAACAGGGAGCGCAAGACAATTCGACCGGCGTCGCCGCAATCGTCGAAGCCGTGGCGGCGCTGCATCGCCTGATCGAAAGCGGCAAGCTGCCACGCCCGCGCCGCTCGATCCGCATGCTGGCCATGGGCGAGCTCTACGGCTCGCTGCACTACGTCGTCAACAACAAAGAACGCATCAGCCGCACGGTCGGAGCGATCTGCCTCGATACGCCCGCCGGCTTCTATCACCTCGCCGGAACCGAGTACACGTTCTATCTCAATCCGCATACTGCCAAGTCGTACAGCGATTCGCTGACTCTAAAAATTGCCGAAGCGTACTTCCCGCGGCTGAAGCCAAAACGCCCCTGGCATTGGAGCGAATACAGCACCGGCACCGACAACTACCTCGGCGACCCGGCGATCAATGTCCCCACGGTGTGGCCCTATGCGAGCAGCGGTGTCCATACGCATCACAACAGCGAAGACACGCCCGACGATGTGGACCCGCGCTCGTTGCGCGATCTCAGCGTTGTGACAGCGGCCTACTTGTACGCGCTGGCGTCAGCCGGCGAACCCGAGGCGCTTTGGCTGGCCGAAGCGGGCCTCAACCACGGCTACGAACAGGTGCTCGGCACATACGAAAAAGCTTTGGACCGACTGCTGGCCGCCAAAACCGGCCGCGAGCTTAATCAGCAGTTGTATCTGGGGCAGAACAATCTGAAATATCGAACGGCGAGAGAGAAAGAAGCGGTCGGCTCGGTGGTTCGTCTGGTACCGGAGCCGCAGCACAGATCCGCGCAGCGGTCCATCGCGCCGATGCTGTCGCGGCTCGACGCTTTTGAGAAAGAGCAGTCGCAGCGCCTGGCTGAGGCTGCCGACCGCCGTAATGTGGATCTGCACCTGGCGGCGGCGATTGTGCCGCAACAGCCGCCGCCGGATCCGAAACGGGCGGCGGCCGAACGAATCATCGTCAAGCGTAAACGCGTCGGAACGATCTCGCTCGACGATCTGCCCGAAAGTCAGCGCGAAGGCTATCCGGCTGCCGGCTGGTGGGGGCATCCCGTTGCTGCTCTGTTTTGGTGCGACGGAAAAAGAAACCTGGCGGAGGTGATTCGCCTCACCGAGCACGAACTGGGATCAACGGATTTTGATTTCGTGGCCTATTTCCGTTTTCTGCGAAAGCACGGCTACGTCGAGTTCGTGGAATGAAGGATGCGCCGGCGCAGTCAACCGATGATGCGAATTGCAAGTCAAATGCCCGGACCATCTGGGGACTTCCCCAAAACCATAGTTACGAGGAGCTCTGATATGTCTATTCAACCGAATCGAAGAAACTTTCTGCTCAGTTCCGCCGCTGCCGCCGCCACCGCGACGATGGCCGCGGCCGCCGGCCCCGAAGTCCGTACGGCCTTCATCGGTGTCGGCCGCCGGGGAAACCGGCTGCTCGATCTCACCCTGGCCGAGGAAAACGTGCGCATCACCGCGATTTGCGACACCGACGGGCAAGCCCGCGACGGTGCGCTGAGCAAAGCCTCGCGCTTCAACCCCAAGTCGATCACCGAATGGAAGCAGGTGCTCGATCTTAAGGACGTCGACGCCGTCAAGATCGCCACCCCTTGCTACCTGCACGCCGAAATGGCCGCCGCCTGCCTCGAAGCGGGTAAATACGTCTATTGCGAAAAGCCCCTCGGCATCACGCCCGAGCAGGTTGCCCTGGTGCTCAAGGCCGCCAAGGGCGCGAAAACGTTTCTGCAGATTGGCCAACAGCTCCGCTACTACCCTAGCGTGCGCGAGGTCATGCGCCATCTGCACGAGGAAAAGATTCTTGGCAAGATCTTCGTGATCCGCGCGCAGCGCAACAGCACGCCCGCGCGCCCCGGCTCGCAAAGCGCCCAAGGGTCCAACCAGGACAGGCTGCGGCCCAACTGGTACGAAGACGTCAAGCAATCCGGCGACCTGATTGTCGAAAACTCCGTCCACAACATTGACTGCTGCAACTGGATCGCTGACAGCCGCCCCGAAAGCGCCTACGGGCACGGCATGCGCTACCTGCCCGAAGCGATCCCCGCCGGCTCGCTCATGATGGATGGGTTCGACGTCGAGTACATCTACCAGAACGACACGCACATGCAGTACACGCAGCTATACCTGCACCCGCGCGCCATGAAGGAAGTACCCAACGGCCAGTGGTACACCATCTACGGTGAGAAAGGCGCCGTCTACTTCACGCACGACGCCGCGACTTTCTACGACATGCAAGGCGATTCCCAGCCGCTCGAGTTGGTACCGAAGAACCTTCAGGAAGCCGAAGATTTCGCGATGACCGACTTCTACGGCTGCATTCGTGAGAAGCGCCAGCCATTTGCCGACGTTCGCGTCGGCGCGGTCGGCGCGCTAACGGCGATTATGGGGCGCGAAGCGATTTATAAGCGGCGCATGGTGACATGGAAGGAGCTCGGAGTGGAAGTCTAAAATCCGAATCCAGCAGATACCGCGGAAGTGGGGACCGGTACTCATGCCGGTCCCTCGCCGTGAAGCGGCGATTTGATAGGGACCGACACAAGAAAGACGCGTCTCAAAGAATAGCCCGGCAAGAGCTACGGGCTGACGATCTCGCCCGCTTTTTGCTCTTCGCTCAGGCCTAGGAAGATCAACTCCACATCCACCGTCTTGTTCGCCTCGTCGATGGTAGCTTTTGAATCGGTCTTCGATAGATTGTCAAACGACTCGTGGATGCGTTCGAGGAAGAAGGCGGGATAGCCGCCGTCGTACGGCTCGCCGGGCTTGATTCCCCAGCGTTTGCGCACCGTCGGCTCGGTCAGCACGTCCAGACCCGTGACCTTCAGCTTCCCCATCGTGTACTGCGCGCCCGGGTCGATCATCACGTCAACGTCGACCGTCTTCTCGCCGCGGTTGAGGCTCTGCGTGTAGCGCGCCAAGGCCTTCATGTAGCCGTTGCGTTTCAGCGTGTCTTCCATCGCTGACATTCCCGCGCGAACCTTTCCCATGTCCGCCGGCTCGCCTTCCTTGACCTTGAGTATCGATGCCATCTGCTCGGGAGTCATCGGCATGAGCTGCGGAAACTGAAACGACCCGAAGCTGTATTCTTCACCCTGCTCGACGTGTACGGTGACCAGGACGCCCTTGGTTTCGGGGTCGGGCTCGGTAGGGCAGGGGCAGAACTCGACTTCCATGCGCCCCTTTTCCTCATAAAGCGGCCGCACGTTGTAGTGCAGCAGTTCCTTCAACCGGGTCTCGGAGTAGGGAACGCCCATCGCCACCTGGTTGAAGCTGCGTTGCAGGTCGAGCGGCGAAAGCACGCCGCTGTTGTCGAATTTCACGAACGCGATCGCATTGATGGCCGTCTCCGGCTGAAACAGCATCTCGAACTGATCGTCGGTGGTTGGCGCCAGGCGCCCGATCACTTCCGAGTCGTTGCCCCGGGATTTCCAGAACTCCTGCAAGGTGTCGCCGATCCGATCGACCATCCTGCCGGTCGGGGGCACCATCTCGCCGAACAGCGGCACTTTTTCTTTCAGCAATTGGAAGACTTCTTCGGCCGGAACATCAAAGCCGTCGACGCGGAAGGGGTAAAGATCGTCGACCTCCTGCACCGTGTAGGTCAGCTTGTAGCCGCCCTCGAAGGGGACGAAACGGAACTCAATCGACTCAAAGACCCCGGCGCTGTCGAGGCGCTGCAGGCCCTGGTGAAAGTCGGCCTGGGAGACTGTATCGCCGACTTTCAGACCGCTCAGGCGAATGATGTCCTCGTCCGCAAACTGTTGGTTGCCGGTGATCTCGATGGCGCGCAGTGGAAAGCGCATCGCCGAGTCGTCGGAACCAGCGGCGCGATTGGCGCCCGGGTCGCCAACGGGGTTCTGGGCGGCGAGCGGGAAAAGCACGATCGCCAACAACAGCCCCGCCGATGCTAAAAACCTCATCGCGTCAACAGTATGCCAGAAATGAGGGCTCCCGGCAGCGCTGTAGGAGGTGAAGGGTGGGGGCTGATGGAGCATTCCTCCTCAATGGACGATTCGCACGCGCGCACGGTTGCGGCAACCGCCGTTACCCGCTATCCCCTGCCAGGATGGTATAAGAGTAGCCTCGAACGGGAGTGGTTTATGGATGACATACTGCGCGGTCTCGGCGCCTACCTTTACAAGCGCGTCGAAGGCCGCGACATCACGGAAATTCTTCACATTGAGGTCGAGAAAGGCGCGCCGCTGGACGATGTGGAATGGCATTTCCACTTTCCGTCGCTGGCCCGCGACCCCGGGCGTCCCGATGTTCTCTACCTGGCCGCCGACCAGGGACGCGACACGCCCACGCCGAAATTGCTGGCCTTCTCGCGCGACTCGACCGGAGCGGTTGAATGCGAGGTGAGGCCGTTTGCGCCCACCGACCGGGCGGCCGTGCGTGAGTTTGCCGAAAAGGTCGACCGCCGCTTCCTGCCGCGCCCCCAAAAGGACCAGCCGGCCATCGCCACGGGTAATCGCCATCCCGAGATTTCGCTCCCGGCGGCCTTCACCGCGTTCGGGCGCATCTTGCGGGAGACCGGCGTCAATTGGGCGAGCACCGTGCAGCTCTCCGCCACGCGCGAGATGACGACCGACGAAGCCATCGCCGCGCGCACGGGCGATAGTCCGACCGAGATCGGCCACACGCGCGTTTCGATCGAGCACCTTTACCATTGCGGGCTGTGGGCGGCCATCCGCGCCGGCTGGCGTCACGGCTACACAGCCGAGGCCGACCATTTCATCATCAGCGGCAATACGCGCCCGGAGATTGACGCTTCGATCGAGGCGACGCGGGAGGCGATCCGGCGCGCCGCCGGCTACACGAAATTCACCACCGACAGCTCGCGGATGTTCCGTCTCGAAGCCGACCAGCGCCATCCTTCGGCCTGGAGTGACGCGGAGGTCGAGGCGCAGTTCACGAAAACTCTTTCCGATAGCGAGCAGAAATGGGTGCTCGGCGAATTCGAGCGGCCCACCGAGATCGACGGTTACCGTTACGCGTTTGATCAGGCGGAGATCCGGCGCTTGGCCGTCAAGTTCTGTGAAAGCCTCAAGCTCAACGAGGATCTGTACGATTTCATTCGCGAGCAAAAGCGGGGCGGGGAATTTGATTTCGAGCCTTCGATCGACGAGGCGGAAACGCTGACCACTCCGAAGGAGCTGCTGTTCTACATGCATTGGCTGGCGGCGCGAGGGCGCCCGGCGAGTCTGGTGCCGCCGAATCTCGGTTTCAAGAAACGGCAGGCCTATCCGGAAGCCTTGGATGCGCTCAAGGACTACGTGCATCACAAGATGTGGCCCGAGCTGGTGCCGCAGGTCGAGGGCCGCTACCAGGGGCGTCCGGTCGATGAGCTGGGAGCGCGCGTCAAAGAGCTCGCGGCGGTGGCGCGCCATTTTGACGGCACGCTCAGCATTCACTCCGGAAGCGGCAAGCAGGCTCGCGTCCTCGAAATGATCGGCCAGGCCACCGCCGGCCGCGTCAATTACAAGATTTCGGGCGAGCTGCAACTGCAATTGCTCGATGTGCTCGCCGAGCAGCCCGCCGGCAGCCGCTGGCGAACGCTGCTTGAACGCATGGCCGACGGCTGTGCCGAGTTTGCGGCGCGTAATGCGTTCGGCGGCGAGAGCGCCCTTGCTGAGGAGTACAGGAAGCGCGGCCTGCCCTATTGGCTTGGCGATCGCAACAAAGGCCGCGTCGACGGCAATCTTTTCCTGGTGTTTTGGATCGGCAACATGGTCGGCAGCCCGGACGCCACCGCTCCCGACGGCGACCGGCGGTTTTTTAAGGACAAGATCGACGAGCTGCCGTCGGACCTGGTGGCCGAAGTGCGACGCCGCAATGCCGACTATATCGTTTGGCTGGCCAAGCACCTGCGCGGGTGAAGCGCACGCGCTCGGCCTCGCGATTGAAGGTAGGCAAACGATGATGCGGGGAAGCGAGGCTCATGACAGCCGCCGGGCTTCGACTTTGGCGCGCAGATTTGCAACGCCCGCCGTGTAGCGGCTGTCGCCGACGGTAAAGCGGATCGCATCTTCAAGCCATTCGTGCGCCGTTCCGTCGGGATCGTGCGACGCCACGGTCAGCGTGTATTCGCCCGGACAAAGCACCGCCGCAAACCGGTACTGCACCTCGATCTTGTCGCCGGCAGCGACGGGGCCGAAACTCAATCTTTCGAGCTCCGTATTCGTCCCATAAACATTCACGCCCACCTGGCTGCGGATGAGGAGCCCTACCACCGGCTCGGCAACCGCGGTGCCGTACCGCACCACCACGCGCACGGTCGTTTCCGATCCGCTTTGGATCGTCGAGACCGAACGCCCTTCCGTGTCGAGCACTTCGACCTGTTCGATCGAGCCGCGCTGGTCGCCGTGCTGCGAAGAAGGTTGCATCTCGACCGGCCCCGACGCGGCGCACTCGGCGCTCAACACCCTTCGCCGATAGGCGCGCAACACCAGACCCGGATCGCCGCGCTCGACAACCTTGCCGGCTTCCAGCACGACGACCTCGTCGGCATGACGCTCGAGGAGCGCGAGGTCATGCGAAGCGAACAGGATCACCGTCCCCCGCGCCTGAGAACGGTGCAAGCGGCTTAGCACGCTCTGCTGGAAGGCCGTATCAGTCAGCGCCAGCGACGGCCCGATCAACACGACCCGGGCGCTCTCGGAAGCCGGGTCTTCGAGCGAAAGCCGCACTTGCCGCGGATCAGCCGAAGCCAGGCTCGCCTCGGCGAGATACACCTCCCCAGGCAGTTCGATCGCACCCGAATCCGGCTGCAGTATCCCGGAGGCCAACTGGAGTAGGGTCTTTTTGCCTGCACCGTCCGGCCCGACGAGTCCGACGATCATGCCGTCGCAGAAGGCCAAATCCGCCTCGATAGACAGGCCTTCGCTGCGATAGCGCATCTTGCGAAAAGCAAAAGGCATAAGGAAGCATTCTACAGTAGGGTAGGCGCTCACGCCCGCCGCGAAGCTAAAGGCCGGGCATTTCACGAAGCGCTCCATCGCCGGCGCCTTCAGCCGCCGATCGCGGAACTACCGGCGCAAGGCGCATCGCCGCGCACTATAGTTGCCGCAAGCTTGATCGCCGCGCCCATGTGCGCGAAAATCAACGCTTTCGACCTTCATAACGGCATCCCTTGTTGGAGCACCTAGTGGCGCAAACCGAAAACTATCTGGCGATCGATCTCGGGGCCGAAAGCGGCCGCGCCATGCTCGGCTCATTCGATGGCGAGAGGCTCTCGCTCGAAGAAGCCCACCGTTTTCCCAATCCCGGCATCCGCGTCCTCGGGAGCCTGCATTGGGACGTCCTCCGCCTCTTCGAGGAAATGAAGGACGGCCTGCGCCACGCCGCCGCGCGAAAGCCCGTGTCGATCGGCGTCGACACCTGGGGTGTCGATTACGCGTTACTCGACAGCACGGGCGCTCTCATCGGAAGCCCTTACCACTACCGCGACAGCCGCACCAACGGAACCATGGCGCGCGTTTTCGAAATAGTCTCGCGCAAAGAGATCTTCGAGCACACCGGCCTGCAGTTCATGGAGCTCAACACCCTGTTCCAGTTGTTCTCCATGAAAGGCACGCCCGCGCTCGACCACGCAGCGACGTTCTTGATGATGCCCGACCTGTTTCACTACTGGTTTACAGGGCGCAAAGCGTCGGAGTTCACCGACGCTACGACGACGCAGTTCTACGATCCGCGAAAGAAGGCCTGGGCCACGGAGCTGTTGGCGAAGCTCGGTCTGCCGACCGGCATCTACCCGGAGGTCGTCCCCCCGGGAACCGTGTGGGCTGATCTGGACCACGGCGTTGCGCAGGAATGCGGCGTCGCCAATCTGTCCGTGGTCGCGCCGGCATGTCACGATACCGGCTCGGCCGTTGCGGCCGTACCCGCCGGCGCGGGCGACTGGGCGTTTTTGAGCTCCGGCACCTGGTCGCTGTTAGGCGTCGAGGTCCCCAAGCCGTACGTCACCGACGCGGCGCTCGACCGGAATTTCACCAACGAGGGCGGCGTGTGGGGCACGACCCGCTTGCTGAAAAACCTTTGTGGCATGTGGCTGCTCGAAGAGTGCCGCCGCGAATGGTCACGGCAAGGCCTCGAAACGACCTATGCCAGCCTGCTCTTCGAGGCCCAGCAACAGCCCGCCTTTCGCAGCCTGATCAACGTGAACGATCCCTCGTTTGTTGCGCCCGGCGACATGCCGGCGCGCATCGCCGGCTACTGCCAACAGAATGGCCAGCCGGTTCCCCAAACGCCCGGCGCATTCGTTCGCGCTATCTTCGAGAGCCTCGCGCTGGCCTACCGGCTGGTGATCGATGATCTCGAAGCAATCACGGGACGCCGCGCCCAGACGCTGCACATCGTCGGCGGCGGTTCCCGAAACGAGCTGCTTTGCCAGTACGCCGCCGACGCTACAGGGATGCATGTCGTCGCCGGACCGGTCGAGGCGACGTCGCTCGGCAACGTGCTGCTGCAAGCCATGGCTATGGGCCGGGTCTCCGATGGAGCACAGGCCCGCGCGATCGTGCGCCGCTCGTTCAAGCCCAAAACCTACGAGCCCGGCGCCGGCGGAGCCGCCTGGCGCGATGCGGCGGGACACCTCAAATCCCGGCTGTCCAACTGATGGTGACGCCGCGAACTGCTGCCCCGGCACCTCTTAAATCGTGCGCGCGCCGCTCAGACCGGGCATGATCACATTCGAAGCACAAAGGCCTTGCAGCTTGGTTGATTATTCACTAAGATGAATAAATATACAGAAGGGAGGGCAGCCATGCCGGCATCCCCGACCGTTTCCAAACTGCCGCGGATCGCGGCTCCCCATGTTCTTCGCGATACCGACGTTACCGCCGATGAGTTGCGCGAGCTGATCGATCTCGCCATTGACGTCAAAGCCTCGCCCCGCCGCTACCGCCAGGGCCTCGATGGCCGCTCGGTGGCGTTGCTGTTTGAAAAGCCGTCGCTGCGAACCCGCGTCACGTTCGAGCTGGCCGTCAAGCAGCTCGGCGGCAACTCGATCTATCAGGACCACCGCGACGGCCGCATCGGCGAGCGCGAGCCGGCCAAAGACATGGCGCGCAATCTCGACCGCTGGGTGCAGGCCGTCGTTGCTCGCACATACAGCCAGAAAACGCTCGAGGATCTCGCGCGCTGGTCGTCGGTGCCGGTGATTAACGCCCTCAGCGACACCTTCCACCCGTGCCAGGTCATGGGCGATTTCCAGACGCTGAAAGAGCGCTTTGGAAAACTCGAAGGGCTGCGCATGGCGTTCGTCGGTGACGGCAACAATGTTTGCCATTCGCTGCTGCTGTGCGCGTCGCGGCTGGGAATTTCGATGAACGTTGCGAACCCGCCGGGCTACGAGCCGAACGTAAAGATTCTCGATGAGGCGCGCGGCCACGCCGCCAAATCCGGCGCGACGATCCGCCTCACGAGTGATCCCGAGGAGGCCGTCGAGGGCGTTTCGGCCCTCTACACCGACATCTGGACCAGCATGGGATTCGAGGCGGAAACGCAGCAGCGTCGCGTCGCGTTCGCCGACTATCAGGTCACCGACGATCTCATGGCGAAGGCGGCCGGAGGTGCCGTCTTCATGCACTGCCTGCCGGCATCGCGCGGTGAAGAAGTCATGGACTCGGTGATCGAATCGCCGCAGTCCGTGGTTTTCGACCAGGCGGAGAATCGCTTGCACGCTCAGAAGGCGCTGCTGCTGATGCTTCTGGGAGGGCGCGATAGCGAATCCTAGTCGCCTTCGTACCGCCGCGCAAGCCCAACGAAAACGCGGAAGAGCAGCGGGAATACGGAAGAGCAGCGGGAAGGCCGGCCGATTCTCCGGTCATCGCTCGCACCCCGTAAGGGGTGCCGCCAACGAATAGCCCACGGCTTCGGCCGTGGGTAAACGGAATAGACACAGGGAGCCCTGGAACGGGCGAAACTGCTCAGCTTCGAGCTCGAGGCAACGTCAATTTATCGATTCAAAGTTGCGAGCGCGGCTCGGTCGTCGAACTGACGTAAACTACTAAATTACTCTCGTCTCATCGCGATTCAACCAGTCATCAAAGGAACATTCATGGCTCTGAAACCCAAGAAAGTAGCTCTCGCCTATTCGGGCGGTCTCGACACATCGATCATCGTTCCGTGGCTGCGCGAAAACTACGGCTGTGAGATCGTCGCCGTCTGCGGCGACATCGGCCAGGGCGGCGAAGAGCTCGCCGGTGTCGAGGAAAAGGCCCGTAAGAGCGGCGCTTCGGAAGTCTTTGTCGAAGACATGCGCGAGGAGTTCGTTCGCGACTACGTATGGCCGATGGTGCGCTCCGGCGCCGTCTATGAGCACAAGTACCTCCTTGGCACCTCGATCGCCCGCCCGCTGCTGGCAAAAAAACAGGTCGAGGTGGCGCTCAAAACGGGTTGCGATGCGCTGTCCCACGGCGCCACTGGCAAGGGCAACGATCAGGTTCGCTTTGAGCTGACCTACAAAGCGCTCGCTCCGCACCTGCCGGTCATCGCTCCGTGGAGGGAGTGGTCGATCGTGTCGCGCGAAGACGCCATTGACTACGCCGCCAAGCACAACGTCCCGGTCGATGTCACCAAAACGAAAATCTACAGCCGCGACCGCAACCTTTGGCATATCTCCCACGAGGGTGGCGAGCTGGAAGATCCGGCTAACGCGCCTTCCGACGGCGTCTGGATGCTCTCGAAAAGCCCCAAAGACGCTCCCGACGCGCCCGCCGAAGTCAGCCTGACGTTCGAAAAAGGCACACCGGTGGCGCTGAACGGCGACAAGCTTAGCCCCGCGGCTCTCGTGGAAAAGCTGAACAAGATCGGCGGCGAGCACGGCATCGGCCGTATCGATCTGGTTGAAAACCGCTTCGTGGGAATGAAGTCGCGCGGCTGTTACGAAACCCCCGGCGGCACGATCATTATCGCCGCGCATCGCGAGCTCGAAGCGCTTACGCTCGACCGCGCCACGATGCACTACAAACAGAAAATTGCGCTCGACTACGCCGAGCTGATCTACAACGGCCAGTGGTTCACCGCCTTGCGCGAAGCGCTCGACGGCTTCATCGAGAAGACCCAGGAGGTCGTCACCGGCGAGGTGAATCTGCGCCTCTACAAGGGCCACGTCGATGTGCTGAGCCGTACCTCGCCCTATTCGCTCTACTCGTTGAACATCGCGAGCTTCACCATGGGCGCCGAGTACGATCAAAAAGACGCCGCCGGCTTCATCAACCTCGTAGGCCTGCCGATCAAGGTGCGTGCCGCTGTCGCCGCCGGAACGAAGAAACCATGAAGCTCTGGGGAAGCCGCTTCGAAAAAGGCCCGGCGGAGTTGTTCGAGCGCTTTTCGGGTTCGCTCGGCTTCGACCGTCAACTGCTCGAAGCCGACATCGTGGGTTCGAAGGCTTTTGCTTCGGCGCTCGAGCGCGTTGGCATCCTCACCGCCGGCGAACGCGGCGCGATCCACGCCGCTTTCGAGCGCATCCTCGCCGATTCGTCAAAACCGGGGTTTCTCGACGGCGCGACAGACGAAGACATCCACACCTTCGTCATTCGCAAGCTCAAGGAAACCGCTGGCGCCGTCGCCGACAAGATCCACACCGGCCGCAGCCGCAATGAGCAAGTCGCCACCGACTTCCGCTTGTGGGTGCGCAAGGAGATCCGCGCCGACCAGAATCGCCTACTCGATCTGATGCAGGCCCTGCTCGAATTCGCCAAGCGTGAGCCCAAAGCGATCCTGCCGGGTTATACGCACCTGCGCCGCGCGCAGCCGGTGCTTTGGTCGCACTACCTGCTCGCCTACTTCGAGATGTTCGCGCGCGACTGGCAGCGCTTCGATCAGGCTTACCAACGCGCCGATGTGTTGCCGCTGGGAAGCGGCGCGCTAGCCGGCAGCGGTCTGCCTTTCGACCGCGAAGCGATGGCGAAGGATCTCGGTTTTGGCCATATTTCCGCCAACAGCCTCGACGTGGTTTCCGACCGCGATTTCGCGCTCGATTTTCTCTACGCCGCGTCGGTTACGATGCTTCACCTCAGCCGTCTCGCCGAAGACTGGATTCTCTACTCGGCGGAAGAGTTCGGGTTCCTGGAACTCGGCGACGAAGTCACCAGTGGCTCGAGCCTGATGCCGCAAAAGAAAAACCCCGACGCGTTCGAGCTGGTGCGCGGTAAGTCGGGCCGCGTTTGCGGCAATCTTCACGCGCTGATGATGACCGTCAAAGGACTGCCGCTGGCCTACAACCGCGATCTGCAGGAAGACAAGGAGCCGGTCTTCGACGCAGCCCATCACCTAGGCGGCTCGCTCGAAATCACGCGCCTGTGCGTCGAGACGGCGAACGTCAACGCCGCGCGCATGGAGGCCGCCGCCGAAGAGAGTTGGACCTGCGCCACCGAGCTCGCCGAAGCCCTGTCACGCAAAGGCGTGCCGTTTCACCGGGCGCATCAAATCGTCGGCTCGCTTGTTTTGCAAAGTGTGCGCGAAGGTAAGAAGCCGCGCGAGTGGACGGCTGACGACCTGAAAGCCATCGCGCCCGAGTTCGATGAAGAATCCGCCAGCCTGCTCGCAGTGCGCAGGGCTGTCGAGAATCACACGCCGCCGGGAGGAACAGCGCCCGAGACTGTCAGCCAGGCTCTGGAACAAGCGGAAAAGCGTCTCCAGGCTATGCGGGCCTGAGTGGGGAAGGCATGTTGCCTGCCCTTCAACGGCCAAGCACACAGCCTGGGTGAACAAGCAACTCAAGGCAGGCCTCCTGCCCCCGATATCCGTGACCCATGAGAAAGGCCTACCGTCAGGCACAGATAGTTAAACTGATTCGCGGGCGCTCTATCTCCACGCAGGACGAGCTGGCGGAAAGGCTCGCCGCTGACGGCATCGACGCCTCGCAAGTCACGCTCTCGCGCGACATTCGTGAACTGGGTCTGGTCAAAACCGCGGCCGGATACCACGAGCCAAACACCAATGGTCCCGAAAACAACCGCGACAATCTTCCTCGAGTGCTGCAAGAATTTTTGCGCGACATCCGCGTCGCCCAAAACCTGGTAGTCCTGAAAACGGTCCCAGGTGGCGCGCAGCCGATCGCTCGTGCACTCGATACCGAAGAGCGGCCCGAAATCGTTGGCACCGTAGCCGGCGACGACACTATTTTCATCGCCGCACCAACGGCCGCCGCCGCGAAAAGCCTAAAAAAGAAGCTCCTGAAACTCTGGTAGGTCTGCGAGTAGGGGG
>JBBDWJ010000182.1:0-8436 GCA_040902925.1 Bryobacterales bacterium | reverse complement strand
CCCCCCCCCCCCCACGACCACCGCACGATACCGGGTCTTTCGGGCGTTCGCTAACCCGGGCTAACCCAGGGCTAGCGCCGGGCGTAATCTTCGCCGTTCAAACTACGCACAACCGACTCAAGCCACGCCTCCATCTGCGGCCGCATCGAAGACACGCGTTCGCCCTCGGTCGCTATCGAATCTTTCTCTTCTTTCGGATTGGCATCGAGGTTGAAGAGCTCCCAGGCTACCTTGCCGTCCTTGTCTTCGATGCGGTGCAGCTTCCAGTTGCCGTCGACCCAAGCGGCATGCCCGGGAAAGCTGTCGGTCGGATACGGCTTCTGGGGGAGTTCGGCGGCTCTTTGGCTTGTCTCATGCGGTTCGAGGTCGCCTCCCGCCTGTTGCGCTTCGAGCAGTTCCCCCATCCAGCTTGCCGAAGGCGTCACGATTCCAGAGATCGGGTAATTCCAGAAACCCATCGGCTTGGGCCGCGACTCCATCCGCCCGTCAATCAGCGGTACCAGGCTGACGCCGTCGAGCGGCGGTTGATCGTTCACCGTCACGCCGGCAATTTCAAGCAGCGTCGGATAGATGTCCGTGGTGTTGCAGCGAACCTTCGTCGTGCGCGGCGCCCGAATCCGCTCCGGCCACTCGAGAATCGCCGGTACCAGCAGCCCGCCGTCGTAGATCGCGCCTTTCCTTCCGCGGTGTCCGCCGCTGGAGCCTACCTCAGGCAGCGCTCCGTTGTCGCTGTTGTACCAAAGAATCGTATTCTCGCGAATGCCCAGCTCTCCGATTGCGTCGCGCAGCAACCCGAACGCCTCGTCCATGCCGCTGATCTCGCCATAGAAGTGCTGCAGCTTCTCAGGTTGGCCGGCGTAGAGTTTTCGGAACTTGTCGGAGGCGAGATGAGGATCGTGCGGCGAACCAAACCAAACCACAGCCACGAACGGGCGATCCCCGGCGGCCTGCGCCCGAATCCATTCGAGCGCCGCGTCCACCGTCACCCGCGAACTCTCGCCATGCATCGGGACGGCGCGGCCTTGGCGGCTGAGAATCGGGTCGTTATCAAAAAAGTTTGGCGCGCTGAGCCATTCGTCGAAGCCGTTCGCGCCCGGGTGTACCGGACTTGTGTTGCGAACCGAGCCCAGGTGCCACTTGCCGAAATGAGCCGTCATATACCCGGCAGTCTTCAACGCTTCGGCCAGCGTGATCTCCTGCGGCCGAATCGGATAGCCCCACTGAAACATCCCAAATCGGTTCGGATGCCGGCCGGTCATGATGCTCCCGCGGGTCGGCGAGCAGACCGGCGCCGCCGCGTAGAAACGATCGAAGCGCAGCCCGGCCGCCGCGGCGTCGTCGAAGTTCGGTGTCTTCAAAACGGGGTGGCCGTTGTAGGCCATGTCGCCCCAACCCTGGTCGTCGGCCATCACCAGGATGATGTTGGGTTTCCGCGCCGCGCTCGCCGGCACAACGGCAGCGGCGGCGAGCAGTGTGCAGGCAGCGATCTTCAAGCACCGAAAAATTTGTCTCGGGTCACAATGCAAAGTCACAAGCTCGGTTTTCTCACAGCAGCGTGCCATGACGCAAGCTAACCATCGCGAGAAAGCGGTTACCTGGGGCTGTCGCGATCTCCCGTAACCGTCCCGTCTTTAGCCCGCTCCGGAAAATGATAAATCAGCATCGACCGCCCGATGCGTCCCCAAGGCTCCTTGCGAAACAGGGCGCGCGTCTGCTCCCGTTGGTCCGGACCGAACTCGATGATCGCCCATTGGTTGGTCGAGATCACGATCCATTCCGACGATTCCATCGCCCCTTGCGGCCGCTCATGGAGGTTGAAAATATCTCCCGTTTGCATCGCGACGGCATGAAGATCCTTGTCGCGGTTGTCTTCAATCCACTCCGCCAAACGCGCGCGGTCCTGCCCCCAGTCGAGGTTGCTGTCGGACAGATAGTGGTAGTCATGCTGCCGGAAAGCAGGGTTGAAGTAGGCGAGATAATCGGGATGCGCCGCGAGAGATTCCACGGCGTGCCACGCCAGCAGAACACCCGCCGCAATGCTCATCCAAGAGCGCGCGGATCGCGCCCCAGGAGGGCTCTCTGGAGTTGCCAAATCGCCGCGTGCGGAACCCGCAACGGAGCGGCGCCGAACGAACGCTCCCGCCGCCAACAGGCACAACAGCGGGAACAGAGGCAGCACATGCCGAACACCGATGGTCACGCGGCTGGGAGTCGAAACAACTAAGATCCCAACGAAAGTTGCGGCCAGAAATACCCCCGACTCTCGCGTCTCTCCACCCTGCTTCCAAAGGCAGACAAAACCCAACACCGCCAACAGCAGCAGTGGCGGAGTCGCTTTCAACAACAGCGCCGCCGGGAAGTAGTACCACCATCCGTCGTGACCCATTTCGCCAAGAAAAAAAGCCGGAAAGCCGTCCTGCTGCAAGTACGCCATATCAACGAAACCGCGCCAGAACATCGGGGCCGGCAGGTGCGCCCCCTGCAGCCAGTCGCCGATGGCCAGCGAATTCTTTCCCTCCGCCGGTGCATTGTTGTGGCGATGCGAAAACACTTCACCGCTATCGAATCCGTAGCCTGCCCAGATCACGAAGCAAGCCACCAGAACGAAGCACAGCCCATGAAGTCCAACCCGCTTCCACGAAAGCCGCTGCCCTCGCCAACCCCTCAGAACGGCAAACACGAGCGGAACAACGAGAAACCCGGGCGCGGAAAATTTCGAGACCTGCGCAACACCATAGGCCGCGCCGGCCAGACAGGCGCGGCTCGCGCGCGGACGCAGGCGCCAACACCAAAGTACATACAAGGTCAGCAACACGCCCGCGGTTCCGCCAATGTCGAGCGTGGCCAGGCCGGCGTGTCCGATCACGTTCGGGCAGCACGCCAAAGCAGCCGAGGCAGCCAGGGACGCTTCATCCCCGAACAAGCGGCGGCTGAACGCAGCCACCCCGGCAAACAACGCAATCACAAACGGCAGGTTCCCCACGCGCGCGAGAGTCAAGCTTCGCCAATAGTCGTCGGGGGTTTGATTCGTCCAATCGTTGTAGAGCCAGGAGCCTTCCGGCGTGTAGCCGGCCCAATGCGGCAGCGTCGAGCAGAGCAACCGCGGTAGCGGCATCTGAAAGCCGTCGTCCTGGTAGCCGCCGGTCTCCAGCCACTGGATTCCCCGGCTGATGTGGCCGTTCTCGTCGTAGGTAGCGCTGTTGATCGAGTACCCGGCGACGATACGGCCAACGAACAGCAGGCAGAGCAGGGCCTGCATGAGACCGAAGCGGTGGCGTGTCACAAATTGCATGTCTTCCAGGAAGCGCGCGGCTGGGTAAACATGCACGTTAGCATTTTGAGATAACTTCGAGACGGCAGCGAGCCGCCGAAGGCGCTCTCCCTTGAAGCTCCCGCCGGCGCTACTCTATTCTCTAAAGCCATGACACCCCTCGGCCGCTTTTTCCTCCAACCCCAAATCGAACGATTCCTGCGCATCAAACCCGAATCGAAGGCGGACGTATACCTGACCGTCTTCGACGGAGCCGATGTCGAAAATCTTAACTACTGGATCGAACTGGTGCTTTCGGCCGCCATCGCCACTTTCGGTCTGATCCTCAACAGTCCGGCGGTCGTCATTGGCGCGATGCTGGTTTCACCTCTGATGGGGCCGATCATCGCGGCTGGGCTGGCGCTGGCGGCCGCTGATGTTTATCTCGGCATCAAATCGCTGGCGCAACTGGCTCTGAGCACGCTGGCCGCGATCCTGGTCGGCGCGTTCATCACCTGGGTGCTGCCTTTCGATACGCCAACGTCCGAAGTTCTCGCGCGCACGCGCCCGAATCTGTTGGATCTCGGCGTAGCGCTGTCGTCGGGTCTAGCCGGATCGCTGCTTGTCTGCCGCAGCCGCAGCCCCGAAGGCGGCGGTGTCAGCGCGTTGCCGGGCGTGGCCATCGCCGTGGCGTTGATGCCGCCGCTTTGTTCGGTAGGCTTCGGCGTCGGCAGCGGTTTCGCCGTGCCGATCGTGAACGGTGCCGGATTGCTGTTTCTCACCAACCTGGCCGCCATCATAGCGGCCGCCTTCCTGGTCTTTCTTGCGATCGGAATGAACTCCGACGACGTCCGCCTCGGCATCGCCGCCGGGCTCATGGAGCGCGCCGGAAAAGACCCCGTCTACAAGATGCTCGAGAGAAGAACGGGCGTCTCGCGCGCGCTGTCGAAGGTCGGCGAGCTGCGTTGGCGCGTGTTAATGCTGCTGGTCACGCTCGGCATTCTATTTGTTCCCTTGACAGTGGCGTTGAGCCAGCTTCGCCTCGAGGCCATCGCCCGCGAGGCAATCAGCCAGGCCGTCCAGACGATCTCGCCCCGCGAAGGCATCATTACGCAAAACACAAGCATCCCCGCGGAGCCGAACCCGATCGTTGTGCGGTTGATTGTTACCGATCCGGTGGAAGACCAAAAGGTTGAGGAGGCCGAGCGCAACATCATGCGTGTCACCGGCCGTGAAGTGCGGCTGCGAGTCCGCCGCGTTGCGAACGAAGAGGAGTTGGTGAGCTTACGCGAAGGGCTTGCCGGTCAGGCCGAGACCGCCGCGATGCAGAACCTGCAAGCGATACATGCGGACGTGTTGGCGCGCATCGAAAGGCCGTTGAAAGACCTTTGGCCCGAAAACCAGGCTTCGCTCGCGCAGTTCGAACTCGCCTTCCGGCCGTCCGGCATTCTGCTTCGCATCGCCTACAGCAGCGAAAACAAGCTCGACGCCGCGGTCGAGCAGGTGCTGGCGAAGGCTCTCGGCGACCGGCTCGGCATTCCCAATCTGCAGCTTCTTCTCGAACAGCAGGAACCGGCGCCGGCGGAATAGCGGCTAGTTTCGCTCCTTGAAATTCGCCGGGATCGCAACGTCGCCGTCCGCCACGTTGGTCGAAATCGACAGAATCTCGCTGGTGGTCGTCATCAGCGTGCTCCGGCCATCGGGGCTAGCGTCCTTCTCGGGAGCCGATTTCTTGCCCATCTTGCGCCCGAACCCGCCGAGCAGCCCACCGATCGACGTCGGCACCGAGTCATCCTCTTTCGCGGGCTGTTGATCTACCTGCGCGCGCTGCTCGGGGCTTGGCACCTCGATCTTCATCACGGTCAGCATGGCCGTGCCGCTCATATCCGCGCTTTCGCTCTGGAATTTCTTCATGGCTTCCCCGACCATCGGATACATCTTCTGCATCATCGCCATCTGGGCCGCCGAATCGGCGCCCATCGACAACAGGCCGATCTTCTCCATGAAGCGCAGATGGAATTCCGCCACTTCCTTCATTTCGGGAATATCAGGACCCATCCACATGTCCGCATTGAGCACCATGCCGCCGCCCTGATCGAGCGTCTTGCCTTTTTCGCGCATCGTGACCGTCATCACGAGCTGCCGGCAGTCCTGGCCGTTGAGCGCCATGCGCTGACCCGTTTTCTTAACGTCAAAGTCGATCTCCATCTCCTTCGAAGGGTCGCCGCTTGGCTCCTTCTGGCCGCCCTGCGTGGCCTCGGCCATCTTCCGCTGCGCTTCTTCGATCCGCTGCCGGTATTCGGCGAACGTCGTCACTTTGTAGCGCTTCTTGTTGAACTCGATTTCGTAGATCTTCTCTTCGTCGAGATCGATGAGCTGCCCTTGCTGATCCGTAATGGTCAGCAGGCGATTGCCGCGCAGGGCGGTCGAGCTGACGACGCCCTCCTTGGCCGCTTTGCCGCCGAAAAACCGCACCATGCCGCCGAGCATGCCCGGAAAGTCGACTTTGGTCTTCTGCTCCGTCTTGACGGCCGCCGCTAGTGGCAGTGCCATCCAAACCACGACAAAACCTGCCAGAGCGCGTTTCCGCATCGCTGAAAAATGCACAACTCCTCCTCGTCGGTGCCGGGAGCCCCGCCCGAACCACTGTTGTGGCCCTGACAGCGCGCCAGCCTAACAACCACCAGCTTACGCGCCAGTGGGCGGCGCCATCAATGGAGGTTGTTCGGGGGAAGGTGCGCAAAATACCTTAGTGGCCACGAGAGGGGACCCGAGACGCCGCGGGGACGCGGCTAATCACGACGTGAGGACGGCTGCTCATACCGCTCCTACGCCGCGGAGCCGTGATGATCCTGCCTCCACAAGTAGAGAACCTTCTTTGCAAAACACCCTGTCTTGAGCCCGGTCTCGCGCCGGCGTCCGGACTCGCCTGGGCAGGCGTTCGCCCTAGGGTCCTAGTCCCATAGTTGCATTCCAGAAAGTGACCAAAATACTATTGTGCGAAGTTGTTGATTTGGCGGATTCTTAGTCGCAAGAGCAGCAGTTGCGGGAACAGTCCGGGCCGGGAATAGAGCACCCGGCCCCCCGTGACTCAGCGAAAACCAAGAAAGACGCAACCGAAACAATCAATCGAACCGGGGGGAGTCCGATGTTAGCGCACCAACCACCGCCGATCCGGCAACGGCCCTGTGATCACTGCCACCTCATGACGCCAGGCTGGCGCAACCACTGTATCCATTGCGGAAAGCCGCTTGAATCCGCAACGCGATCGGCGCACGTGCGCCGGCCACAATCCCAGGAAACGCTTGCCGCTCACTAACGGCGAACCCGTCGCGGCACTCGCATCCGTTGCGTTGTCGATAGCGCCCGTGTCGATTGGGCACTTGTGGATTGAGCTCTTGCGGGAGCCGTTGTGGGTTGAGCTAGAGTCCGCCATCGAGCGGCGCAACTCGAAACACCTGCCCGCCGGGCGCGCGAAAGTAGAAGCGGCTCGGATCAGGAAAATCTACTTTCTCGGCCCCGAACTCCAGCAGTTTCTTTTGAAGCTGCTCAGGGTCGGAAGTCTTGATCTCGAGCCATGCCGCCTTTTCGGAATCTTCCACCGAGAGCACCTCGGAGTCTTCTTTGAAGAAGAGCCCCACGATCGTGCCGTCATCGAACTCGTAGAGATCCACGTCGGGGTAGGGAGGCGCGTTCAACATCCGGCAGCCCAGCACGTCGGCGTAAAAACGCCGGGCCCGCTCGCGCTCCGCGTGCGCCAAATGCATTTTGAGATGATTGCCCAGCCGCGTCATGGGGCCGATTATCGCACGCCCTCACGCGAAGCTGTCTTGGTGTGGGAGTGCCCGCCACGAGCGCGCCGGCCGAGCGCCGCCGTTTCGGACCGCCTGCGGCGATGCCTGTCCGGCTCATGCCAACCATGAGCTTCGCAGGCCGGTATTTTCCTGTTCTTTCGCGGCGGCCGCTGGGTGAGCGGACTACGGACGCTGACGCAATTGGTCTAAAAACGCAGGCCCTTCAGTAGAATCGACGCGTAGAAGTAAAGCTCTGCGTCGAGCGCCCGCTGGATGTTTTCCGCGCGGCGAAAGCCGTGCTGCTCGCCTTCAAACAGCACGTAGCAGACCGGCACGCCTTTCTTGCGCAAGGCATCGACCATCGTTTCGGCTTGATTGGGTGGTACGACCTTGTCTTCGCTGCCCTGGAAGAAGATGACCGGAGCCGTGAGCTTGTCGACGGAGTAAATCGGCGAACGCTCGCGGTAAAGTTCGCGCGCACCGACCAGCGTTTGATCGTAGCGGGACTCGAATTTGTGAGTATCGCGGGCCAGCGCTTCGATATCGCTGACGCCGTAGTAACTGGCGCCGGCGCGAAACACGTCTCGAAACGCCAGAGCCGCCAGAGTCGTGTAGCCCCCGGCGCTGCCGCCGCGAATGATCAGGCGTTCGCGGTCGGCTTTTCCCTGTTCGGCGAGATACAGCGCGCCTCGCGTGCAGTCCTCCACATCGACGACGCCCCACTGCCCGTTGAGCCTGCGGCGGTAGTCGCGGCCATACCCGGTGCTGCCTCCGTAGTTGACGTCGAGCACGCCGAATCCGCGGCTGGTCCAGTATTGGATCAGCAACGAGAGCGCGCTGGTCGTGGCGCCGGTCGGCCCGCCGTGGCTGATGACCAGCAGCGGCGGCTTTTCTTCGGGCGGCGCCGTGAAATCGGGGTTGCGTGGAGCGTAGAAAAAACCGTGCGATGTCAGCTCGTTCGCGGTAGGAAATTCGATCGTCTCGGGGACAGAGAAATAACGCCGCAGATCATCGCGCGGATCGAACGATCGGCGCAAGACTTCCGCCTGTGATGTAGCCAAATCGAGGCGGACGATCGAAGACGGCTCGGTGGGGGAGCCGCCCTTGAACACCACATAACCGGGGCCGGCTCGCACCTCGTCGATATCCGTATAGGGCGTATCGATCGGCTGCAATTTCACCGGCGCTGTTTTCGATGCGGTGCTGGAAACGGTGTCGAGGCGGGCTAGGCGCTGCTCTCCGAGCACCGTGTAAGAGCAAATGAACGATCCCTCGGATGCAAACGCGTACGTCGAGCGGCCGAAGATCCATTGAGGCAGGCCGAAGTCGGCTTCCATCGGGGCCAACGCCTCGATCGTGCCGCCGTTTTGTCGATAGAGGTTCCACCAGCCG
>JBBDWJ010000181.1:0-26930 GCA_040902925.1 Bryobacterales bacterium | reverse complement strand
GTCATCGCCGGACGCCGCGACTACGAGTTCGCACGCGAGTTTACCGCCGCCCACAACCTCACGGCGCGCAGCGAGGCTGTGATCTTCTCTCCGGTTCACGGCAAAGTGGACCTGCCCGAGATGGCCGCCTGGATTCTCGAAGACGGCTTGCAGAAGGTCCGCTTCGGCTCCCAGCTCCACAAGGTCATCTGGGGGGCAGACGCTCAAGGGGTGTGACGGCCGGGATACACCCGGGCTCTGGCATGCCCCGGGCTGCCTTCCACTGCCTCGTGGCGTGTCCGCTAGCCAGCGGGCTCTTCGCCGATTTGCTGAGACAGATACAGCCCGATTCCGATTTCTTCGATCATTCCGAGCTGGCCTTCGAGCCAGTCAATGTGGTGTTCCTCGTCGAGGAGAATGCGTTCGAACAAGTCGCGTGAGCCGTTGTCGCCGAGCTCGGTAGCCGTCTTGATCGACTCATTGAGCCTCGCCACGGCGTCCATCTCGATCGCGAGGTCGTTTTCGAGCTGTGACTTGAGATCCTTGCCGATCCGCAAGGGGAACATCTCGCGCAAGTTGGGGAGACCGTCGAGGAAGATGATGCGCTCGATCAACCAATCGGCGTGATGCATCTCCTCAATGGATTCCTTGCGCATGTAAGCGGCCATCCTCTGGTAGCCCCAGTTGGCGCACATCCGCGAATGCAGGAAATACTGGTTAATCGCCGTTAACTCAGCCTTGAGCGCTTCCTTGAGGTCTTCGATAACCTTTTCGTTGCCTTTCATGCGGCCAGACCCTTTCTCTGTGTCAATGCAGTAATGTCAATGCAGTAAGGTTCATTCTAACCGAACACGCCTCAGATGC
This sequence comes from Bryobacterales bacterium, assembly GCA_040902925.1. Lineage (GTDB taxonomy): Bacteria > Acidobacteriota > Terriglobia > Bryobacterales > UBA6623 > JBBDWJ01. Next base: position 26,087 of record JBBDWJ010000181.1, on the reverse strand, counting down.
TATGTGTCTGAACGGAGCGTAACGCCAGTCGCACAAATCGCCACAGGCGATCTGGCCGCGGCACGATGCACTTGTTGGAGGCAAGGTCAACAAAGCACCGGCTACGAATACCAGATTCTCCCCAACACCTTGTCTTCCCACGAATAATCCGGCGGCTGCTTGTTCTTCTGCTGCTGGTACCACGCAAACGCCTGCGCCAAACCGGCTTCGAACGGCGTGGGCGCAAACCCAAGCTCGCGCCGCGCACGCGTATTGTCTTCGCTGATCGTGGGCATGTCGAAATGTTGCGCGAAGTACAACGGGGGCTCGAACAACCCGCCGCCGAGTTCAACCAGACGCTGCCGCGGCACATAGACCTTCCGCGCTTTTCTTCCGGCGGCCTGGGCGAGGGCGTCGACGAGATCGTTCTGCGTAATCGCCTGATCGTCGCAGACGTTGTAGGCGCGCCCATTGGCGCTGTCGGTATCCGCCGCGGCGATTGCCGCGCGCACTACATCGTCAGCCAGCACGAACTGCATCTTCCGCGAACCGTCGTCCGGCACTAGGACCGGCCGATCGTCGAGCAAGCGATCCCAGAAAAAAGCTTCGCGGTAGAAAGGATTTTCGGGCCCGTAGATATAGGGCGGCCGAAGCGTCACCGCGGGAAAGCCCGTCCCGGCGTGGAACCGGAACAACATCCGCTCAGCGTTTGCCTTGTGGCGTGAGTATTCGTCGGGGCCGTCTTCGGGAACCAGCGGCGCATCTTCGGAAAGGTTCTCGCCCTCCTGATAGGCCCCCACGCTCGATACGAACACATAGCGGCGCAGACCCTTGGCGACAGCCGTCGCCGCGGCTTCGATTTGCGCGGCCGTGGTGCCGCGCTGCCAGTCATATACGTTGTCGTAGACGACGTCGAAAGCGCGGCCCGCGAGCGCTTCCTTTACCGCCGCCACATCGTTGCGGTCGCAATGGATCTCGTCGGTTTGGCCCGCGAACGGGTTCGATCGCCCACGGTGAAGCAGCGTCACCTGCTCGCCGCGCTCCAGCAAGCGGCGCACCAGCGCCCGTCCCAGGAACAAAGTCCCGCCGATGACGAGCGACCGCGTCAATCGTAGTACTCCAGGCCGAGGTGCGTAATCAGGTCTTCGCCGGTCATCCAGCGCAGCGTGTTCTTCAGCTTCATGAGCTGAATGAAAATATCGTGCTCGGGGTAAAGAACGCGGGCCACCTGCGGCGATTTGAAATAGAACGAGAGCCACTCCTGAATACCCGCCATGCCGGCACGCTGCGCCAAGTCGAGGAACAGAGCGAGGTCAAGCACCAGCGGCGCGGCCAGAATCGAGTCGCGGCACAGGAAGTTGATCTTGATCTGCATCGGATAGCCCAGCCACCCGAAAATGTCGATGTTGTCCCAGCCTTCCTTGTTGTCACCGCGCGGCGGATAATATTCGATCCTCACCTTGTGGTCGAAATGGCCGTACAGGTCGGGGTACTGCTTGGGCTGGAAGATCACGTCGAGCGCCGAAAGCTTGCTCTCTTCTTTGGTGCGGAACGAGTCGGGATCGTCGAGCACCTCGCCGTCGCGATTACCCAGAATATTAGTGGAGAACCAGCCGTTGACGCCGAGAACGCGCGACTTCAAACCCGGCGCGATCAAGGTCTTCATGAACGTCTGGCCGGTCTTGAAATCTTTGCCGCAGATGGGCAGGCCCTGCTCTTTGGCTAGCTCTTCCATGGCATCAGTATCGACGGTGAGGTTCGGCGCGCCGTTTGCGAAAGGCACTCCCGACTTCAACGCCGCGTAGGCGTAGATCTGGCTCGGCGCGATCTCTTCGTCGCTCTTGCGCAAACCCTCTTCAAAAGCCGCCAGGCTGGCGTGAACGGCGGTGGCCCTCTTGAAAATCTCGGTCGAGCCGCACCACACCATCACCAGGCGCGAGGCACCACTCGTTTCGCGAAAGCGCTTGATGTCATCCATCAACGCCTCGGCCATCTCCATCTTGTTGCCGGCCTTTTTGACATTCGGGCCGTTGATCCGCTTCACGAAGTGCTGTTCAAAAACGGCGGACATCGGCTGAATGCCTTCGAGGTCGCCTTTCACCTGATCGAGCAGCCCGCGGTCGAGCACGCCGGCCTTGACGGCCGCTTCGTAGCAATTGTCTTCGTAGATGTCCCAGCCGCCGAACACCAGGTCGTCGATCGAGGCCAGCGGCACGAGCTCGCGGATGAGGGGATTGCGGTTGTCGGTTCGCTTCCCCAGCCGGATGCGCGCCATCTGAGTCAGGGACCCGAAGGGTTTGGCGAGGCCTTGGCGCGCGGCGCTGACGCCGGCGAAAAATGTCGTCGATACGGCGCCCATGCCGGGCGTTAGAATGCCCAGCGTACCTTGTGGGGGCGCAACGGTTGGAGTTTTCGGCACTGCAGGTATACCTCGTTTTTTATCGGAAAGGGAAAGAGCGGTTTTAGAGTTCGCTCAAGCCCGGCGTTGACATGCTGTCGGAGTGCTCAGAAGAATCAGCAGAGAGAAGGGGCGGAGCGGTCCTGCCTCCGAACGGCAGATTCTCGATAGCAAACGGCTATCGTACTAAATCACCACCGGGCAGCGAAACAACCCGCTGGTTGGCGCAAGGCCCGCGGGCTTGTTTGCTTTGAGGATGAGCGAGAAACCGCCTGACACCTGGATTGCCAATCCGGTATCATCGGACTCTATGAATCCACGCGGTTTAGGGAGCTTGCCGTGGCCTGCGCGGTTGGCGGCACTGCTGCTGTCGAGCCTGCTACTTCCGGGGTGCCCCAGCAATGAGCCGGAGCTGGCGCAAGCGCCCCAGAGCGAGGCGCCGGCTAGCGCGGCCGAGGCGCCTGCGGGCGCGCTGCTTTCGTCGGTCCACATGGGCGATCCGGCTGCCGCGGCCCAATTGCTGGAAGGCTTCTACGGGGTTGAACAGGGCGTCTGGCGTTGGACCGCGCGCAAATTCTCGGTGGCGCTGCAAGCTCCCGCGGGGGCAGCGGACACTCAGATCGAATTCAAGTTCACCCTTCCCGAGGCCGTGGTCGGGCGTCTGAAGAGCGTCACGCTCACCGCGCGCGTCAATGACGCCGATATCGGCAGTGAAACCTACCAGCAGGCGGGCGATCACGTTTTCACGAAGCCTCTACCCGCGAGTGCGCTTCAGGGCGGCGCGCTCAATGTGGAATTCGAACTCGACAAAGCGCTGCCGCCGACCGAATCCGATCAGCGCGAGCTCGGTGTAGTCGCCATCTCGGTTGCTCTGAAGTGAGCGAGACAGCCGCAAACCGCTCTCAGCGCCTGCTGCTGGCTTGTGTTTATTGGTCGGTTCCCACCCTGCTCAGCCTTTGGCTGTTTCAACGCGGACTGTGGTGCTGGTTTCACCGCGACGACTTTCCGCTGCTGCTGCTGGTTCAACTGCCCGACCACCAGTTCTGGCCGCAACTGTGGCAGCCGCGCGCGCAGGGGACTTTCCGTCCGCTCAGCGAGCGTCTTTTTTTCTACTACTTCTACCACTGGTTCGGGCTCAACGCGTTTCCCTACCGGCTGCTTGCTTTCAGCACGCTGATCGTCAACCTTTGGCTGGTAGCGATTGTTACGCGCAGGCTGACCGGCAGGCATTGGGCGGGGTTCGCGGCGGCATGCCTGTGGGGACTGCATCACAGCCTCGCGACGAGCATGGCCTGGAGCTCGGCTTACAACAACATGCTGTGCTCGTTCTTTCTGTTGCTGAGCTTGTGGCTGTTCCTGCGGTTCGTTTCCTCGAACAACTGGTTGTACTACATCGCGCAGTGGATCACGTTCGTGGCAGGCTTTGGCGCTTTGGAAGCCATCGTTGTCTATCCCGCGATTCTGCTGACCTACGTGGTGTTTGAACAGCGCCGCTACTGGCCCCACGTAGTGCCGATGCTGTTCGCTTCGGCAGGGCTGGCGTGGCTGCAACTACAGGCGGCGCCGCTTCCTACCGAGGGCCTCTATCAGACCTCGTATGGTCTCGGGCTGCTTGAAGGGCTTGGCGTCTATACCAAGTGGGCGCTGGCGGCTGAAGCTGACGTATGGGTGGCGGTGGTGCTGGCGGCGTTGCTGCTTGCCTTTGCCGTCAGCCGCGCGCTGCAACGCGACTGGCTCGGCGTATTTTTTATCGCCTGGTTCGTCGGAACGCTCGCGCCCTACCTGCCGCTCGCCGCGCATCGCAGCCGCTACTATCTGGTGATTCCGTTTCTCGGCCTGGCCATGCTGGGCGGCTGGGCGCTTGTGGAGGCTTTTCACGCGGGCTGGCGCTACCGCGCCGCGGGCGCCGCGAGCCTGATTCTGTTTCTGCCGCCCACGATTGCCTACGCCACCGACAACATTGACTACGACTATCGCTGGAGCATCGCCGCGAGAAACCTGTTGTCAGGCGTTTCGCAGATCCGTATCCAGCATCCCAACAAGACGATTCTGCTTACCAACGTCCCGCAAGAGCTCTTTTACGTCGCGGTCTATCACCAGGCTTTTCGCGTAGTGTCGCTCTATGACGTGTATCTGACGCCCGATCACGCCAACATCGAACGCATGAGCGGCTACGAGCCGATCGACAAGTTTTTTCTCTCTCGCGACGAGACGCTACGGGTGCTTTCGCTCGGCCGCGCGGTGGTTTATGACGCCGGCGGTTCGCGGTTGGTGGAGGTCACCAGGGCGTACACGGCGCTCGCGCCCTTGAAGCTGTAAAGGACGCGCCATCTTCCCTGCCCCCAGTCATCGTTTAGTTCGCCGCCAATACGCCGTCGGGCGCAACCGGCGTTTACACGAGCCACACCGCGTTTGCACTCACCACGTAGGCGTTTACACTAGGGACACCGGCGTGTGAACTCGCCGCGTAGGCGTTGGCAATCGCCACGTAGGTCAAGCCCCGGCAGGGGCGATACCATCTAATAGCCCACGGCTTCAGCCGTGGGAAAACCGAAAAATGGACAGGAGCCCTGGAAGGGGCGAAAGAGGGAATCGCGGACGCCGCGGGCCCGGCGGCGAAACCACGTACACAAACGGCTCCACATCCGCGGTCGAAAGACCGTGCGTCAGTTTTTTCTTTTGAGGATCGGCCGGTCGTCGTCCGGAGGCGGCGGTTCCACCGGGACCGTGGTGGTTGGCCGCTCGATGGTCGACGTATCGGTCGTCTCGGGGCTTTCGCGGCGTAGGACCGGGCGGTCATCTTCTTCGCCGGAAGGCGGCGCGGAACTCACGCCGGGATCGGCCGCCGTTGGATCTTCGCGGCGAATGATCGGGCGATCATCATCGTCCGCAGTGGGCTCCGACTCCGAGCCGCGTCTTCGAATCACGGGCGGGCCATCGTCGCCCTTCTCTCCCGGCTGCGTATCGCCGGGGCGCTCGATCGTCGTGGTATCGGCGCTGGTTGTGCGGCGCATTCGGGGGCGCGTCTTCAGGTCCGGATCTTCCTTGGCTGCCGGCGAGAGCAGGTACTCCAAGCGGTCCCGCACTACCAGAAACTCCGAGGTGGAAACCACGTATTCGGCCTTGGCGGGCAAAATGCGATCGATCTCCTTCTGGGCCGACTCGATGCGGTCGTCGGTCATCGGGTGGCTGCGAAACACACTCGCCAGCGAGCCGGGCTTTTTCTTCTCCATGGCTTGCAGCCGCTCGAAGAAGTCCACGAACGCGATGGGATCGTAGCCGCTCGCGTAGAGATACTGCAATCCCAGGAAGTCAGCCTCGGCCTCGAACGCGCGAGAGAACGTCAGGAAGCCAATCGGAATCGCGAGGCTGGCCGCTTGCCGCACTCCAAAGCCGGTCCAACCGCCGAGGAAAATCAACGGGATCGTCGCCAGGTTCGCAATCTGCCCGCGAGTCGCCTGCCGCGTGCCGTGCCGCGCAGTGACGTGCGCGATCTCATGCGCGAGGACGCCCGCCAGCTCCCCTTCCGTCTCGGCGCGCAGAATCAAACCGGTGTGGACGAACAGGAAGCCGCCGGGGAGGGCGAAAGCGTTTACCTGCGGGTCATCGATGATCTTGAAGGAGAACGGCACCTTGCCGTCAGAGTTGCGCGCCAGGTTCTGGCCCACGCGGTTGATGTATTCGGCGACCAGCGGGTCGTCGACGACCTTGGCGGTGCGCTCGACCTCATCCGCCAACTGTTTGCCGAGCGCGATCTCCTTGTCGAGGGAGTAGAAGTTTACGCCGCCGTCGACGTCGCGGTCGCCGATCGCCTCGACGTCCTGCTTCTTTTTCTTGTTGCTCTTCTCTTTCTCTTTTTCCTCGGCGAGAGACGCCACCGGCAGGCAGGCAACCAGAACAAAGACCAGCAGGCTACGGATGATGTTCATAACCCCACTCCATCAAACCTGATCACGGCCAAACCAGAGCGCGGCAGGCCAGTCTAACCGGTTCCCGGCGTTGGTTTCGAGCGCACGGCTGCGGATTGGACGCCCCTCCCGGGCAGTACGTTGCACGGATCCGCCCGGCAGCCTGATTCCTGATTAATTGTACCTCCGATCCCACGGGGCCGAACGGCGGCCAAAACGCCAGGGCTGGCGGCCAGTCCGGTGGGATATAAGACCCGCCTAGCGCGCCCGGGCATGAGTCCCAAGACGGGAGGCAATTCCGAGGGTGGCGGAGCGGGCCTGCGTTTCGCATGCCGTGTCGATCACAGACAGCTCCGCTCCCTCGTTCTCCTGGACGACACATCCTTCGTAGTCGGTGGCGGTTTGGGCGCCGGTGGCGACCATCGCGATCGCCGGGCGGCTGAGACCGTCGTTACGGGTGGTTTCGAAGCGGTTCTGCTCGATGGTCAAATTGCGTAGTTGGCCTTCGGTGCGGATTCCCAGCAGAAAGTAGGGGCTGGCGAGCCGGTTCTGGCCGTAGTCCGCGAAGGTGTTCCCAGCGATGACGATGTCGCTGTAGGTGCTCGAGGGGTGCAGCAAATTGCCAATCCGCATGCCCATCAGCGGGGCGCCGGCGACGGTGTTGCCGAGGACGCGGACGCGATTGGTGTTGCCGGCCGGGGCCAGGCCGATGCCAACGTTCGTCAGCAGCGCCGTCGCTCGGGGGCTGCCTTCGCCCTCGTTTTCGAACCGCACCGTATTGTGGGCGATCGTGATGTCTTCGAAGTTTCCGCTCATCCCGGCGGCGGTCCATTCGAGCTCGATGCCCATGGCGACATGCAGATTCCACTGCGCCTGGGCGATGTCGATCTGGTTGCCGGCGACCGCGACGCCCTTAAGTTGCCGGTTGTCCATGGCGGCCAGGCGAATGCCTTCGTTGACGCCCAGGCAGCGGTTGCCCAGCGCGGCGATGGCGTTCGAGGTGCGGGGGTCGGCCGCGCCGCTCCAGGCGCTGACGAGCGACATGCACACCCGAACGTCTTGAATCTCGTTGCCGATCGCGACCGCGGGGCCGCCGTGCAGCTCGATCGCGCCAACCGCGCCGCCGTTGATCATTGGCATGCCGGCGACGATTTTCCCGACGATCGTGTTATATGCCGCCGTGATGCGATAGCCATCCGTATATAGGGCCGTGTTGTCGTAGGGCTCAACGCCGGTGTCCTGCTGGTACTCAGCGTAGTTGTTGAGCAGCTCGACGTCGCTCACGTCCGTCCCGTTCAGCGTGACCGCGTTGACGCCCGCGTGGAGGAACCGCATGCCTTCGATCCGAATCCGGCGGCCGGCGTAGAACCGCACCAGGTATCCGTAGCGTCCCGGCGTGCGGCCGACCGTGCCGAGGTTTTCCTGAATGTTGTGGTCGATCGTAAAGCTCGACAGAAGCACGTCTTCCGGCGTTCCACTATCGTGAGCAAACAGAGCCTCGAACGCCCCCGAGTTCGCCCGGATGCGAACGATCGACCCTTCGCCCGCGCCCACGATGCTGACGCCGCTGCGGAGCCGGATGCAGGGCGAGCAATTTCCCGAGGGGGCTACGTGGTAGACGCCTTCGGAAAGGAACACCACACCGCCGTCGGCGGCAGCGGCGTCCACGGCGGCTTGAATCGCCGGCAGGTCATCGTCGTCGGCGTCATTCGGGGTAGCTCCGTAGCTTGTAACGGCATAGACAGGAGCCCCGCTGCGGACCCAGGAAGCGGCGTTTTGCGCCGGCAGCCAGGCGAACAAAACGTCATTTTGGCCGGCGTCGGGCGTCCCACCCGACAGACGCATCTCGTAGACCCCGCCCCCGGCGAAGAACTCAAACGTCCCGTCGTGCCGCGCGGAGACCGGGTTCGGCAGCGCGCGAGTCAGGTTCTGGTCGGCAAAAAGCCTCGCCAGCTGGCCCGTTTCGAACTCCAAAACGCTTACCGTGCAATAAGTTGTGGGCTCTCCTAGGATCGTCTCGCAGGTCCCTTGGTAAGACCCCGCGCCGTAGGCCGTCGCCGTGGTCAAGATCGCGCAAGCTGCCAAAGTGTAGGTTCGAATCATGGGTGCCTCCTGGGCTCTCGTACTGTCAAACGAGAATAAATCCTGGAAGCAGAAAATTATTTCTACGGCGAGGAATTAGGGAGATTTGGGCCCTTAGCCCCTATTGCCGGCGACGAAGGGAGCCGATTACTGCATCAGGCGGGGTCCTAGTGCTTATAAAGGGCGGTGCCATTGGGCGAGCTTTCGGACGGCCAACTGGTTAGCACGCTCAAGCAAGCGGTCGAGCAGGGGAATTGGGGCGCCCGGAACGAAGTGATCACGGAGTTTTACAACCGTTACGCCAACAACCTGGCGACGACCTGGTTCTGGCGGACCCGGGATTTGGAGCTTTCGCAGGAGGTTTTGCAGGAAACCTTTACGCGCGCGATCGCCAAGTTGCACACGATAGCGGATAACCAGGACGTTCTGATCTGGTTACGGACGACGGCACGAAACCACTGGATAGACCGCAAGCGCCGCGAGGGGGTCGAGCAAAGCCACAGCGCGGAGCTCGCCGAACCGTCCCGAGCCGTCGGGAAACCGGCGGAGGCGGGCGAGCAGCGGCTGATCAGGGAACTGGACCGCGCCAAGACCCGCACCGTGTTTGAGCGCTATCTCGCGGAGTTGAAGCCCCAAGATCGCGAGATCATGGCGCTGCGCATCCGCGGAGCGCAAATGCCGGAAATCTGCACGCGATTGGCGATTTCCGATAAGGAATGCCGCCGGGCTTACGCGCGCGTCCGGTTTTTGCTTCAGAAAATGCGGATGCGGGGTTTTACGTTGCTGGTCAATGATCTGCTGGCGGGAATGGAAGGCGATGCGGAAACGGCGCCGGATTCCTCTGCTGATACGGTGACCAAACTGCCGGAATGCCATGACCCAACTGCAAACTGAATGCGAGAAAAGCGAGCAAATGAACACCTTTCTCGCTGATGGCCTGGATGCGCAGGGGCGGCAGGAGTTCCTGGCGCATCTCGGCGTCTGCGAGGCGTGCGCCGCGGTACTGAGCGACCTACGCGAAGACGATAGACTGGCGCGCGTGCCGTTGACCGCCGAAGAGCGAGACCAGATTCGGAAAATCGTCCGGCGAGCCAGACAGGAGGTCACCGTGCGCCTGGAGGACGACCGGAGGCGCCATGAGCAGGCCACCGAACCAAAACTCTCACCGGTGTTTCCGACGCTGGGGCTGACCCTGCCTCCGTCGAACCCGTGGCGAGTCGTCTGGCTGGCGATAGCGGTGGCGTTGGCGCTAGCCGTCTCCTTTTGCTGGTTTTTCCGGGAGCAAGTCTGAAGTGGTTGGCGGTGTCAGGTGTCGGGCGCTAGGTGTCGGGTGCGGCGCTAGCGGGCAGGATGGAGTTATCGAACCTGGTGGTGCGGAAGTAGTTGAAGGAGCCACAGGCGGTCCTTACGACTCTAGTCCTATGTCGTGCGGGCAGGGAAAGTTAAGAGCAGTCCGCGGCCAGGGCGTCGGCAGGGCAGCATGGAACACGGAAGGAAAAACGTAAACTATTTATTATCTAACACTTATCAATAGGTCAGCCGGCCACGCGAGGCCGCAAAGCCATCACCAGGGCGTCTGCCCCGCGAACCAAGGATCCCCGGCTATCGGGTCGAAGTACGCTGGGTAACAGGACTGTTCAGCGGCCAGCGTACGGCGAAAAGCCGATAAGCACTACCAGGAACCCCTGATGGGAGTTAACCCCCGGCGGCCCTTACCATCTTCAAGGGTTGTTGTAAAAGAAGGGGTCGAATCGAGGCAGAAAGGAATCGAAACCGGGTCTTGATGCGTCTGTAAAGTAGTCGAAACTGTTGCATGGTAAGGAAGCGCCCCGCCGCCGCAGAAAAGTCTGTGACCAAGGAGCAACCTTTGGGCTCAGTTTAGCATCTAAAGTATTGAGGCAACGGCCGATATCCAAACATATGTCCCTGGAGCGACTAAAACAGGCTGGTCTTGAGTCGGAAACCGGGCGGGTACCCCTGGGCAGCCCCGAGAACCCGGAGCTCCAAGAAGCTTCGTGGCAGCCCGATTTCGAAGTCGAGGCCGAAGAGGCTGAGGAGCACGAGAAGGCTTCTCCGCCCGAGGACAGCGTGCGCCTCTATCTCAGCGAGATGGGCGCGGTTCCGCTGTTGAAGAAAGAGGGAGAGGTTCGACTGGCCCGAGGCATGGAGCGAGGCGAACGGCGAGTTCGCGTGATGCTTGCCCGCTCTGCGTGGATGTGGACGCGGCTGCTCGATCTCAAAGCGCAACTCGACAAAAAAGAACTCGATTTGCGGCCCCTGGTTTCGATGGAAAACCCCGAGGGCGAGTCCAAGCGGGTGGCCCGAGACCTCAGTCGGCGTTTTGGCCGTATAGCGGAACTGGTTTCCGAATGCGAAGACTTGGCTCAGAAGGCCAAGGAGCGCACTGGGGCGAAGGAAAATGTCCGCCGCCGCTGGGCGTGGAAGCTGGGCCGCAAGAAGGTCGAGCTGAGCCGCGCGATCCTCGATCTGCCGTTCCGCCCCGAATACTGGCGGGGGTTCGTCGACGGGTTCGAAGCCATCGCGGCCGAGTTGCCGAAGATTCGTGCGCGGGAGTTGGCTGCCGAACGGCGCGGCCGCGCCAAGCGTGCCAAGTCGCGGTCTCGCGGTGGCGTTGAAGAAATGTCGATTGGCATGACGGCGACCGAGACCCAGCACATGCTGGGGCGGATGGCCGCCGGGCGTGCGGTCGCCGAGGCATCCAAGGCCGCTCTGGTTGAGGCCAACTTGCGGCTGGTGGTATCGGTCGCAAAGAAGTACGTCAACCGTGGTTTGCACCTTCAGGATCTGATCCAGGAGGGCAACATCGGCCTGATGAGGGCCGCCGAGAAGTTCGACTACAAGCGCGGATTCAAGTTCTCGACGTACGCCACTTGGTGGATCCGGCAGGCAATCACGCGGGCGCTGGCGGACCAGTCGCGCACCGTGAGGATCCCGGTCCATATGAACGAACAGCTCAACAAGTTCCTCCAGACGCTGCGCCGGCTGGAGAAGGATATGGGGCGTCCGCCGACGAACGAAGAGATCGCCAACTCGATGGAGACCAATGTGCGCAAGGTGGAGAACCTGCGCTCGATTGCGCGGACTCCGGTGTCGCTTGAGACCCCGGTCGGCCGCGACGTCGATTCGGCGCTCGGCGATTTGCTGGAGGACCCTAACGCTTCGTCGCCCACTGACTCGTTGATCGATTCGGATGTGCGGTCGAAGACGGCCGACATTCTCGAGACGCTCTCGCCCGCCGAAGAGCGTGTGTTGAGGATGCGGTTCGGCATCGGTTTCGAGCGCGAGCACACGCTGCAGGAGATCGGCAAAGAATTCGCTCTCACGCGGGAGCGGATCCGGCAGATCGAAGCCAAGGCTTTGCAGGCATTGCGCGACCCTTCGCGCGCGCCGCAACTGCGCCAGTTGCTAGCGTCGAAGTCGTAAGCACACAGTTTGCAGACGGGCCCTGGGACCCCTCATCGCTTCCCCCCCGGATGAGCGGTCTCCCGGGGCCCTCTTGTTTGCACCCCACCCCGACTGCAAACATACAAGGAGCGCCAAACCGCACCCGGCGCCCTAAATCGTGAATCCCGCCGAATCTCTGTTGTGCTGTCCGCTGTGCCACGAAGCGTTGCAGGAACACGCGGAAGGCAGCCGCTGCCCGCGTTGCGCGCGAGTTTACGGCCGCCCGGTGGGATTGCCGGACTTGCGGCTCCAAACGCCGGCCGGGTTTGACGCTACCAAGGATCTCTATCTGGCCGAGCTGCTGCATCAGCAGGAAGGGCGCCTGGATTTCCGTGAGCTGCTGGCTTACTACTACAAGCTCGACCCGCCCGCGAACGACCAATTGCATGCCCGCCACATGGCGCATTTCGAGGTGGAGGGCGAACAAGCGGAGGCGGCTCTCGCGGAGCTCGCCGGCCGCCGGGTTCATCCCGAAACCGAAGCTCTGCTCGATGTCGGCTGTGGCCTGGGCCGCTACCTCCGGGCGGCGGGAGAGCACTTCAGCATCGCCGCAGGCATCGATCTTTCCCTAGCGCAGTTGGTCCTCGCCCGTAAGCACTTGAGCGAATCCGGCCAGACAGCATTGCTGGTGGCGGCGCAGTCGGAATGTTTGCCGTTTAGGGCATCAACGTTTGGAGCGGCTTTGGCGGCCGACTCTCTGGAGCACGTTGCCGATCCGTCGGCGACGGTCGACGAGGTCGCCCGCGTGCTGCTGCCGGGCGGCGGTTTCTATCTCTCGACTCCCAACCGCTTCAGCCTGACCCCGGAACCCCATGTGGGAGTTTGGGGCCTGGGCTATTGGCCTCGAAGTTGGGCGGTGCGCCATGTACGCCGCAAGCTCGGCGTGGCCTATGAGAATATTCGCTTATTTTCGTTTTGGACGCTGCGGCGTCTGCTGCGAGGTTGCTTTGCGGGGTCGTGCGAGATTCGCCTGCCTGCCGTCGGGCGGCGCGAGGCCGAGTCGTTTTCGCCATGGAAGCGCCGGGCAGCCCGGTTTTACGAAACGGCGCGAGGCCTGCCGGCCCTACGCTCGGGTCTCTACGCGGTAACACCCTACTTCCAGGCGGTCTGCATCAAGCGGCCTTCTCCGAGGGTCGAATAAGCGACCTGGCGCGGACCGCAATCCTTGGCTGTTCATCGGGTTATAAGCCCACGGCCACGCTGACCGAGGACGGCAAACACGGCCGCCCTGGGCCCCATTTCTATTGCAAACCCCTAGCGGGGCGCGTAGACTAATGGCTTGATTCAACAAAGCTTACCGGCGCTGCGGATCTCGGTGGTGGTTCCGGCGCACAACAGCTTCCGTGATCTGGAGCTTTGCCTGGCGGCGTTGAATCACTCCACTTATCCCTATCACGAATGTATCGTCGTCGACGACGCTTCGACCGATGACACGGCCAAAGCGGCCGAAGCCGCCGGCTGTTTCGTAATCCGGCAAAAGACCAACACGGGGCCGGCCGCGGCGCGCAACGCGGGGGCGGCCAAGGCGACCGGCGACATTTTGTTTTTTATCGACTCCGACGTCTGTGTCGCGCCCGACACGTTACGGCGCGTAGCGGACCATTTCGCCGCCGACGCCCAACTCGACGCGCTGATTGGGTCCTACGACGACCGGCCGCAGCAAGCGGATTTTCTTTCGCAGTACAAAAATCTGTTCCACCACTTCGTGCATCAGCAAGGCAGCGACGTGGCGTCGACGTTCTGGAGCGGCTGCGGCGCGATCCGCCGCGATGTTTTCCTGCGCTACAGCGGCTTCAGCGAAGACTACAAGCGTCCCGCGATCGAAGACATCGAGCTGGGTTACCGCTTGAAAGCCGACGGCTGCAAGATCGTGCTCGACAAGCAGCTCCAGGTGAAGCACCTCAAGGCGTGGACCTTCTGGCGTCTGCTGCGCACCGACATCTTCGACCGCGGCATCCCTTGGACAGAGCTGATCTGGCGCGACACGAACATGCCGCCGGATCTCAACCTGCAGATCTCGCAGCGCATCAGCGTCGCGCTGGTTTATCTGCTGGTGCTTTCGGTTACCGGCGTCGCGATTTACTTCCAGGGGCTGTACCTGGTCCCGCTGTTGTTTCTGACGCTGCTGCTGATGACCAACTACTGGTTCCATGGCTGGACGCTGCGGAAGAACCATGGGCGCCAGGTGATCTGGATCGGCCTGTCGCTGGCCGCAACGATGTTGATGGCCTGGTGGCACGACATGACGGCGCCGATACCTCCGCTGCTGGTAGCAATGGCCATGCTGTTCCTGCAGCATCGCTTTCTCATCAACCGGCCCAACAGCCGATCGAAGACGATCTATTCCAGGCTGGTCGGCGTGCTGACCGGCGGCGCTACGCTTTACATTTTGAGCTTCATGCCGCTGCACCCGCTGGTGATTGTCCCCAGTCTGCTGCTGATCGTCATTATCTTCCTCAACTCGCAGTTCTATGTTTTTCTGAGGGGCCGCCACAACATCTTTTTCGCGGCCGCGGCGATTCCATTCCACCTGCTCTACCATTTCTACAATGGCGTCTCGTTTATGGCCGGCACGATTCTTCATTGGTCGCGGAAGAAAACGCCGCGAGTGAAGAACACCAAACAGGCGACCGTGTCGACCGACTGATTTGCGCCGTCGGGAAGTGGTACCTGGGCGCCAAGCCAACAGCTCGATGAGTGAAGCGGCGCCCAAGATCCTCAGCCCCGAATACTATGAGCGCCTGAAAGCTGTCGAAGCGCGGCACCCGTGGGCCAAGGCGATGCGCCGGCTCTCGTTCGATCTGCTGAGGCGCGGCCTCGGCGGCGTGCAGCGCCCCAAAGTGCTCGACGCCGGCTGCGGGACGGGGCTGTTCCTCCGCGAATGCGGCGCCAAATTTGACGGGCCCGAGCTGACGGGCTTTGATGTATCCCCCTATGGGCTTCAGGCGGCTCGCGCCTTGGGACTCCAACGGCTGGCGGTTGCCGACACCGGCGAACTGCCCTTCGGCGCCGCGGAATTCCATGTCGTGGTGTGCCACGATGTGCTGCAGCATCTTGCCGCAGCCGACGCCGGACGGACGCTGCGGGAATTCGCTCGCGTCTTGCTGCCGGACGGACGGCTGCTGGTGCGCACGGCCGCGCGGCGAGGCTTGCCCGGCAAGAGGCACCAGGATACGGCCGATTACCGTCAGTGGGTGCCCGCGACCCTATCGGCGGCTCTTGAAGACGGCGGCTTCGAAGTCGAATTCATGGCCCGGGTCAACTGGCTGCCGAGCCTTTTGGCCGATTTGAGAGCGCTCAGCAGGCCGCGGCCGCAAGGCGACGTCGGGCTGGCCCTGAATCCGTACGACGGAGCGGGTTGGAAAGGGAGCCTGCTGAGGAAGTATTGGGCGCTTGAGCGGCGGCTTGTTGTGCGGGCAGGTTTGCGGCTGGGCCTTGGCCACACGTTGATTTGCCTGGCGCGAAAGGGCCCGCGGTGCGAATCCCGCTGAAGGCGAGTTGTTTGCGGACGCGACATGTCGCGCCCTACCCCGGACTCTCCCTAATCAGGGCCTAGCGACAAAGCGGGGAATGCCGGCTTACCCTGGCGGCTTTGGTTCGTCCAAAGGAAGCGGTCCCTATGCCTCCCGACCTCTCCATCGTGATTCCCTCGGTTAACGGCAAGCAGTTTCTGCTGCCTTGCCTGGAGCGCGTCGAGCAGCAATCCATTCGCCAAGCGATCGAGGTCATTGTTTGCGACCGTTTGCCCGACGACACAGCCGCAGTGGTTCGAGAGCGTTTCCCCGAAGTCAGCATCGTCAGCGGCCTTGGCAACGCTACGATTCCTCAACTGCGTTGGATCGGCCTGAAGAAAGCGACGGCGCCGGTGGTGGCGTTGATTGAAGACCACTCGATGCTGCCACGGACCTGGGCCGAGGAAGTTTTGTTCGCGCATCGCCAATACCAGGGTGAAAAAGAAGGCGTCATTGGGGGCCCGGTTGAGAATGGCAGCACGTCCACCGTTTTCGATTGGGCCTTTTATCTCACTGAGTACGCGCCTTTGATGCCGCCGATGTCGGCGCAGAAAGCGCGTGGGGTGGCTGGCGGCAATGTCAGCTTCCAGCGCTCGCTT
The DNA here is from genome assembly GCA_040902925.1 of Bryobacterales bacterium. GTDB lineage: Bacteria > Acidobacteriota > Terriglobia > Bryobacterales > UBA6623 > JBBDWJ01. The sequence continues at coordinate 10,144 of JBBDWJ010000181.1, read as the reverse complement.
CTGCCACTTGAAGACGACCGCTTTGGCGAATTGTGGGAAAACCATCTGCTCGATGAACTGCAGCGGAGGGGTTTCGCGGTTCGCATCCACCCGGGGATGACGTTGCTGCACCGCAATCCTTTTGATCGCCGCGAGTTCCGGCGGCAGCGGTATTTGTTTCTGCGATCGATCGCGGCGATGCGTTCGAGGAGTTGGGGCGTACTCCATCGATGGGTACACGCCGCCGGCGCTCTGGTGGTCCTGCCGTGGCTGTTGCCGCTGCGTACCGCCTTCTTGGTGTGGCGCAAGGGCCGCAACCGCCGCGAGCTGCTGGCCGGCTTGCCGATGATGGTTGGTTTCCTGTGGATCGGCATTGCCGGGGAAGTCGCCGGGATGCTGCGCGGGGACGGCGGGAGCCTGGCGGAGGTACGTTAGGCCGTTGATCGATTGATCGGTTGATCGGTTGATCGGTTGATCGGTTGATCGGTTGATCGGTTGATCCGCGCGGCGCCATAGCTGGAAAGTTGTTACCGGCGCTGATGATTCTCCTTCCCTGCGCGCTAACTCCCCCGATCGCGCAAGAATATCAATAGACCGTTCATCAAGCTCGTCCCCAGCGAGGGGTCCGCCAGTTGACGGATGAACGGATCAGCCAATTAACTGATCAACGGACTGCCATGCTCATTGGGGTTGATGCAACTTGCTGGACGCAACGCCGCGGCTATGGCCGGCATTTGCGCGGCCTCATCACAGCGGCTGCACAGCTCAGCCCGCACCGTTTTGTGTTGTTCACCGACTTCGTGGGGGAATCCCCTTTCCCTTTTCCAGAGGCTTGCGAGGTTGCAGCGGCCTCCACGCGGCGCCAGACTTTGCAGGCCGCCGGGGCGAATGGCGCCCGGTCCGTTGGTGATATGTTGGCGTTGGGAGGCGCGATGTCGGCGGCGCCACTCGATGTTTTGCTGTTCCCAACGATTTACAGTTGGGTGCCGACCTGGACTTTCGCACCGAAGCTGCTGATGATCCACGACGTTATCGCGGAGCGGCTTCCGCGCTATATTTTCCCGACTCTCGGGAGCCGCGTTCGTTGGCAACTGAAATCGACGCTGGGGCTGGCGCAGGCCGATCGCGTATTGACGGTTTCGGAATACTCGCGGCGTGCGTTGGTTGAGCAGTTCGGGCTTTCTTCGGAGTCGGTGGCTGTTGTTGGTGAGGCGCCGGACCCTGTCTTTCGGCCCCTGACTAACCCGGAGATGTCCCCGAAACTTCGCGATCTCGGCTTGAGCCCTGGGTCCAGGATTGTCACCTACGTCGGCGGCTTTGGCCCTCACAAGAATCTGGCTCGCTTACTCGATGCGTTCGCAAAAGTTGCGGCGGAGCAGCGTTTTGCCGATGTGATGCTGGCTCTGGTTGGCGACTATTCGGGCGACGTTTTCTATTCCGAGTACGCGCGGCTGCGGCGGCTTGTTGAGGAACGCGGGTTGACGTCTCGCGTCGTCTTCACGGGATTCGTTGCGGATGAAGAACTCGTTGGTTTGCTGAACTGCTCCGCTTTTCTGGCGCTGCCTTCGTTGATGGAGGGCTATGGCTTGCCGGCGGTCGAAGCTGCCGCTTGCGGACTTCCGGTGCTGGTGACCAGAAATAGTCCCATTCCGGAGTTGCTGGGGGAAGGCGCGCTGGTGGTGGAGCCTTACCGTACCGCGGAAATTCGTGAAGGGATGGTGCGGTTGTTGGAGGATGATGCTCTGCTCGTCCGCATGGGGGACGCTGCTCGCTTAGCGGCGGCTCGGCTTAGTTGGGCGGAGGCGGCCCGGTCGCTTTTGAACGTAGTGGATGCTGTTGTGGATTCAGACTAGGTTGCGATGAACTCTCCTGAGGCGACGGCACAGGAGAGTGGCAAGCTGGTGCGGCAAGGTGGTGCAGCAAGGATGCTCAGCACGTCGCCGCTTTGCGCGGCGAAGGACCGGCACGAGTACCGGTCCTCACTTCCGGGGCGATTGCGGAGTACTCGAAACTTCCAGAACTGCGCAAATTATGACCTGCATCGTTGGCGGCTAGGGCTCCAGCCGGATCAGCGCTTCGGTCCACTCTCGTAGGTCTTTGTCGGCGAAGGCGACATCGGCTGTGATTACCTTTAATCCCGTTGCGCCAGGGGGCGGCGTGACCTTGATCGTGGCGCGAGCTTCCGTTCGCGGCGCTGCCGACGCTACGACCGATGGCGATGAGGACTGCCAGCCCGCCGGCAAGCGCGGCGTGATGCGAAATTCGCGTGCTTCGGCCGAGTGATTGAACACGATTGCCTGCATCTCGAACGGCTCACCGGCCTTGGCTTGCTGCCAATAGGGGTAGAGCCACACCCACTGCTCGTCCATTCCGTAGTTCGGATCGTCCCACGGAACCATCTCGCCGATCGCGGCCTTTTTACGGTTGAGGCGGTCGACCATGAATTCGAGCTGCTCGTCGGAGTAGCGGAAGGTCGGCTCGATGTGCTGATTGACGAGCAAGTAGGGCATTTCCAAGTTCTGGATCAGGCTCAGGCACAGAAAGTGGCCGCGGTCGGCGTGCAGAAAATGGCGGTTCAGGATGCAGTAGTCGTCGAGGCCCGAGGGGCTGAACGAATCGCCGATGAAGAAGAACGTCTCGCCGTCGTCGCGCCGCGCGAGAAGACCGCCGTGATAGATCGCCTGGCCGGGAAAGTATTTGTAGGTGAACTCGAATTCGTTCCAGCGCAGCTTGCCGTCTTCCTGCAGAACTTCGACAGGCCGGATCGGGTTCGCGGTCACCGCCGGCATGCGGTAGGCCTGTGGATTTTCGAGAATATCTTTGACCTCCGGCCCCGCGTAGACCGGGACGCGGAATTCGAGCCGCATCTCCTGCACCTTGTCGGTGTGATCGTCGTGGTAGTGCGTGATGAAGATACCATCGAGTTTTTTGAACACACCGCGCTGGTAGAGATCGCGCACATTCTGCATGGCGTCTTCGGTGCCGCAGTCGATCAGGAACGCGGCTCCGGTGTCGGACACGAGCAGCCGGGAGGTGCCGAATTTGTGCATCCAGCGGGGCGGCGTTTGCCGAAGCTGTGTGGCGAGCGGCATCCATTCAATGGGCTGATCGCCGAGCACGCGGCTGGCGCGGATACGCAGATTGTCGTCGCCCCAATACCAGCGCAGCGCGTCGGTCTCATAGTAGGCCATGAAGAGGCGCTTCAAACGCTCGACGAGCAGATCGATGTCGCGCTGCGGTTCGTAGATCACCGGGCCGCGCGACGGGATGATCACCGTGGGCTTCCAATTGGCTATCTTCTGCAAGCTGAGAATCACATCGGCGGCGCGCGCCGCGTAGCCGTGGTAGCCGCGCGTATTGGCGTCGGGAATAGCGTCTTGCAGGCTGAACAGGTCGTGGATGCGCCCGCCCTCGTAAATCAGATCGCCGACGAATGCAATGCGCTCGCCGTCGATTTCGGCGAGGTAAGAAACGGCGCCGCGCGTGTATCCCGGCGTGTCGAGGACTTCGAAGCGCAGGCCTTCCCATTCGATGCCGCGGCCTTCGCGCACTGTCTGCTCAAGTGCGAGGGGCTCGGCGAAGATTTTCGTGGACTGCTGAGCGTAGTCGTGAAAACGCGAGGTCTCGTAGCCCTGCCAGAATTCGTTGACGCCACTGAACAGCTCGGCCTCCGCCGCGGGACCGACGGCCTTCGCGCCGCGTTCGACAAGACCGCGGCCGGCCCAGGCGACGTCACGACGGTGGTGGGTGAACAAGACGTGCTCGGCTTGCGACGGCTCAGGCCGAGGGTCGCCGTATACCGCCAACTGTTTGCCGGAGCGCTGCACGAGCACACCGTTCACCGCGCCGCGAAGCACCGTGACGCTCGACGTCAATTGGATTTCAGGAGCATCCGCCGGGCGGCCGCATGCGCTCATCAAGAGCAGCGCAAGGGCGGTCCAGGCATAGCCCCCAAGCCAAGCTGAAAGTTGCTGCCTCATCGACGCTCCCAGCAGTCCTCAAGAGCGCCGCTGCGCCCCGCGGGACAGGCTGTCAGGGGATGGCGCCCTCGGCGCTCAACCGAATGCGGTAGAGTCCCGTGCGCGCCGTCATATACAACGATTTGCCGTCGTCTCCCCAGGCCACGTTGGCCGGCACTTGCTCGGGCTGAATCGTCCCCAGGTGCTTGCCATCCGGGGCGAAGATCCAAACACCGCCCGGCCCGGTGCAGTAAAGATTACCGCGCTTGTCGAGCTTCAACCCATCGGGCAACCCCTCGGCCGTTTCGGATGTGACGTCGTAAAAAACTCTTCCATTCGTGACGGTGCCGTCATCATTGATGTCGTAGGCCATCCAGAGCTTGCGTTGGGGATCGGAATTGGCGACGTAGAGGGTCTTTTCGTCGGGCGAGAAGCCGATGCCGTTGGGGCGCGTCATATCCCGCACGACCGCTTCCAGCGTCTGCTCATCGGGGCTCAGCCGGAAGACGCCGTTAAAGTCGAGTTCCTTGGTGGGGTCCTCATCCTGTTGGGCGAGCCCGTAGGGTGGATCGGTGAAGTAGAGCCAGCCATCGGATTTATAAACGAGGTCGTTGGGGCTGTTGAGCTTCTTGCCCTCGAAGTTGGCGACAACGACCGTCCTCTCGCCTTCTTGGGGCAGCCGCAGGCGCGAGATGCGGCGGTTGCCGTGCTCGCAGATCATCAGCGTGCCCTTGGAGTCGAGTGTCAAGCCGTTGGGACCGATGCCACCCTCGCGGTCGCCTTCAAAGACCGGCTTGATGAAGTCCGAGGCGCCGTCCTGGGGAGACCACCTGAGAATTGCGTTGCCGCGCACGTCGCTGAACAGCAGGAAGCCGCCGTTGCGAATCCACAGCGGGCCTTCGGTGAATATGAAGCCCTCGGCGAGTTTTTCGATCTGGTAGTCCGGGGGCACGATGTTGTCGAGCTCGGCATCGGCTTTGAGCACGGTTCCCGCGCCGTGCTCGCCGGTAATGGCGACGCCGGACTCCGGCGGGGCTTCTCCGCCGCCGCAGCCAAACGTGGCGGCGAGCGCAATCATCATGGATAGAAAACAGATTCGGTGCATACGAAGGGTCTCCTCGAACTACTCAGAGTTCGAAACTACCTAGGGCTCGGAACTACCTAGGGTAGGACACACCGCGGACCGTGTCTAGCGAGCCGTCCGGGGTTCAAGCACGAAACACGCCAGCGCCGGAGGGCGTCGAAACAGCAAGCGCCAGGGTTCAGCAATGCACAGGCGGCCGCCCCGCCGGTGGCTGAAGAGGCCTGTGCTAGAGTCGAAGGAAACTCGGATGCGAACCTACGCGCGGATCAACCGCGGCATTCTCCAGCAAAATTTTAACAGCATCCAGCAGGCCGTTGGGCCGGATGTAGTGGTGCTTGCCGTCCTCAAAGCAGATGCGTACGGACACGGCGCTGTGGATGTGGCGCGTACGCTTACGGCCGCGGGCGCGGCGCATTTCGCGGTTGCCTGTACAGCGGAAGCGGTAACCTTGCGCGAGGCAGGCATTGCGGGTGAAATCGCCGTATTGGGCGGGGCCGAGCCCGGTGAGGAGCCCTGTTTTCGCGCGCACCGGTTGACCCCGTTCCTGCATACCCGCGAGCAACTCCGCGCCTGGCAGCAAGAGGCGGAAACCAACGGCCTGAGGCTAGCGTGTCACCTCGAAATCGACAGCGGGATGAACCGTTTGGGGCTGCCGGGCGATCCCGATGTGCTGGCGAACTGGATCGCCTCCTCACCCAACCTCGAAATCGAAGGGTTGGCAACGCACCTGGCTTCCGCCGAAGATTTTAATAACAGCCAGGCCGACGAGCAACGCCAACGTTTTGCGGCGGTGGCGGCGGGCTTGCGCGAACGTGGAATTCGCTGCGGCCGGCTGCACCTTTCCAATAGCGCCGCGGTTGCTTACCGCCCTGAATGGACTGAAGACATGGTCCGCCCAGGGCTGGCTCTCTATGGTTATTTGACGGCTCCGCTCGGTCCGGCGCCGCAGCCACGGATCCAGGTTCGCCCGGTCTTGGAATGGAATGCGCGCATTTTCGCGGTGCGCGACGCTCACCCGGGCGCGAAGATCGGCTACGAGGGTTCTTTTACCGCCACTGAGCCCATGCGGCTGGCCGTCATCTCGGCCGGATATGGCGATGGGCTGAGCCGGCGCATGTCGAACGGCGGCCAAGTGCTGGTTCGCGGCGAACGGCGGCCGATCGTCGGGCTCGTGAGCATGGACGTGACCTCGGTGGACGTTACCGGCCTCGACGGCGTTGAAGCCGGCGAGGAAGTGACGCTGATCGGCGCCGGGCTCGATGCATGCGAAATGGCCCGCCAATGCGGCTCGATCGCCTACGAAGCTCTTTGCGGCATATCGAGCCGAGTGCCGCGAGTTTACGTTTGACGCCTCCTCCAGCGACCACTTACAGCGCGTAGCGGCAGGTGCTCGCCCGCCCTCGGCGGTCGGCAAACTCACCTGCGTTGGTTGGTGGATGCCCTTCCAGGCTGCGGACGGCGGCTCCATCGATAGGCGCGAGGCGGGCGCTCGGGTACCATCAGCCGGGCGAAACCGAAGCAGGCGGTGTATCATCAAATAGATAGGTAGACAGAAAGGGGGGGGCGTACTGGATTCGACGGGATTGTATTCGGCGTAGAGAGGCATACCGGGTTCCGAGCTCCCGTAAAACGATCGGAAAACAAATAACTGCCAACAATCAGCAGTTTGCTTACGCTGCCTAATTAGCAGCCGTCTTCGCCTCCGGGCTCGCACGGGGGTAGCGGACGTCATTTTGCGGGATAGGCTGTAGGCTTCTGTCCGGAGCCGTAAGCCGAGATTAATCGGGCTGGGTTGGTTTCAGCTCGTCCGTTCCTAGGAACCAGCCGAGATATACGAGCGGACTAAGTATGTAGTCTCTTTGCGGCGAGCTTTTCCGGACGCGGGTTCAACTCCCGCCGCCTCCACCACCCTCCAACAGCGAGGCTGGCTATACGTTTTCGCAAGGAAGCTTTAGCCGCTCTTTCAACCTCGCCGACAGCTCTCAAGCTAGCTGCGGAACGTCTCAAACGGAAACAGCGTCTCGTCGTCCCTCGTCACGGCTTCTATGTTTCGAAAGCCGCCGCTTCGCGGACTGGTTTTCCGGCGCGGCTGATCTTGCAACGTACCAGGTCGAGGAAGGGCTCGGCACGAAGCTGCGCGCGCCGACCGTGACGCCTTCCGGGACATGATCCGCCAACTCAGTTTTCAGGATAATCGTACCTGTGCCCAGTGACATTTCTCATGCCATAAACGATGCCGTCCTTCGCCGGCTGGCGGGCGGCCGCTCCTACCGACGAGGACGAGATTACTATACTCACGGCCACGTCAACTCCATCGAATCAGAGGCCGAAGCTGTTCGCGCCGTGGTGCGCGGGACCCACGACTACACTGTCACGCTATTCTCCGACGAAGGAATCCTCGACTACTCCTGCGACTGCCCGCAGGGAGCCGACGGCTCGTTTTGCAAGCACTGCGTTGCCGCTGCGCTCGCCTGGCTGAACCGCGATGCCTCCTCCAAGAAAGGAAAGGCCGGCAAGAAGGCTAAGGCGCCCACGCTCGCCGACGCCGCAAAGATAATCCAGGCCGAGGACAAGGAGACCTTGGTCCGGATGGTCCTTGATTGGGCTAGCAAGGATGCCTGGCTGCGCGAGCGGCTTCTGCAACATGCGGCGAGACGATCAGGACCCGAGAGCGGCGTCGCGGCGGCCAGCCGTGCTTTCGACAGGGCTGTCCGCGTCCACGGCTTCATCCATTACCGTGAGGCATCGGGCTGGGCGCGCGGTGTGAATGAAGCGATCGGCGACATCTGGCAATTGCTGGAGGATGGACAGGCCGCGGCGGTAATCGAGCTGTGCGAGTCCGCGCTGGAGAGGCTCGTTGCAGCAGCAGGGGCGATTGACGACTCCGACGGGCACCTCAGCGAGTTGCGGGACCGCTTGCAGGACATCCATTTCCGGGCGTGTCAGCAGGCCCGGCCAGATCCCGTGGCGCTCGCCAGACGTCTCCTTCATTGGGAGCTGCACAGCGAGCTTGATGTGTTCTTTGGCGCCGCCGAGAACTACGCGAAGATTCTTGGGGCCAAGGGCTTGAAGGAGTACCGCCGACTCGCCGAGGCGGAATGGGAGAAAGTACCCGTGCAGACGGCGAAGGACGGGCGCTCGGAGTGGAGCAAGCACTTCCGAATCACGCATGTCATGGAATCGCTCGCGCGGGCCTCGGGCGATGTCGAGGAACTTGTCGCTGTGATGAGCCGCGACCTGTCGCACGCCTATGACTACTTGAAAATCGCGGAAGTGTACCGCGAGGCTCGCCGGCGTGATGACGCTTTGCTGTGGGCGGAGAAAGGGCTCAACGCGTTTCCAGAACACACCGACGGGCGGCTGCGAGAGTTCGCCGCCGAAGAGTATCATCGCCTGCGCCGCCACGACGATGCGATGAAACTGATGTGGGCGGAATTCTCGGAGAGGCCGTATTTGGATGCCTACAAGACACTGGAACGCCATGCAAAGAAGGCGCGGAGTTGGCCAGACTGGCGGGACCGCGCGCTGGCGGAAATTCGCGGAAGCATCGCCAAGGCCAAGGAGGAATCACGCGGCCGGGCACTGCAACGCTGGATAAAGCCTAACGATGACCACTCGCAGTTGGTGGAGATCTTTCTCTACGAACGCGACACGGAGGCTGCATGGCGCGAGGCCCAGGAAGGCGGCTGCTCGGATGGGTTTTGGCTTCAGCTCGCGGCCGCGCGTGAAAAGGAACATCCCGCCGACGCGGCGCCGATCTATTTGAGACAGGCCGAGGCGGCGGTGACTGAGACCCGGAACGGGCGCTACGACGACTCCGTCGATTTGCTTGTGAAGGCCGCGGCGGTGATGAAAGGCATGGGCCGTGGCGCGGAGTTCGTGCGGCATCTGGAAACCTTGCGCGTGAAGTACAAGATCAAGCGCAACTTCATCAAGCTCGTGGAACTGAAACGGAAATCGCTGTACGTCTCCTGACCTCCTGCGACTCATTGGTCCGATGGGGCACGTACAAGGTCGCGTGGATGAACGACTGAAATGCCGGTGTACCTTGCAAAGTCCCGGTCGTTGAGCGTGAGCAACTGTGGGAGGCCGTGCGCCACCATGACGGCGATGAGCCGCGCGTCATGCACTTGGACGCCCGCAACCGAGTGAGCGAGGACAAGCCGACGCCACTCCGTATGAACCCCTTCATTGTCCGGTAGCAGTCGGAACCTGCTTTCGATCAACCTCGCTCGTTCGTCGGCCTGAGCCGGCGTCAGACCGAGCCCGTTTTGGGCGGATGGGCGAGTGCAGACGTTCCAGAACTCAACCAGATTCTGCGAGGCGAAACACAAAGTCTCCCCGCGAGCCGATAGCGTCTTCACGGCTTCTCGAACCAACGCGTATTCGGGATCTTTTGGTTCCACGAGGCGGAGGAGGATGTTCGTGTCGAGCAGGACCGTCAACCTGACCTCAGTCGTGATCGCGGTAGATGTTCTCGCGGCTAAAAGCGGAGGACGGCAAGTGCGGGAGATCTCTGCCCATCTCAGCTAGGGCGTCGAGTGTCGCCTCAAGATCCTGCAGGCTGGCTGGAGGAACTTCAGCGCTCCGGGCTAGGTCCTCGATGACCCTCTGCAGATAGACCTCGAGCGGGACGCCCCTGGCGCGCGCTTGGGCCGCCAGATTCGCTTCGACGTCTGGTCTGAGGTCCAGTCTTACGGTCATGCTGCTCTCATTATCCCATTGCCGCGAGGTGACGGACGCTCTGCCGTAGCCATCCGCCGGAATGTCGAACTTTGTACAATGATCGTCGCGCTCCTGTGCGCTGATGCCTCGGCGCACGCCTGCTTTCAGCAACGCGAGTGCTTCGGCCCGGCTGTAGATTTCGACCTGGTCACATAGCGTCTTTCCTGGTCGCGGTCCACTCGGAGGTGTGAGCCCGAAATCGCCCGGATTGCGCTTGTGCTCGGGGTTTCCGCTGTACCGCAAGTCCTCAATTCGGTTCAGCAGGCCTCTTGCCGTGCCTGAAGCTCGTCGGCAGGGCAAAACCTCCGTTTTGGGTTGAACGTCCGTCTTTTGGGCATCATCGAACCTGACCTATGCGCGGCCGAGGGCCGGGGTGGAGGACCTGGACGCACTCAAC
>JBBDWJ010000180.1:0-27028 GCA_040902925.1 Bryobacterales bacterium | reverse complement strand
GGCGCGCGCAAAGGCGAACGCCTGCTGGTCGGTTTCGCCGCCGAGACCGAAGACGTCGTCGCCAACGCCAAGGCCAAGCTGCAAGCGAAGAACTGCGACCTGATCGTCGCCAACCCGGTAGGACCCGAAGCAGGCGGAACGGGCATGGATTCGGAGGAAAACCAGGGTTGGATCGTCGCCGCCAGTGGTGAGACCATTGAGTTGGCGCGCAGCTCGAAACGCGAAATGTCGCGCAAGATCTTCGATCATGCGTTGGCGTTGCGTCCCACGCTGGTGCAGGCGCGCCGTTAGGTTTGCATAAGCATGGCCGATCCCCTTTACGAATACCTGCGCTTCTATAGCGACCTTGGATTTACGGACCTGTATGTTCCGGAGGGAGCCGCCGGTTTCATCAACCTGCCCGGCGGGACCAATGCGCCGGCTGCTGCGGCTGATCGTGGGCGAGAATTGGCAGGAAGTTTGGCGCCGCAAAAGCAGAATCCGCCGGGTTCGCTAGCGGCGGCAGACCCGCCTGTTCGTCCCACCACGCGCCCGCCCGCGCCCCCTCGGGAAACGACGCCGCCTCGAGACATGCCGCCGCCATCGAGCTACCGGCCGCCTCAAGGGCCTTCAGGCGCTGCCGGGAGCGGGGCGCGGGCGGCAGGAAGTCCGCTGCAAATCCTCGATAACGTCCAAACAGACATCGGCGAGTGCACCCGCTGCCGCCTGCACGAGGGCCGCTCGAAGATCGTCTTCGGCAGCGGCAACCCCAATGCGAAGCTGGTCTTCGTCGGTGAAGGACCAGGCGCGGACGAAGACGCCCAGGGGGTGCCGTTCGTCGGCCGCGCGGGCCAGTTGCTGACGCAGATGATCAACAATACGGCGACGGGCGAAGGGATTCCCATCAGCCGCGACGACGTCTACATCTGCAACGTCGTAAAATGCCGCCCGCCGGGCAATCGTACGCCCGAGCCCGACGAGATGGAAACCTGCGGCCAGTTTTTAGACCGGCAGCTTGACGCGATCCGGCCCAAGGCGATCTGCGTGCTAGGCGCAACCGCGGCACGCTATCTGCTCAGCACGCGCGTCGGCATCACGAAGCTGCGCGGCAACTGGCAAGACTGGCAGGGCATCCCGGTCATGCCCACCTATCACCCCTCGTTCCTGCTGCGCCCCTACGCGCAAGACAAAAAGCGCGAGGCCTGGGAAGACCTCAAGAAGGTAATGCACTTCGTCTACGACTCTGAGTAGCGACGGGCCGGGCGCCCGGTCAGGGCTGCTGTCCGTGGCCGGGGAGAAGGAAAGACAAACACTCAGCCATCGCTTCAAGGCTGCGCCCGACCGATACAATAGTAGTATGGACCGCACGGTCGCCAAGTTCTCCAGCCACGAAGAGGCCGAAAAAGCGAACCGCGAATACTACCGCAGCCTAACCCCGCAACAGCGGCTGGAAATACTATTCGAGCTTGTCGCTCAAGCACACCCTGAGAACGATGCCTCTAGCAGACAATTTGAGAGAGTTTGTCGAATTGTTAAATTCTCACAAGGTTGAGTACCTGATCGTGGGAGCTCATGCGCTCGCGTTCCATGGACACCCACGCTACACAGGCGACTTGGACATCCTCGTTCACAACTCTGCTGAGAATGCGGAGCGGGTTCGTCAGGTCGTCACGGAGTTCGGTTTCCAATTGGCGAACTTGACAGCGATGGACTTCCAGCAAAGCGGTCAGATCATCCAGTTAGGCCGGCCCCCGCAGCGGATTGACATTCTGACGTCGCTGAGCGGCGTCGAGTTCTCAGAGGCGTGGGAAAGCCGAATCCAATCCGAAGTGGAGAATGTTCCGGTTGCATTCCTTAGCCGCGACTGCCTCATCCGAAACAAGAAGGCTACGGATCGCCCCCAAGACCGGGCGGACGTAGAAGCGCTGGAACCCAAAGGATAATTCCCCCGAACGGGCTCTTCGCGGATACTGGCGCCCCGTGCAAGGCGGGCGAAATACGAGCAAGGTCGATCGGCAGCCCGCTTCAGTATCAGTATAATGAGGACCTAACCCTTTTATGCAGGTACCAGTAATTCGTTCCACCACGGTACTCTGCGTTCGCCGCGACGGCAAAGTGACTATGGCCGGAGACGGTCAGGTCACCATGGGAAGCGAGATCGTCAAGCACACCGCCCGCAAAATCCGCCGCCTCTACAACAACACGATTCTGGCCGGATTCGCGGGCTCCACCGCTGACGCTCTTTCGCTTTTCTCGCGCTTCGAAGAGAAGCTGCAAGAACACCATGGCAAGCTGGACAAGGCGGCCGTAGAGTTAGCCCGTGACTGGCGCACCGACAAATCGCTGCGCCACCTCGAAGCATTGTTGTTGGTCGCCGACGCAGGCGATACGCTGCTGATCAGCGGCACCGGTGACGTTATCCAACCCGACGAGCCGCTGGCTGCGGTTGGGTCCGGCGGACCGTTCGCGGTGGCGGCCGCCACCGCTTTGTACAAGAACACGCAAATGCCGGCCCGCCAAATCGCGGAAGAGGCCATGGCCGTTGCCGCCAAGATCTGCATCTATACCAACAACACGGTTCATTACGAGGAGTTGGGATAACGCCGCAAATGGTTATTTACCTTCCCGGCCAGTCCACGGTCGACAAACCCTCGCTCGACGAGATGACGCCGCGCGAGACTGTGCTCGAGCTCGACAAGCACGTCGTCGGGCAAAACGAGGCTAAACGCGCCGTCGCCATCGCGCTGCGCAACCGCGTGCGGCGGCAAAAGCTCGATCCGGAAATGGCCGAAGAGGTGATGCCCAAAAACATCCTCATGATCGGGCCTACCGGAGTCGGCAAGACCGAGGTCGCGCGGCGCTTGGCGAAGCTGGCCAGTTCGCCGTTCCTCAAGGTCGAGGCGACCAAATTCACCGAGGTCGGCTACGTCGGCCGCGACGTCGATTCGATGATCCGCGATCTGGTCGAAGTCTCCATCGACATGATTCGCGAAGAAAAGCTCGAGCTGGTTGCCGACCGCGCCGAAGTCAACGCCGAAGAGCGCATGCTCGACCTGCTGATGCCCCCGCAAGTGCCGCAGCAATCGCCGGAAGGCGTTGAGCTGGAAGATCCCTCGGACAAGACCCGCGAGAAGCTGCGTGTGTCGCTGCGCGAGGGCAAGCTCGACGACCGCATGGTCGAGATCGAAGTCCGTGAGCGTAACATGCCCGTTGAGATCGTCACCAACGCCGGCATCGAGGAGATGGATATTAACCTGCGCGACATGCTGCCCGGCTTGTTCGGCGGCAAATCGCGCCGCCGCAAGATGACCGTGGCCGAGGGCATGGATTATCTCGTCCAAGAAGAAGAGCAAAAGCTGATCGACATGGACCAGGTGACGCGTCAGGCCGTCGACCGGGTCGAGCAGTCGGGCATTATCTTCCTCGACGAAATGGATAAGATCGCCGGGCGCGAATCCGGGCGCGGCCCCGACGTCAGCCGCGAAGGCGTGCAGCGCGACATCCTGCCAATCGTCGAAGGCACCACGGTCAATACGCGTTACGGTATGGTGCGCACGGATCACATCCTGTTCGTCGCCGCAGGGGCGTTTCACGTTTCGAAGCCAAGCGACCTAATCCCCGAGCTGCAAGGCCGCTTCCCGATTCGCGTCGAGATGAAGTCGCTTACCACGGAAGACTTCATTCGTATTCTTACCGAGCCCAAAAATGCTTTGATCAAGCAATACACGGCTTTGATGGAAACCGAAGGCATCAAACTGAAGTTCAGCAAGGACGCGGTCGCCGAGATCGCCAAGATCGCCACGCGCGTCAACGAACAGACCGAAAATATCGGCGCGCGGCGTCTTCACACGATCATGGAAAAACTGCTCGAAGAGATTTCCTTCGAGGGGCCCGAATTGAAGAAGAAGTCGATGACCATCGACGCCGACTACGTCCGCAAACAGCTTGCCGACATCGCCCAGGATCAGGACCTGAGCCGTTATATCCTGTAGAAACTTGTCGACCACGCCACGGCTTCACGCACTTCTCGCCGCCTTGGTGCTATGCCTTCTCGCGCCCGGTTGCGGCTCGGTCGGTGAGCCGCGCCCGCCGTTGCTCAATATCCCGGAACGCGCCCAGAATCTCACGGCCCGCCAGACGCCCGAGGGCATTGTGCTCGAATGGACCTGGCCGCGCATGACGACCGAAGGTGTCCCGCTCAACGACTTGGCGCGTTTCGACGTTTACGGCTGGGAAGTTGCGCCCGGCAGCCCGGTTCCCGACGCGGCGTTGTTCGAGCGCGAGAGCCGGCCGCTCGGCGCGATCGAAGGCGATGAGCTCGCGCCTTACGGACCTGGGGAGCGGGTTCGTTTTGTGCTCGACGCCGCGCCGCTGATGGGCAAGCACGTCACCTTGGGCGTGCGCGCGGAAAGCGAACGGGGGCGCTCGGTGGGGTTTTCCGACCTTGTCGTTGTCGAAGTCATCGCGCCTCCGGCAAAACCTGGGCAGCCTTCCGCAACGCTGACGAGAGACGCTATCGTCGTCGAGTGGCCGGCGGTGGAACGCGCCAGCGGATACACCATTGAGCGGAGCGGCGAACCGCAAGGTCCGTTTGAAACAATTGGGCAGTCCGGCTCGACTACGTTTCGAGACGCGGGCTACCGCGTTGGCGAACTGCATGTTTACCGCGTGCGCGCGATCGCGGGGACTGTTCCGGGTGGCGCCGCGGGGCCTCCATCGGAGCCCGTTTCGATCACTCCGAGCGATGTGTTCGCGCCGGCAAGGCCATCGGGCGTGCGCGAAGTCGCTACCGAGACAGCGGTTGAGCTTTCGTGGGAGCAGAACGGCGAGCCGGACCTGGCGGGTTATCGGGTGCGGCGCTGGCAGGAAGGCTCCGAGCCGGCGCCCATTCACGACGAGCTATTGCCGGCGGCGAGCTACAGCGATCCGGGTGTCGCTCGCGGCCAGGAATACCTGTATACGGTTACGGCCGTCGATGAGGAGGGCAACGAAAGCGAGCCGTCCGAGGCGATCCGCGTACGCGTGCCAGATTAGCGGCCGAATTAGCTATTTGATCCTTCCTTCAGGGCGCGGGATGGCCCGCCACAACCTTCAGAATCTCCCCAGCAAGGTTTGCCGCTTCGCGTCCGGGAACCCCGTGGACGCGAACCAGCAGGGTGTAGCGCGGCTGATCCGTCGGGTACAGAACCAAGGCGTAGCCGTCTCCGTTCGAACGATGAGACGGGCCGGTGTGAATGCATGGCGCGGTGCCAGTTTTTGCAAGCGCGCCAAGTCCGCCAAGCGCCCGCGCCACGCCGCTTGCTGTTCCGTGCTCGCCGGCTAGCTTCAGACCCGCAAGCACCCGGCTGATCGCGGGTTCGGCGGAACGCCGCAGTAATTCCTCGTAAGCGCGAACCAGCGCGACAGGCGCAAGCCGCCACTCGTCGCCAAGACCGAAATAGGCGCCCGGCAGTGCCGAAAGCGGCGGAGCCGGCAATCCGAAGCGCGCCGTCACGGGCGCGAGATCTCGCGCCTGAAGCTGCTCGCTCAAGCTGCGGAAGTACGCATTGCAGGAGTACCCGATAGCCTGCTCGATGCCGACGGCGCCGTGCCCCGAAGGCAGCCAACAGCCGCTTTCCGGTTTGCATTCAATACGGGGAAACCGCCCGCCGTGCGATGCCGCGTACGCGAGCGCCGTGAAGGGTTTCACGAGCGAACCAACCGGAACCGGCTGGTTGTAATCGGCCCAACGCGAATAGACGACTTCGCGGCCGCCGGTCGTCGAGAGTACGCACGAGACTTCGCCGCTGGAAGCCCTGCCATGGAGAAAGGAATCGACCGCTGGGCCAAGCAAAGACGAGGCGGCGAGCGCTCCGCAGTAGCAAACGCTCATTGCCGCCAGAATCGCCGTATGTCGCAACCGTTTCATCGTTTAGGCAACTGGGTCATGGTTGAATTTGGTAGACCACCGTGTCGGCGACCGACGCCCCGCGGTCTTCGACCCGCCGCGAGACCGTGTCCACTCGCGACAGCGTCTGGCTCAAGCTCGCCAGGCTTTCCGAGAAGAAATAGGGAGGGCGTTGGTCGTTTCCGAACGTTTGCCCGCCTTGCAGGAAATCAAGATGGGTCATCAGCCTGGCATAGTTGCCGCGCTCTTGAGCGTGGCGCAGCCCGGCGGCGTAGGTTGCGCTCGGTGGCGCGGCGGGCTGGGCCATTCGAGCGAGCACCGCGGCTAATGAGTCCTGAGAGCTCGAGAGCAGCAGATAGCGGCCCTGCCCTGCGACAAACAACGGCCTGACCGCGCTCAACACAAATGCGCTCTGCGCGCCGACCGGTTGTTGTGTCCAGCCGGTGCCGATTCCCGAGACGGTCACCCTGCCGCTGATACTGCTTTCGATGCTTTCGAGAACCGCTTGGAAATCCCAGGCTGAGGAACCGAGCAGCACGATCGTGGCGTCGCTGTTCACGAACACACCTTCGACGCCGCCGCGGCTTGACTCGGTGTGCAGCATGGCGGCGACCCCGTTGCGCGCGAACAGATTCTCCAGCGCCTCGGATACGAATCTTCCGCTCGATTGCGCCGGGGGCGGTTCATCGATGCGCGTTTCGAGCGCCGCTTGAGAACCGGCCGCGGCGCCGTCGAGCGCCACCTGCGGTGCATAGTCGTTTTGCACCAAGGCGCTGCCTGAAGGATCGAGCAGCTTCTGGCGCAGCAATTCGATCACCGCCGCCGTTTGAGGCGCGGCGGATGCGCGGTAGAGGCCCGCCTGTGGAGGCGCGAGCCGCAGCACCTGCGCCAGCGCCTGGCGTTGGCTCTCCTCGGGAGCGGCGGCCTCGAAGTCGGCGGCGCGCAGAAATACGCGTTCTTCCCGCATCGAACCGCCTTCGCGATGCAGGTCGATGACGCCGGTGCGATACTGCCGCAGCTCCGCCACGTTGTTCTGAACCCAGTAGGAGCGGAAATGCGGCGTCCGAGCGACCGCTTCCAGATTGAGCGTGAGCCGCAATTCGCCGCGGCCCGCGGAAGCTTGCGCCGCTTCGCGATACCAGGCATCGTTCGCGACCGCCGGTACGCCAGCCTGGCGGGCCAACAGCGTCAACGCCTGCGCCAGCGGCTCTTCGGCTGTGGCGAGCAACAAGTAATCGTCGGTGGCGGCGAAAACGGCCTGGCGGCCCGATTGAGCATCCGTCCGGATGTAGTAGGCGCTGCCGGCGGCGTTGCGAGGCTCGAAATTCGCGCGCGATTGCCACAACATGTTTTCGAGCGCACGCGCCGAACCCAGGCGGGTCACGTAGAGAAACCGCAGCTCGCCGATGTCATACAACGCCAGCGCCGATTCGGCGCCGGCGATGGATTCGACCAGCGCCATGCCCGGAGAAAAGCCCGCGGCAGCGGCGAACTCGGTATGCGCTTCGCCGAGCCGGTAGAAAAGCCGCGAACGCGAAAACATCTCGTAGTTGGCGCTAACGAGCCACTGCTGTTTTTCGGCGGAGGCGTTCCAGTCTTGAAGCAGACGGGAGAAATCCTGGGCTTCGAGCACCAGAACAGGGCCTGAAGGGATGACCTCGGCCAGCGCGCGTGAGGCCGGCGGCGCCTGCATCAACGCCCACGACGCAACGCTCAACAGCACAGCGCCAAAGGACGCCGGAATCCAATGATGGCGCATCTTCATCGGGCGCCTCCTGCTTGCTGCGCCACGGCGAGCCGCGGACGCACCAGGTTTTCCTGTTCGAGATGCTGGGAGATGACCGGCCTGCGCCGCGCGTTTTCAGCACGCAGCCGCCGCACTGCCTGAACGCGATCCAACGCTTGCGCAACAGCCTGACGTTGCAAATCGACGGGGCTCATCTCTGAGGCGACACGGTAAACCAGACCCGCGACACCGAGACGCTTGGTTTGTTCCAAGGCATGGCCAAGATCGGCGGCCAGCGCCGCCCGGGCGTCATCGCCCAGGCCTTGGTTGGCCAGAAACTGCTCGGTGAGCCAGCGATCGGCGTCCACATCGGGCTGTTGTTCATCAAGCGGCGAGTCGTACTGTTCCAAGCGATGACCCAGGTTCGTATTCGCAAAGAGCGGTTGCACCGCCGTTACCGCAAGATCATATCGTCCCGCCCCGTGAGCCGCGCCGAACAGAGCGAGCCTCGCGGCAGGATTCTCCGTATGGATTGCAACGGCTTCCTGCAGCAGGCGGACACGCTCGGCGGTGTCGTTGGCAGCTTTGGCCGCGGCAATGCGCGCGTAAAAGAACAGCGGTTGCGTGGCTTGCGCCGGAGGTCGAGCCGAGCCCGAAGCCAGTAATTCGAGTTCCGCCGATTCCAACCCGCTCGGCACGGGCCCGCCTGCGAGTGTTTGCGCGGCTTCGACACGCTTGTCATAAACGACGAGCGGCGACGAGGCGACTTGGACCAGCCCCATACGCGCCGCCTGCGAGCTTGCGTCGGCAGCCAATTGCGCCCCGGCCCACTGCTGCAACGCGTCGAGGTCCCACGGCGCGGCGCGCAGTCGGTCGGCGAGAAACGCAGAGGCGTCCGCGTGGCGGCCGAACTTAGCCAGCAGGGCCGCGGCTGTTCTCAGGTCCGCGAACGGCTCGCCGGTAACCAGCGTCATGCGGCGCAGCAGCCCGAGACCCTCTTCGGGCCTGGTTTGCTCGAACCGCAGCTCGGCCAGCCCCAAAAAGTTCGACGCGCTCAAGTCGCGCTGCTCGATCCGCCGCGTGTAATAGAACTCAAGAAGCTGTTGCGCTTGCTCCCGGTCGCCGGAGCGGCGCAGCTCGTGCGCGGCGTCGCGCAACGCATCGAGCGGCGGCGATTCGTTCAATTCACGGTCATAGCTTTCGAGCAAGCGGCCGAGAGTGCCGGCACGGGCCGCGACGCGAACCAGCAGCACAGCTTGTTCAGTTCGCAGCATTTGTTGCAAGCTCTCCCCGGCCTCATCCACGGCCGCTTGCACTTTGGCGGGCTCGCCGTTTTCGAGCCAATACTCGATGCGCCGGATTCTCCATTCGTCCAGGCCGCGCTCGGCATAGTAGTTGCGCGGCCCGAACGCCTCGGCCAGACGGCGCTCGAGAATCGCAACGATGCGGTTGAGGAAGGTTTCGCGCTCGCTTCGCGGCAGCCATGCGGCGTTGGCGACGGCGCCTAGAAACTCTTCGGTATTCGGCGCGCGATCGCCTAACTCGAGAGCCGCCGCGATCACGACGGCCTTATCCGCAGCCGTCTCGTACCAGGCGCCCAGCAAACTTTCGATGCGATACGAGCCGTTGCGCCGTACGTATTGATCGAAAAAGCCGCGGACCGGCTCACGCAGTTGCTCCTCGACGCCGTTTGCGCCAATGTGCCGGAGCGCCGCGGCAGTCTCTTCCCAAAACTCTGGCGGCGTTCTACCCTGGGCAACCTGGCGCCCGAAAGCTTGCATGGCGGAACGCCAACTCGCCGCGGCCTGTTCACGCTCGCCGCGGCTCCAGTGAATTTCGGCGAGACGATCGTGCAGGCGGCCTTGCTCAGCATTGAGTTCGAGGGCGTGCTCGTATTCGCTAACAGCTTTGGCGAGTTCGCCTTCGCCGTGATAGTAGTCGCCAAGTTGCGCGTAGGCGGAAGATCGCCCCGGCGCGGCTTCTACCGCGGCCGGCAGATAGTCTTCCGCGCCGCCGCCTTCGCCCAGCCCGAGAAACTCGCCGTATCGCGAGCCATAGTAGAACCAGATGTCGCCGGCGAGCTGCTGATCGCGATCGACAGTGACGCCGAGCCGCTCGCCGATTGTTCCCGTGCCAAGCGCGGACTGAAAGGCACTGTTGACCTGCGGGCCTTGATAGCCGAAGTGGAGCCCAACGAGTCCCGCATAGGCGTTGCGCCACACAACAGGGCGATTTCGGCCGCGCGCGGCGACGACGCGCAGCGCCAGGCCTACGTCGTCACCGGTTAAGGCCATGTTTGCCGGTCGGTCGGGATGATGTTCGGCTGTTGCCGGCGTGGCTAGGCCCACGAGTCGATCCGGCTGCTGTGCGAGAAGAAGGTCCAGATAGCGGCCATCGTCGAGGTTGCCGCCCAATTCGAGAACACGCAGCTCCGACCCGGAATCACCCACCGCGCGATAGGCCGCCGCGGCATCGTAAAGCACGCTGTTGCGCTGCGCCTGCAGGGGATAAACCTGCCAGTAGGCCTCCAACTGCTTGCCTAGTTCTTCATGGTGCAGGCGCGCTTTCTGCAATTCGATGAGCTGGTAGCGGTGAGCTTCGGCGTCGTTACTGCCCGGATCGGCCATCATGCGCTCGTAGCGCCACTGCACTTCGAGTTCCGCCAGGCCGGCCTGCCGCGTCATAGGAAGCAGACGCCGTTCAGCCTCTAAGACGGGTAAGGCTGCCTTCCGGCTCTCCAAAAACGCTACGAACGAGGTCTTCTCCTCCGGCGTGAAATACTTCGCGACGCTAGAAGCCATTTCGCCCAGCGCAGTGCCCAACAGTTCTCCGGAGAAGTCATTGGCCTGCGCGGGCATGGCGCTTGTCAACCGTTGGTAAGCCTCTTCGTGCTGCCGCAGCTTGGCCTGGAGGCGTCCGTACAACCGTAGCGCGGGCTGATAGCGGTAGTCCTCGAGCAGTCGGTCACCGGCGAGATCGATAGCGCGCGCGGCGAAGCGGGCGGCGTCATCGAAGTAACTCCACTGCTCGAGACGCTCGGCGGCAGCGACGTAGTTTTCGGGGCGCTCGGGCCTTCCGCTGATTAACGCCCTCTCGACCGCTTCGACGGCCTCGGCGTGGCGCTGCTGCCGGGCGTAGATCCGCGCGATCTGTTCCATCCAATGCGGATCCTGGTAGCGCAGCTCATAGAGTTGCTGATAGGTAGCCAGCGCGTCGTCGAACCGCATCAGCCTTTCTTCGAGCGCCGCCCTTTCATCGAGCAGACCGGCCATCTCGGGGCGCACCGCTGACGCCCGCCGGAACGCTTCGATGGCCTCGGGCATCTGCTCCAGATTGCGATATACCCAGGCGAGCACGCGGTGATAACGATAGTCCTTGGGCGAATCGGCGGTTGTTTTGACGTAGTAGTCGATGAGCTGTTGGCGGCGGCCGTGGCGATCCGCATACCAGGACGCCTCGCCTGCCAGCGGCTCATCGTCGGGGAAGCGATTGATGATCTCGATGTATTGATCGACGGCCGCGGCGTGCTCACCGAGTTTGGTCAGCGCGGGGATCAGACCCCGGCGCAGCGCGGCAAGCTGCTCTCGTTTCGAAGCGGCGGGCAGGCCGGCTTCGCTAAACGCACTGATCTTGGTTTCGTAAAACTCCCGCAGCCCGGCCTGATCGTTCGCGCGGCCGTAGGTATCCGCCATCGCGGCCAGATACTGCGCATCAAACGGAGCGCCGGCAAGCAAGCTGTCGAGCCATTGCCGGGCCTGGCCGTAGCGCGCGATTTCGGTAGCCTTGCGCGCCGCTTCGAACAGCAGCTTCTTTCCCAGCTCGGGATAGGCTTGCGCGGCAGCTTGTTCGAGAACCGCGAGCGCCCGGTCGTGTTCATTTTGCCGCCAGGCGAAATCGACGCGAGCGCGCACGACGCCGAGCACTCTCGAATTCTCTCCATAGAGCTCGTCGATCACCTGGCGCGCCGCCGCGACATCGTTGCGGCCCTCATGAAGCTGCATCAACGCGAGCCGCAGCCGCATGCGGTCGACGGGATCTTGCGTCAACGCGATCTGGCGCTCGATGCCCTGGGCTCGAATGGCGTCCAGGCGGCGCGACGACGCGATGTTGCCGATCTGCTCGAGCAACTCGAACGACGTCGTGGTTTCGATCATCCGCGACAGGAATTGATCGAGGTCCGCGCGCCGCTGCTGCGCTTCGAGAACCGCCACACGCAGCGTGACGGCCTCGGGCCCGGGGTTCTGGCCAGCCACAAGTTGCGCGCTGAGCTGGTCGATCAGCTCACGATGAGCCGGCCGCCGCGACAGTTCGATCAAACGCCGCTGGGCCGCCGAGCCGCCCTCCGGCGCGAGCGCGCCCTTGAGGTATTCACTCGCTGCCCGCGTGTAATCGCGGCGGTTTTCGTGGATCGCGCCGGCCTCATACGCGAAACGCGCCGGATCGTTGAGCCGCACGCGCCCGAGGTCAATCATCCGCAGCGCGTCATCGAACAGGTAGTAGTCCCAAAACACCGTCGCGGCTTCGAGGTAGCCCCCCGGACGGCCGGGTTCGATTTCGGGAATGCGCTCCCACAAGGGCTCGGCGCGCCCAAACAATTCGCGGTCGGCCCAGATGTCGCCGACCAGCGCGAGGTGCTCGCGGTCGCGAGGCTTGAATGCGTACAGGCTCTGCGCGAGGGTGGCCGCAACGTCGGAATAGCCTGGCTCGGCATGCGCCAGCGAACGATGGACCGACGTCGCGCGCTCGGAAATCGCTTCTTCCGCCGGCAGGTCCGTCGCCAACGCCAGCAACACCGGCGCGGCCTCTTCAAAATGCGAACGCCAGACACGCGCCTCTGCGATGTACTCGGCCGCCGCCGGGTTGTCGCGAGCGAGTTGGTGCCAGCGTTGCTCGCCCGTGCCAGCCGAAGACTCAAGCGAGGCAAGCTCCGCATCCAAGCGCCCGGTGCGCGAAAGGAACTCGAAGAAGCGCGAGCGTAGATTCGGGTCGAAGTACCAGTATTGCCGCAGCAGGCCTTCCCAAGCGGCCTGGTTGAAGGTTTCGCGCGTCTGATAAGCGCGCAGCAGGTTGTGAACGAAAGTCAGGTTGTGCGGGAAACGCTGGTGCGCGTAAAGATTCAACTGCAAGTAGACCTGCGGACTGATCGATGCACCGCTGACGATCTGCCCGAAGTAGTCTTCGAGATCGGTACCGGAGAAGGTTTGAATCACTTGCTGCGTAAGCCGTGAAAATTCCTGCCCGCGATCCCAGCGCAAATACCAGCGCGCCAGCTTATGGTTCCAGGAGGCATCCTGAAAACGGCCGAGGGCCTGCTGGTAGACCGCCTCGACCTGCTGGCTCATGCCATTCTGTTCGAGAAAGGCGGCGAGACGTTCGTAAAGCCCGGGGTCGTCAGGGTTGCGCTGGATCTCACGTGCATAGAGCCGCAGCCCGTCGGGCAGGCGCTCGAGCGCGAGCAATCGCGCGATGTAGAGATCGAGCACGCGGGCGTATTCAGGCGAGCGCGCGGGCGAAGCTCCGAAGACAGGGCCGCCGCCATAGATGCGTGGTCCACCGCCATACGCGGGGCGGCCGTAAGCCGGCGAAGGAGCAGCCCCGGCGTTCTCGCCGATCGGCACGCCTTCGGCGAGCTTCGCCAGTTCTTCGAGCAACGCATCGTAGGCGGCGAACTCCTGCTCGGTTTGGCCCGCGCGGGCGTGCGCTTCGGCCATCAGCAGCGAAACCTGAGTGCGCACCGGCGAGTCGGGAAAGGCAGTCAGAAATTCGCCCCCGCCGCGCAGCACGCCTTCGTTATCGCCGTAAGTCGCGAACGCCTGCAGCACGTCCGCCCGCAACGAGGCGCGCCGTTCGGATTGCGGAAACTGGCGGTCGAAAAGAGCCAGCAGCTCGGCGGCTTTGGCGCGATGGAAGTACGCTGTCGACGCTTGCTCCTGCCACGAGAACTGCGACTGCGGAGATTGCCCGTTCAACAATAACGACAGGATGCCGCTGAGAAAGCCGGGGTGGTCGTCCATCGTCGCGATGTCGCGATAGAACGAAAGATTCCCGGCGCCGAAATGAATCGGCTGATCCGGCGCGCCGAGCAGCAGGTCGATCAGCCCCGCCAAAGCCTGCTCGCGCGCGGCTGCGTCCGCCGCCGAAAGATTGTAAAGCGCATAGTAATAGCGCGCCGTCTCGTTGTGATTGTTGAGGCCGCGATATAGCTGCGCTAGGGTCTGCAATTCGACGGCGCTCCAGGCCGCCTGGCGCGATTCCTTGCTCTGCCGGAAATCACCCAGCACGGCCTGAGCCGCCGGCAGATTGCCTTGCCGCTGGTAGTAGTGAAACACCCAGCCGGCCGCTTGTAGGTCGTCGGGGTTTTCGGCAAGACGTCCGCGCGCGCGATCGAGATGGCTTCGCAGCCGCTTTGTTTGATCGATCAGAGAAAAATATTCCTGCAGCAGGCCGGGGGGCCAAAGCGGCTCGAACGCTTCGTCGTAAAGCGCCAACGCCTGGTCGGCCGAACCTTGCCGCCGCAGGATTTCTGCGCGCGCCTTGAGGCGAAACACCGGGTCGTACGGAAACTGTTCCTGGTATTCGGTGAGGAGCTGCTGCGCGTCGTCGAGGCGGCGTTTGCGGATCAGAAACTCGAACTGCAATTGCGGCAGCGTGTATTGCTCGGGGTACCGCGCGCGCCAGGCGCGATACTGGCGAATTGCCAGCTCGGCCGGTAAAGCCTGTGCCTCGATCAGCTCCAGGCTGCGCTCGAAGGCCTGCCACGAACGCTGCTGCTGGGGCGGCAGCAGCCGGTCGCTTTCGGAAGCAGGCGAGCGCCCCACGGCAAGCAGCGCATCGACTTCGTCCGCGGGGCGCAGGCGGCGGTGGTAAAAATCGGCCAGAGCGAGCTGTCCCTCAACAGGATCGTCAATGCGCGCGGCGTATTCCTGCCAATCGCTTTCGGACGCGCCGAAATCAAGCTGCCGTTCGGCCTCGTGCGCCCGGAGCGCGTAGAGTTGGGCATCGTCGGGTTCGAGCCGAATCTGCTCTGTGAGGGCGACGCGTGTTTCCTGAGGCGGGCGCTCGGCTCGCACGGCGCCGCCAGGCATCGAGACAAGGCGGAAGAAAGCGTCGCGCAACGGACTCGCACCTTCGATATAGCGCACCCACTCGGGCAGGCGCGCCTGCGCATCGAACAGGCCCACGCCGACAACCAGCACGGCGGCGGGCACGATGGCGGGCCATCTACGGCGCGACTTCAAGAAAGACCTCCTCGGCGCCGATGTTGTGCGCGAAATCTTCCGCCGTCAGTTTCAAGGCATAGCGGCCCGGCGGCAGATCAGCCGGGATCACAAGCCGCCCCGTGTTGTATCCGGCTTTCTGGTTCCAGCGCAGCGAGACCGGCGGCGCCCCATAAAGACGCGCGGTCAGCGTCCGCGTGGTGCTCGAAGCGCTGGCTTTGAGCTCAACGGTCTCACCACGGCGGAATGCCCGCTTGTCGAGCTTCACTTTTACTTCGGGCGGCTTGCTCGAAATCCAAAAACTTTTCGATTCCCGATAGACGCGCCCCTGGCGGTCGCGCAGCACCAAGCGCACGTTGTGCTGACCGTCGAGCATGTCCTTGGGCGCCAGAAAGCGCGTTTGCCAGATGCCCTCGGATTCGAGGAACTTCAACTTCTTGACCAGCCCGAAGGGTAACAACGCCGTGACCGAAACAATCGACTCGTCGGTGCGCACGCGCAGAATCGGGTCGCCCGGCCGGATCACTCGCGGCCGCAGCAGCGAACGCGGCGCGGCTAGAAACGACGTGTAGGGCGTGACGAACTTGTACTTCTTCGCCAGCCGAATAATCTCGTCGATGGTGGCCTGGTCTTCGCCGTCGCGCTCGATTTTTTCGAGCAAGGCGTCGACGCGGGCGCGCGCCCAAGTGCGCGGCAGATGCGCGTGGCTCAAATCTTCCTCGGGCAGCGCGGCGGTCTGCTCCAGGCGCAGGGGTTCCTCTCCGCGCATGCCCGTCACGGCAAACTTGGCTTCGGCGAGCGGCTTGAGATAACGCCCGACCCATGAGGCCATCGATCCGGAAAACCATCTTTCCTCGAGCGGATAGACGAGATCGAAGTTTTCCGCCGGGCTGCTGGAGAGCGTAAGGCCGGACAGCGGGCGGCGGCCGATTTTCGAGATAAAGGCGTTGAGCTTGAAGTCGATGGGCTCGGTCGAGCGAACCCATTCGAGCACTCCGCCCGGGGACGACTCGCCGCCACCGGCCGCGTCGTCGGCCGCCGCGGTCCTGCCGTCGCGAGCCAGCATGCGCAGCAGCGGCAGGTTGGCATCGTCGCCGACGGCAAATACAAACGCTCGCGGCGCGGCCTGCGATTCCATTTGGCTCAGGCGCGCGGCGTAGCGCTCGGCCAGGCGCGCGTTGTGAATCGTGCCGCGCGTCGCACCACCGTCGCTCAGCAGAACCAGATAACGCTCGCCCGTACCCTTGGCGCAGTGCTCCAGAGCGGCCTCGAGCCCGCGTTCGAGATCGGTGCCGCCACGAATATAGCTTTGCTTCACGAACGCCAACGCCTGCTCGACAGTGCGGGAATCGGCGGCGGCGGGCTCGGGCCGGAAGGCCTCGATTTCCGAGTTGACCAGCAACAGACTAAAGCGGTCTTGGGACCGCAGGCCAAGCAGCAGCGTTTCGAGCGCGCGGTAGCTGCGTTCGAGCTTTTCCCACTGCATCGAGAGTGAGTTGTCGAACAAGGCAACGACCGTTCGCGGCGCGCCGCTGTCGCGCACTAACGGGGGACCGGCGCCCGCGGGCTGCTCGACCTCGACGCTCGGCAGCGCCAACAGCGCCGAGGCCTGAAAGAATCCCGCCGGCGGCGCGTTCGGCTCGAGCGAGAGCACCGTCGGATCGGGGCGCGCCGGGTTCGGGTCGCGATAGGTAAGAATCTCGAGGGTGTCTCCGGCGGCGGAGTCGAGCGCATACTCGACGGCGAAATCCTCGCTGAACAGAACCTGCCGGCCCTCGAACCGCGCCCGGATCTCGTTCGGCCCACTCTCCAAAATCGTGAGCGGAAACGTGCCGCCCACGGCGCGAAAGTCGCGGATCGAGTGCCGCGAGCGCAATTCCAGATTGATCTCGATCTGCGCCGCTGTTTGAGCCTGGTAGGCGTCCGGCCGCAGCGGGATCGCGAAGTAGGACCGCAGGTTCTCGACCGCGATGCGCTCGTGATACTCGAACTCGACCCGCTTGGTGCCGTGCGCGGGAATCGGCACGATCTTGGCGCTAAAAACCGCCGTGCGGCGGGCTTCGGCCGCATCGTATTCGCCCATCTGCAACAGCCCGGGGTCGATCGACTGCCATTTCAGGTTTTCGTAAATCTCCTCGGCGCGCCGCCGTTCGAGGATCACGCCGGGGATGCGCGTCACGCCGTCCCAGACCGCGAAATCCGAAATCGTCGCCCGGCTCGGCAGTGCGAACACCCAGTTGCCTTCGAGAACGCCTGGGTGGTGGCTCGCAAAGATCTGCCGGATCGCGACGCGCGCCACACCATTGTCGATCCGCACGTCAACCTTCATCTCTTCGAGCGACAGGACAGCCGGGTCGGGCTGCGGAATGTTGGACGGAATGAGCACTCCGGCGTCGGCCCACGCGACCGCCGGGAGCAAGGCGAGCGCTAGCGCCAGCCTGGCAGTGGCGTCGATCAGCGCTCTGGACAACAGCGGCATCACAAAAATTTCAAATTCCGCTCTCGGCGACGCGCACCAAACCGTTGTCGGTGCCGACGTAAAGATAGCCATCGGAAAGTTCGAGCGCGGTCACGTTGCGAGAAGGCAGTCCTTGCGTGATAACACGCCAGCCGCCGCTGGCGCCCTCGTATACGTACAAACCCCCGTCGAGTGCCCCGGCATAGACGCGGTCAGCGCTCGAAACCATGGCGTTGGCGTTGATTTCGAGCGGGCGGCCAGCGTCGGGGAACGCATGCCAGCGCCCCGCTTCATCGAGCCGCAGAACGCCCGCTCCGTAAGTCCCCACAAACCAGTCGCGGCCGAACGGCACGATCGAGGTAATCCAGTTGTGCTTCAGCTCGGAGTTCGCGGTGGTGTAGCTGGCGCGGACAACGCCGGCGTCAAGCACCGAAAGCCCGCCGAGCGTTCCTGCCAGCAGGCGGTCACCGGCAGCGGCCATTGTATAGACGTGGTTGTTAACCAGACCGTGGAAAGCGTAAAGACTGCGGCTGCCCGCGGCGTCGAGAAACGTGATGCCAGCGGGGGTCGCGGCGATCATACCCGTCGAGGCGAACCACACATCGGTCACATGGTCCGCGATAAGTCCTTCGCCGCGGCCGATCACGTGCTGAAGCTGCGCGGCCGCGTCGAACATCGCCAGGCCGTTGGCGGTAGCTACGGCTGTCAGGCTTTTTTCCTTCGACTCGACGATACGGTTGATGCAGAATACCGTTTCGTCTTCGATATGCCGGGCGTGGCCGAGCGACGGATCGAGAATGTCGAGACCGCGGTCGAAGTAGCCAACCCACAGGCGACCGGCGGAATCCCGATTGAGCGCGGAGATGTTGCGGTCAGTCAACACAGCGGCGCTACGATCGAGGACTTGCCGCTTCTGGCCGGCCTTCGGGTCGAGGGCATACAGGCCGTCCTGGGCCAGCGCGTAAGGCTCTCCGCCGCATTCGATCAGGCGGTGAATCGCAACCGCATCGAGATCGCCGAGACCGTGGGATTCGAATCGTGGACCCCGCGGCCGGGCTGCTTCGAGCGGCACCTCGACGACGCCTTCATCCAAGGTGCCAACAAGCAGACTCTTGCCGCGAATCAGGAGCGCGGTAGCGAAAAATCCCGGCGCTAACTCGCGTTCGAAGCGGCCGTCTAGAAATTCGGCGACCCCTAGCGGCGTACCCGCGTAGAGACGATTCCCTTGGAGCGCCAGGGAAAGAATCTGCCGGTCCGGCAGTCCGTCGTCTTCGCCGAAGCGTTGTAAGCGGCCCGCGCTCCAACGCAGCAGGCCTTCCCCAAGAGTGCCGATCCAGACCGCCGATTCGTCGCCGGCGAGCGCGGTGACGTGCAGGCCGGCAAGGCTCGGGTGCAGCGGCGACAGTCGCTTACCGTCGTAGACCAGCACTCCTCTGCGCTGCGAACCGAGCAGTACTCGGCCCGTATCGAGAGGGAGCACGGCGGTCAAGTCCCTATAGTCTGGCTGGCTGGCCCGTACCTGCTGAAAGGCGCTGCCAGGCCGCCGGCGGGGACCAGTGCCCTGCCCTGGATTCTCGACCTGGGTTTCGCCCGTGCCTTCCAGTCCGTCGAGGACGAGCAAACCCTCGCCGGCAGTTGCCACGTAGAGCGCCCGCCCCACCTTCGTCGTGGAGACCCCTGTCGCGAGCCCTTGCGGCGGCGCCGCGGGCAACTCGAGCCCGACGCGATAGTGCCTTTCGAGCGCCCCTTGGCCGTTGTAGACGAATACGCCAGTCGGGCCGGCAACGTACAGCGTGCCGTCCATTTCTACGGCATCGGCAAATAGCGCCGGGGCGCTGATCCACTCGAAAACGCCCGAGGCTTGCGACACGGGCGCGTTTGGCGCCGAGGCAGGGTTTCCACTCGCGCGCATTGCGGCCGATTCGGCGAGTGAGGAGCCCTCGTCAAGACGCACGAGTGCGAACGCGATTTCGGAATCGAAAGCAACCTGATTGCCCGCTTCCCGAAGCGCGTTCGATGCCTGCCACAACACGCTCACCACGGCGGCGGCGCCCGCCAGCGCCACGGCGATTACCAGCGCCACTGAGTTTCTTTTCCGAAACGCACGCTTGAGCAACGGCAACAAGAAACGCCTCGCCTCTCGCTGCTCGACGGCACGTCCCCAGGCAATTCCAGCCGTCAAGCACCCTCGACAACGTCAGCCAGCTTCGGCCGCGTGGATACTTTCGCCTCTGCCAGTACCCCCGCGACCCGCGTCGCGCAGCATTCGCGCCAACGACAAGCCTGCTTTCAGACTAAGCTAACGCAGCACAATCCCGTGGGCACGTCCTCCCGATTTCGAAAAGAAACACGCCTTAGAACCGGCCCGCCGCAACGGATAGCGGCTGATTCTTTATCACCTTGCAAGCATCAGTCCAAACCTGCAAGCGCACGGGGCACGCAATCAGACAGCTCGCCGAACACGCCAGGAATTAAACGGCTCGTACGCGAAAAAGCAAAAGGAATGCCCATACAGTTTCGATTGTTCCGAGAAAAATACTGCCGGTTTCTTGAAAGGAAGCAGGCCGCACAGTTCCAACCGGCGAGAGTGTCTTGAGGGCTGCCGAAAGAGCATCCGGGTTACGCACCACGGCGTTTCTGCACCGCCGCGTGTAATTCTTATCCGAGCGAACAGGGAACATCGCGACCAAGTGCTAACGCTGCGTGTAGCGTTGCAGTTCGTCAGGGCGGAAGCAGTGCGCCTGCGCTGCCTCGGCCAGGATATGCTTGCGGCGCACCAGCTCGTCGAGAGACTCTTCCATCATGACCATGCCTTCACTGCGGCCCAGGCTGAGCTGCGAGCGCAGCAGGTGGTCCTCGCCCTTGCGGATGAGGTTGCGCACCGCCGTGTTGGCGACCAGAATTTCCAGCGCCGGGTAGCGCCGCGCGCCGTCGGCGGAGGGGACCAGTTGCTGGGCGACAATCGCCAGCAGCCCCAGAGAAAGCTGTTGGCGGATCTGGTTCTGCTTGCCCGGCGGAAAGCCATCGACAATCCGGCCAATGGCCTGGATCGTGTCGTTGGTGTGCAGGGTCGATAGCACCAGATGGCCGGTTTCGGCAGCGGTGACCGCCGCCGCCATCGTCTCGGGGTCGCGCATCTCGCCCACCAGGATCACGTCAGGGCTCTGCCTCAGGATGCTGCGCAGCGCGCCGGCGAAGGTTTTCGCATCGTGGCCGATCTCGATCTGCTCCACAACCGAACGCTCGTTGCGATGGTGATATTCGATCGGGTCTTCGATGGTAACGATATGGTAGGAGTGGTTTTGATTGATGAGCGAGATCAGGGCGGCCAGCGTCGTCGTCTTGCCTGAACCCGCCGGCCCCGTAACCAGCACCAAGCCCTGTTTCCGCTCCGTAAGAGTTTTCAGCGAAGCCGGCAGATGCAGCTCTTCGAGGGTCGGGATGGTCGCCGGCAGCACGCGAATCGTCGCGCCCAGCACGCTGCGCTGGAAATGGATGTTGGTGCGAAACCGGCCGATGCCCCGCCGCACGAAGCTGAAATCTACCGAGCGCTCGGTTTCGAGCTCTTGGCGCCGCTCCGGCGTCAGCAGCGGCAGCATCAAGGCGCGGATTTCCTCGTCGCTGAATTCCGGGTTCTTGGTTTGCGTCAGCTTGCCATTGACCCGCAGGACCAAGCCGCAGCCGGCCACCAGAATGATATCGGATGCGGAGTGCTCCACGGAATAGCGCAGCAAGCCGTCGAGAGACGAAGAATCAGTGTGAACAGGCTCCGGCGTGGGCAGGGCCACGGAGGACCGGGTCTCGCGCCCGGCCGGCTCGGCAGGAACATGCTTTTTCTGGTTCAGCTCGCTGACAAGGCGTTCCAGCTCAGGGTTGTAGCTCGACATAGCGGTTTCTTCCGTATTGTAGCGGCCAAGGGCGCGGCGACCCAATGGCCCGAAGCGCTAAGCTGACGAAGTCGCAGCCGCTTGCTGGGATGAGCATCGGAGCTCCCTGGCAAGTAGCCTGCTTGGCCTCGACTGTACAACGCCGATGTACCGGGAACACTTACCCTCCCCGCGCCTACGTCCGTGGGTCGAATGCCTATGGACGAGTGAAGCCGTCCCGGGCGTTCCACAAGGCCGTATTTTTCCCGACGGGTGCGTGGATATTTTGTACCTGCGCGGAGGTGGGAAGGCCGCGCTCCGGGCCGTCGGAGCGATGACCCGCGTCCACACCGTTGTCTCGCCGCCCGATCTGCTCGCCGTCGGGGTCCGCTTTCGGCCCGGCGCCGCCAGGGCGTTTCTCAAGCTGCCGCTCGGAGAGGCCACCGATACGACGATCCCCCTGGAGGATATTTGGAATTCGCGGGCCAGCCGGTTGTCGGCTAGGTTGTCGGACTGCGCCTCGATTCCCGAGATGCTGGAGGCTGTGGAATGCGCTCTCGGGCCGCCCGAGGACCCGACGCCGGCCCAGCGCGCGCTGCTCGCTTTGCCACAGAATCGCGAGCTGTGGAATCCGGACGAGTTGGCGCGGCAGTCGGGCTTCAGCCCACGCCATTTTCGCAGACTCTGCCTGGACGAGACGGGCCTAACGCCGAAGCGGCTCTGCCGCATCCTGAGATTCCGCCAGACCTTCGGCCGGATTCACTCGCACCGGCCGCACGGTGGGCGCGTCGATTTCGCGGGCCTGGCCGCCGACGCGGGCTACTATGACCAGGCGCATCTGATCCGCGAATTCCGCGAGCTTGCGGGTTGCCCACCCAGCGAGCTGGTCCGCGCCAATCCTTGACCGTTTTTTCCAATACGCCCGTGGCCGCGCTTTCCTAAACTCCTCTCCTGGAGTACGAAAATATGAGCACCGGCAACTCCCAGCACAATCTTCGCGTCGATTACGTCGAGTTTCCCGCCACCGACATGGCCGAAACCAAGAAGTTTTATTCCGGCATCTTCGGCTGGAAGTTCGAGGACTACGGCCCCGAATACATGTCGTTCCACGACGGCAGGCTCAGCGGTGGGTTCTTCAAGGCCGCCTCCGGCGTTTCGGGACCGCTGGTCGTGATCTACGCGACCAACCTCGAAGCGGTGGAGGAGGCGATCCAGGCCGCGGGCGGGCGGATCGTCAAGCCCACGGTTTCGTTTCCGGGCGGCAGGCGGTTCCATTTCGCCGACCCCAGCGGCAACGAACTCGCCGTGTGGTCCGATCAGGAGGCGAGGCGATAAGAGCCCGGCGTTTGGATACTGGTCGTTGCGGGCCGCTATTACTGGTCCGGCTGCTGAAGCTTCCTCCGGTCCTTCCGCACGGCTTCGCGCAGCAGCCACTCGATCTGCGCGTTGAGACTGCGCAGGTCATCTTTGGCCCACAGGTTCAGCTCGCTGTAGAGGTCTTCCGGAAGCCGGAGAAGAAATGACTTTCGATCGGCCATGAAACTGCTCGGGAGAAAGCCTCTTCAGACCCCTCGGCGTGGGGCCAATCCGTGGGCGGCGGAGCCATTTCGGGCGCCGCTTCTTATACTGGGCGCGCGAACGCTACGTGTACAGCGTACCGGTATTGATCACAGGAGTGGCCGCATGTTCGCCGCAGAGTACAACCAACAGATTGCTCACCATCGCGGCGCGTCGCTCGGAGTCGAGATCCACGGCCTTGCCTTGCTCGAGCCGCAGCAGGGCCATCTCAACCATGCCGATCGCCCCCTCGACAATGCGCGACCGCGCCGCCACGATGGCGTCCGCCTGCTGGCGCTGCAGCATGGCGCTGGCGATCTCGGGTGCATAAGCCAGATGACTGAGCCGTGCTTCCTCGATGTCCACGCCGGCCTTCTCGACCCGCTCCTGGAGCTCTTTTTGCAGCGCCGCCGAGACCTCTTCCATGTTGCCCCGTAGCGATTGCTCGTCGTCGCTCTCAAAGGTGTCATAGGCATAGTTGCTTGCCAGATGCCGCAATGCCGCTTCGCTTTGCACTTTCACAAAGCTCGTAAAGTCGTCGACGTCGAAAACCGCCCGCGCCGTGTCGGCAACCCGCCAGACGACCACCAGCGCGATCTCGATCGGGTTGCCGCGCTTATCGTTGACCTTGATCTTTTCGCCGTTGAGGTTGCGCGACCGCAGCGAAATCTTGATTTTCTTCAGCAATGGGTTGGCCCAGCACCAGCCGCTGGTCGCGACTGTTCCCTTGTAATTCCCAAACAGCACCAGTACAGCGCCCATGTTCGGCTGCAACGTAAAGAAGCCCGCCACCACGAAAACCCAGATCGGGCTCAAGATGAGGACCGGGACGACAAGCTGCTGGACCGCCAGCCACACGATGGCGGCCAAAACCACCGCCAAAACACTTGCCATCAGCCAGCCGCTGATAGCCCCTACTTTGACTTCGTGAGTCCTCATCTTCGTACCTCCGGGCTTATCTAAATGATATCTATGTGATATCACACACGATCAAGGGACGGCAAGAGAAAAACGCAAAATCTGGATGGACAGGCCAAAATTCTCATAACTCACTGATTTTAAATGATGTTAATAAAGGCCAAGCTCAATCTGCGACAAGCAGAAGAAAACCGGCAAAAAAGAATGCAACCCAGTCGTGCGCCGTACATCTAAGTAAGTATCCGCTTACTTATGGTGTTTGAGTCCAAGGAGGTTCGCATGAGGAAAACGATTCGTGGATTTGGATTGGCCGTGTTGGCTCTAGGACTGATGGCGATGCCGATAGCGGCGTCCGCCGCCGATCATGATGCGGCGGAGACAGCTATGTTGGCAAACAAGGTGCGCAAGGAGTTGGTCATGCTGCCGTTCTACAGCGTGTTCGACAACTTCACGTACCAGATCGACGGCGATAAGGTCATCCTCAGCGGCGAGGTGACCCGGCCGACTCTGAAGACGTCCGCCGAGCGCGTAGTGGCGCGCATTGAGGGCGTCAACCAGGTCGAGAACAACATCGAAGTGTTGCCGCTGTCGAGCTTTGACAACCGCATACGGCGCGGCGTTTTGTACGCGGTGTATGGACACCCCGTGTTGAATCGCTATGCGTTGCAGTCGACCGGCCCGATTCACCTGATCGTGAACAACGGTCACGTGACGTTGGAAGGCGTAGTGTCACGCGAGATGGAAAAGAACGTCGCCTTTATCCAGGCGAATTCGGTGCCGGGTGTTTTCTCGGTCACCAACAACTTGCGGGTCGAGAACCCCAAGTCGTAATCGATCTCGCAACCTTGGTTCCTCGTGCGTCTGGGGAGCAGCGGAACCATAACGATGTCCCCCAGCAGGCCCGGGTGGGCTCTCCTCGCCCGGGCCTTTCTGTTTGGCAAGAACCTGGCGAAGCCGGCGGGACCGGCTGGAGGAACGGCAACGGAGGATAAGACCGCCGCGATGCCCGGCCTCAACGCGGGTAGGGATGGTTGCCCAGAATCGTGAACGCCCGATAGATCTGCTCGGCGAGCAGCACTCGCGCCAGCTCGTGAGGCAGGGTCATCTTCGAGAGGCTGAGCAAGCGGTCGGCGCGGGCGCGGAAAGCGTCCGAAAACCCTTCGGCGCCACCCACGAAAAAGACCACGTCGCGGCCGGCCTTTTCAAGCAGCGACGCCAGTTCCTGGGACGTGATCTGATCCCCGGCCGGGTCCAGAACGACACGCAACGCGCGGTCATAGCCAGCGGCGGCGCTTTCGTCCTTGATCTGGCGCATCTCGAAGCGGCAGTACCGGCCTAGACGCGTGGCGTACTCCAGGGCGAGCGCGTTCGCCTCGCGGCTGCGAGGCTTGCCGATAAACAGCAGATGAACTTTCAATGCGGGGTCGGAGCCGTTCGGACGGGTTTTTCTTGCCCGTTCGCCCCGGAATCCTGGCTATCCGGCAGCCGCACGCGGGAAGCCGTTTTCCACAGACGCTCGAGCGCGTAGAACTGCCGCGACTGCGGAGAGAATATATGAACCACGAAATCGCCGTAGTCCATCAGAATCCACTCGGCGGCGCTATATCCCTCGATACCGATCGGGCGCACACCTTCGCCCTTGAGGGTGGCCTCGATCGAATCCGAAATGGCTTGTACCTGGCGAGGGTTGTTGCCGGTACAAATGAGGAAGTAGTCGGTGAAAGAATTCTCGGGCCCTATCCTGAGGACCGTGATATCTTCGCCTTGCTTTTCCTGAGCCGCCTGAACTGCGATTTCCCACTCTGTCATTGGGATTCTTATCTTACCAGCCTGCGTATGGTGCGAGATACCCGCGCGGAGCTGAGACGAATCGTCGCCCATCCCGCCGGGCCCGCGCCCACCGGCCGGTACAATGACAGACAGCATCCCATGGCCTTTCTGTTTCGTTTTTGTTGCCTGCTGACACTAGCCGCGCTGGGTATAGCTTCGGCGGGGCAGACGGCGGACCCGCCAAAAACAGATGCCGAGGTGGAGCGCATTCGCGCGTTGGTCAACGCCGGCGCGCTGCCCCGCAGGGCGCTACCGGAGGCCGAGCAGAGCCTCGAAAAGTCCCGCCTGGCCGAAACGCTGCGCAAGACGCTCACCAAGCGCGACCTGACCGAAGCCGAGTTGCCGGCGATGCTCGCTGCCGCCAAGCAACTCCGTGAGATGGCCCGCGATCAGCTTGCATTGACGCGCAGCCGCGTCGAGGCGGGCGCCATCCCCATCAAACAGCTCGAAACCGACAACGAAGCCGCCGGCGCCGCCGACCGCCAATACGAGCTGGCCGAAACCCGCGCCCGGCTGGTGCGAGAGCTGTCGTCGATGGCCCGCGCGGAGTCACGGCTGGATGAGCTCGAGGACGAGGAATTGGCCTTCGTGTCCGCCGGCGGCGATCCCTTCTGGGACGACGATATCGCGGCGGTGAACCAGGCGTTTTGGGAGGCCTTTGGCGCGCCGTTGCCGGTCAGCGCCGACGGCTACACGGCGCTGCACGAATCGATGGGACTCGACCATACCGGCCGCCTCGACGTGCCCATTCATCCCGACGACACCGAGGGTCTGTTCCTGGTTGAGCTATTGCAGGCTTGGGACATTCCTTTCATTGCGTTTCGCAGCGCCGTGCCCGGGCAGTCGACCGGACCGCATATTCACATCGGCCCGCGCAGCGAGCGCATCCCGGTTGGCGGGCTTCCCTGATTTAGCAGGCGTCGCATCTGGATTCACCCGCCACGGGCCGGTGCGCCGCCCGCATGGTTCCACGGCCCCGACCTCCCCGGTGCTTTCAAAGCAGGCAACTCGCCGACCGCGGGCTCGCTTCAGGCTCATCTTGCATGAGACAAGACTTCGAGGAGCGTCAGTTGATCGGCCATGGTATATTTGGGAGCTATGCCGCGCGGCTACATCCCGATTCTGATTTTTCTGGCCATCGCGATCGCGTTCCCCATCGTGACCTTGCTGGCCGCGCAGCTTGTGCGGCCCTATGCCCCCAGCAGGACCAAAAGCGAGGCCTACGAATGCGGCATAGCCCCCGATAGCGACACCCGCGGCCGCTATTCCAT
Source organism: Bryobacterales bacterium (assembly GCA_040902925.1). Lineage (GTDB taxonomy): Bacteria > Acidobacteriota > Terriglobia > Bryobacterales > UBA6623 > JBBDWJ01. The sequence continues at coordinate 319 of JBBDWJ010000180.1, read as the reverse complement.
CCGCTTCTACCTGGTGGCAATCCTGTTCGTGATCTTCGACGTCGAGACGATCTTCCTCATCCCCTGGGCCATCCAGTACAACGTGCTGGGCTTGTTCGGTCTGATTGAGATGTTGGTGTTTTTGGCGATTCTGATCGTCGGCTACATCTGGATCGTGCGCCAGGGCGCGCTGAAGTGGGTTTGAGCAGGCGCTTTTCTTCCTCCTGGTTTTCCAATCAGCCGCGAGCCCGCAAAGCCGGAGTAACGCCCGCTGTCCGCCGCCGTTCTCTGAACAACTACCGGCTAAAGCCGGTAGGTTTGATTTCGACTGAAAGTCGGC
>JBBDWJ010000179.1:0-27179 GCA_040902925.1 Bryobacterales bacterium | reverse complement strand
TTGATTCCCCACCGGTTATCGGCCAGTGAGAGATTTTAGCCGGACAGCAGTGGCCCGCGATATGGAGATGCCCGACGAGGTCGTGCTGCACTACTTTCTCTATTGTCTCGATATCGAAACGGGCGAGGTGGTTTGGCAGAAGGAAATCCATGCCGGGCATCCTCCCGGCGGGCGTCACCGCAAGAACAGTTTTATGTCCGAAACCCCGGTGACCGACGGCGAGCGCGTGTACGTCTACATCGGCAACCTCGGCCTCTATGCCTACGACCTCGATGGCGAACAGGTCTGGGCGGCACCGCTCGAAGCGTTTCCGATCTATCTGGATTTTGGAACTGGCGCTTCGCCGGCGCTGGTGGGGAATCAACTGCTGGTGCTGAACGATAACGAGAAGCAACCGTTCCTGGCCGCGTTCGACAAGCGGACGGGAAAGCAACTGTGGCGGGTAGTTCGCGATATCGGTTCCGGAGGCGCAAACTCGCGCAACTCGGGCTGGGCGACGCCATTTGTGTGGTCGAACGAGCTGCGCACCGAAGTCGTGACCATCGGACCGGGAATCACCGTCAGCTACGACCTGGAGGGCAAGGAACTCTGGCGGCTCTCGGGGATGACGGGAAACCCCGCGCCGAGCCCATTCGCCTACAACGGGCTGCTCTATCTCGACGCGGGCCAGACGCGCCCATTATTTGCTATCCGTCCGGGAGCCTCCGGCGATATTTCCACCAAAGAGGGGGATAAGCCGAGCGAATATGTGACCTGGGCCGTCGAGCGCGCAGGTACTTATATTCCCACGCCTGTGGCTTATAAAGATTCGATATACGTGCTCTACGACAAGGGAATCCTCGGCCGGTTTGACGCCAAGACCGGCGAGCAGGACTACAAAGCACGCGTCGAGCGTGAGGCTGGCGCGTTCACCTCGTCACCCTGGGCTTACAACGACAAAGTATTCTGCTTGAGCGAGCTGGGCGACACTTACGTCCTGTCAGCGGGCGAGACGTTCGAGGTGCTGCACGTCAACGCCCTTGGGGAAATGGCTATGGCGACGCCGGCGATCGTGGGAGACCGGCTTTTGATTCGGACTGCGAGCCGCCTGTATTCCATTCGGCAGAAGGGCTGAGTGTGGCGGCAGGTTTCGCCGATCAATCCGTTTTTGGACGGAAGAAGCTCATCAAGGCGGCCACCGGAAGCACGAGTTGCGCGCCCAGCGTGAGAAATAGGGCATACATGGTGAGCGTGGCCGCATTGGTGGCTGATACAGCGGAACGAGCCAGTCCCACAGTGAAGGCTGACATACATCCGACCGAAAGCAGTATCCCCGCAAGCGTCAGCCAAAAGTGAGTTTGCCCGAGCGGTTCATGAGGACCGCGGCGGGCGAGCGCCTGAAAGATCGTCCAACTGACGGCGAACACACCGAACAGGCTGGCTGCCGCCAGGACCAAGTGGCCGATGGCGATGGGGAAGTATATATCGAAATAGAAAATGTCCACCGAGTACACACGGAAGAACGTGGTGATGGCCGATCCGGCAATCGCCAGCGTCGCGAAGGCGAAAGTGTGCAGCCGGACAGTCTTGCTCGTATGGAAGGAAGCGGGTAGCCGAAATCTCATGTTTGGTCCTGGGGATTGAGAGTGAGAATTTCTGACTCGGGACACTAGCGGCCTAGCCGCAGATTTGCCGCCGCGATCTCGACTCGCGCAACCTCCGGAGGCGGATCAGGACGGCCCGGCAAAATGGGCGGCCCTTGCCAAGTGACGAGCCAGCCATCCATCGAGTAGCGCCGCAACTCTCGACCTGTCGCGTCGCGCTGCACGATCGCGACGCTTCGGCGTCCCAACTGCGGCGAGGTCTTTTGGCCCCACCATACAGAAAGCTCGTTGGCGCCGCGGTGATCCGTGGGCCGCATCGCCAATACGATGACTTTCAGTTGCAAGGGAACGACGGTTGCGCCGGGCGCCGCCGATGAGTTCCCTCCAATGGTGTGTGTCACGGGGTTGACGTAGTATTGCCCGCCGAAGCGCGCACCCGCCCCCGCCACTTCGACCGGCGAGCGGGCCGCCAGTATGCCGCCGGCGCCCAGCCCGGAATTCGACACGCCGTCCAATCCCAAGACCTGTTTGGCGACGCCGACCGCAGCCCCCGATATCTCGATCTGGAAGTTGTAGGCGCGAATGTGGTCGCCGATGGGTTCCATGGGCTGGCCTCCAGGTGGAATTTTCATTGTAACCACAGAGGTGCCGTTCAGATCCGGGCGGCAACGACGGTGTCCAAGTCCGCGCCGGCGATGACTGCGCTGCTGGATTCCGCAGTCTCGCGACCTGCTGGCGTCCTGCCGCCAACATCGAGTGCCGACCGTGTCGTCATCCTTGGCGCGTTGACCGCGGTGCGGGATATCGTTGTGATCAGGGGGGGAGAGCTGTTGCCGCTGGGCGTTCCGCGTCGTATCCTAGGAATGTCGGAACCAGAAAATAATGACCATCGAACGGCTCAAACGTATCACAGTTGAGGCTGGCAAATGCGGGGGGCGCCCCTGCATTCGTGGGCAGCGCATCCGTGTCACCGACATCCTCGAGCTTCTTGCCGCTGGAGCGGATCTGGATGAGATTCTCGCCGACTACCCCTTCCTTGAACGGGAAGATATTTATGCGGCCATCGAGTACGCCGCTCATCAAACGGACCACACCGTCCTCCAGGCGTCGTGAAGTTCCTGGTGGATAACCAATTGCCCGCGGCCCTGGCGCGATGGCTGGTTTCCCGGCAAGTCGAGTGCAAGCATGTACAAGAGCTTGGCTTAGGCGACGCGACGGATGCCGAGATCTGGGAATACGCTCGCCAGAACAACTACATCGTTATTAGCAAAGATGAGGATTTTCTGTTCTTGCTGGCTTCGGAATGGACGAGCGCGCCCGAGGCGGGCGAACCTTCACCTCAAGCCCGTCTCATTTGGATACGCATCGGCAACTGCCGTACTAAGGCGCTGCTGGAAACCGTTCAGCGCCTGTGGTCCGATATCGAAGCACAACTCGAAGCCGGCCAGCGTTTCATCGAACTGCGTTGAGGCAATGGGATGTCTCCGGGCGGGACTTTGACGTCGCGGCAGGCATGAGCTACCGGTAACGAATTGCGCCCGCCGGGATGACCGCGTAAACTCTGTTACAGGGGCGGTTAGCTAGCTTGAAACGTCGCAGCATCATCTTCACCCTGTTTTGTGCGGGTTGGGCCACCGCGACCCTGCCTGCGTCCGACTCCGGCTCTTTCTCCCAAGCCCAAGGTATTCTCAATACCCACTGCCTGGCGTGCCATCAGGGCGAGGCGGCTCAGGCCGGGTTCGACCTGACCCGGTTCGCAACCGTCGAAAGCATCCGGGAGTCGCCCGCGAAATGGCTTCGGGCGATGGCTCGCGTGCGCGATCACGAGATGCCGCCTCAAGGGTTGCCGGCGCCGCCGCCCGAAGACCGCGACCAACTTGTGAGTTGGATCAACGGGACGCTGCTCGACGCAGCCTGCGCGGACGGCATCTCTCCCGGGCCGGCGCCGATCCGGCGTCTGAATCGCAGTGAGTACTCCGCAACTGTTCGCGATCTGCTCAACATTCATTTCAACGCCGCGCATGGGCTGCCCGCCGACGGCGCCGGTGGCGAGGGTTTTGACAATGCCGCCGAAACGCTGTTCCTCTCGCCGATGCACGCCGAGAAATATCTCGAAGCGGCGAAAGAGGCGCTCAGTTATGGCGCGAGCGACCCGCGGTCGCGCAAAAGTTTCCTGATCGTCGAACCTGGTGACGGCGTGACGCCCGAGCAGGCCGCGCGCCGAATCCTCGAAAGTTTCCTGCCGCGAGCGTTCCGGCGCCCCGCGCGCGCAGGTGAAACTGAGCTCTACCTCGAACTGTTCCGCAAGGCGCAGAAGCGCGGCGGCTCGTTCGACGAGCACATCCTGTTCGCATTGCAGGGCGTACTGCTCTCACCGCATTTCCTGTTTCTGATCGAGGAGCCGAATCCGAAAGCCGAGCCGCGGCCGGTCAACGACTATGAGCTGGCGTCGCGGCTGTCGTATTTCCTGTGGGGCACGATGCCTGACGACACGCTGTTCTGCCAGGCAGCCGCCGGCCTGTTGAAAGATCCGCTAACGCTGCGCCAGCAGGTGCGGCGCATGCTGCAGGACAAGAAGGCTCTCGAATTCGCGGAGCGCTTTGTCGAACAGTGGCTGGGAACCAGGGAACTGGGGCGCGACATCCAGCCCGACGCGAAGCTGTTTCCCGAATACTATGACGCCGAGCTGCAGTCGGCCATTCGCTACGAGCCGATCCTTTATTTCCAGGAGATTCTCAGCAAGAATCAGTCGCTGCTGTCGTTGATCGACTCCGACTACACGATTCTCAACGAGAAGCTCGAAAAGCACTACGGGCTCGACCTGGGAAAGTTGGGCCAGTTGCCCAAGCCGACGTGCCTGCCGCCCGATGCGCGCCGTGGCGGGTTGCTCAGCATGGCGGCGGTGCTGGCCGTTTCGTCGTATCCGCATCGCACCAGCCCGGTGCTGCGCGGCAAGTGGGTGCTCGAAAGTCTTTTGGGGACGCCGCCGCCGCCCCCGCCGCCGAATGTCCCCGAGCTCGAAGAGGCGCACGAGGGCGAAGCGCCCCAGACACTACGCGAGCGGCTCACGCTGCACCGCGAGAACCCGGTCTGCGCAAGCTGCCACAGCCGCATCGACCCGATCGGCTTTGGGCTCGAAAACTATGACGTGCTCGGCCGCTGGAGGGCCGAAGACGCCGGCAAACCCATCGATAGCCGCGGGCAGTTGCCTGACGGTACAATGTTTGAAGGGCCGGAGGAGCTCAAGTCCGTGCTGTTTAAGCGCAAGGGTGTGTTCCTGCGCAATTTGATCAGCAAGATGCTTGGCTACGCGCTCGGCCGTGGATTAACTATGGAAGACCGCTGTACGGTCGAGAGCATCGCCGCGAAGGTCGAAGCCAACGAGTACAGCGCGCACACGCTGGTGCTGGAAATGGTCAACAGCGTGCCGTTTCGCTATCAACCGGGCACGGCCGGCGGCATGGCCGTTCCAGGAAGTATCACGACGAAAGAGAGGGCCGCGCAGTGACCGCTAAGATGACGACCCGTAACGCGACCAGTTCGATGCGCATTTCCCGGCGAACTTTGCTGCGCGGCGCAGGCGCGTCGCTGGCGCTGCCGTGGCTCGAGGCCATGGGCCCGGTTGCCCGGGCGGCTTCGAATTCAACGCGCCCTCCGGTGCGCATGGCTGTGTTGTTTATGCCCAACGGCGTCAACGCCGACATGTGGACTCCTACGGCAGCGGGGCGCAATTTCGCGCTCTCGCCGACACTGGAGCCCCTGACCGATCTCAAAGACGACCTGCTCGTGCTGACGAACTTGTGGAATGCGGGCAGCAAGGGCGGCGAAGGGCATTACGTCAAGACGTCCGGATTTCTTACCTGCACGACGGTCACGAAAACCCTCGGCGTGGATCTCAACTGCAACGGCGTGTCGATGGATCAGCTTGCCGCGAAGAGCGCCGGCAACCAGACGCCGCTGCCGTCGCTGGAGCTGGCGATCGAAACAGTGAAAACCGGCGTGGACAAAAACGTCGGCTACACGCGCGTGTACGGTTCGCACATCGCCTGGAGCAGTCCTACGAGTCCGCTGGCTCGCGAACTCAATCCGCGGCTTGTGTTCGAGCGTCTGTTTCGCGCCGGCCAGCCGCAGAAGGATTCCGTCAAGCAAGACATGCTGTTGCTCGACCGCGTGCTCGACGACGCCAAGCAGCTTCGCAAGCAGTTGGGTCAGGCCGACCGCCAGCGCGTCGACGAATATTTGTCGGTCGTGCGGTCGCTTGAAACGCGTCTCGATCGAGCCAGCCGCCCGGAAAAGAACAAGTGGAAGCCGCGCGTGCCGTTTGATCCAACGGCGAGCCCCGTGGGCATTCCCGAAAGCCGCCAGGAGCACGTCCGCCTGATGCTCGACATGATGGCGATGGCGTTTCAGACCGACACGACGCGCGTCTCGACGTTCATGTTCGGCAACTCGGTGAGCAACGCCAACTTCGCGTTCGTTGACGGCGTTACCGAGGGTCATCACTCGCTGTCGCACCACGAGAAGAAAGAAGACAAGCTGCACCAGTACCAGTTGATCAACCGCTGGCACGTCGAGCAGTACGCTTACCTGCTGCGCAAGCTTCGCGACATGAAGGAAGGCGAGAGATCGGTCCTCGACAACTCGATGATCGTGTTCGGTTCGGGCCTGCGCGACGGCAATTCGCACAATCCCCACAATCTGCCGATCCTGATGGCCGGACGAGGCGGCGGCCGCGTCCTGACCGGACGCCACTTGATGTATGGCGAAGACACGCCGCTCGCCAATCTGTACGTCTCGATGCTCGACGCTTTCGGCGCCCCGGTGGAGCGTTTTGCCGACAGCACCGGGCCGCTCTGCGGCGTGTTGTCCTCGTAAACACGTTTGCGGTTGTTCGCGCGGCCTAGCGGGTGCGTCGCCGCATGAAAGGTGCTCGGCGGCGGAGGCTGCGGCACACCGGCCGGGAACGACCGGTCCTAAAATCCGGCTGCGCTGGACAGGGCCCGCGAACGGGCCTCCCACAACCCAATTGCACTGCTGCTCTTTGTGATTCGCCTCCTGGTTGCGTCCTTCAGAGGTTTTCACACAATTGGACGAAACTCGAGTGGGCGCAGCACGCTGCGCCCCTACAAGGACTCTGCCCGTGGCCAGGGAATCCATGGTGCAGTCCCCTACTGTTGTCCAAACCGCGAGGCGGGTTTGGTACATACTATCGCGAGGATGAGCTGTGAAAAGACCACTCGCCGCCGATGGCTGCAACGTGCGGCGGCCGCGCCCGCGTTTCTGACGATGCTGCGCTGCGGCTCCGAACCCCCACGCCGGCCCAACATCCTGTTCTGCTTTGCCGATGACCAGTCGTGGCCGCACGCCGGCGCGTACGGCGACGGTGTTGTAGAAACGCCTGCGTTTGACCGCGTGGCCCGCGAGGGGGTTCTGTTCACGCGCTCGTACACTGCGTGCCCTTCGTGCACTCCTTCGCGTAGCGCCGTTCTGACGGGGCGGCATATCTGGCAGGTCGAGGAAGGCGGCGTCCTCTACGGTCAGCTATCGCCGAAGTACCCTCTGGTCACACACCTGCTCGAAGACGCCGGCTATCACGCCGGATACACAGGCAAGCCTTGGGGCCCGGGTAACTGGCAGGCGGGTGGGCTGACGCGCCACCCCAACGGCAAGGAGTACAACGCGCGAAAGCTGGAGGCTCCCGCCGGCATCGACGCGCGAGACTACGCCGCGAACTTCGACGATTTTCTTGCCGAGCGGCCGGAGGGCCAGCCGTTTTTCTTTTGGTTCGGGTCGACCGAGCCGCACAGGGTGTATGGAAAAGGTTTCGGAAAACAGTCGGGCAAGAACCCTAACGATGTCGAAGTGCCGTCGTACTGGCCCGACGAGGAAGAAATCCGCAACGACATACTCGACTACTACTTCGAAATCGAATGGTTTGACCGCCACGTCGGGCGCATGCTCGTAAGGCTTGAAGAACTCGGCGAGCTCGACAATACGATCGTCGTCGTGACCAGCGACAACGGCATGCCGTTTCCTCGCGCGAAGGTAAACCTCTACGAGGCTGGGGTGCACATGCCGCTGGCGGTGCGCTGGGGCGAACGCGTGGCCGGCGGCCGAACCGTGGACGATTTTGTCAGCCACATCGACTTCGCGCCGACGTTTCTGGAGGCGGCGGGCATCGGTGTACCCGCGGAGGTCACTGGCCGCAGCCTGATGCCGCAGCTTACGGCAACGGCGCAGGGAATTATCGATGCCGCCCGCGACCACGCGCTCACCGGATTCGAGCGGCACACGATGTGCCGTCCCGACGGCGCAACGTATCCGATGCGCTCGATTCGCACGGCGGAGTACCTCTATATTCGAAATTTCGAGCCCGAGCGCTGGCCGACTGGTGGTGCTGAATTTGTATCTTCGAACAAGACCTACCATGGCGACGTCGATGCGTGTCCGACGAAAGAATTCATGACCGGCCCGGTCAACCAACGGCGCTTTCCGCGGCAGTACGAATTGTGTTTCGGCAAGCGCCCGGAGGAAGAACTCTACCGGATCGCCGACGACCCCGACCAGATCAACAACCTTGGCGGCGACCCCGCTTACGCCGCGGCCAAGCAGCAGCTCTGGTCGCGGCTGTCCGACGAGCTGCAGGCGACCGGCGACCCGCGCATGCAAGGGCAAGATCCTTGGCAGGGCTACGTCTATCATCAGACAACCGGCTTTGGAGCGAGCTTCAACCGCGGGTTGGCGCAACAAGAGCGGGGTGAAGCGGAGGGGCGAGGGTCCCACAAACCGGAGTGAGGCCGCGTGGTCGATCGCATTTTCGTGGTCAGGGTTAAATTCTTGTGACGCAATCGGGTCCGCCCGCTGGGCTATTCTGATAGAGCAAATGTCTCCTCTTATACGCTCCACCTATATATACCTCGCGTTTGTTTGCGTCGCAGTGCCCGGTGTTGCGCAAACGCCGGATTGGCCCAGCGTTCGCGCCGAAGCCCTCGACACGCTTGCCGCCCTGGTTCGGCTCGACACCTCGCAACCGGAGGGCAACGAAATTCTGGCCGCGCGCTATTTGAAGGACAAGCTGGACCAGGAGGGAATCGCTTCGCAGATCTTCGAGTCCGCGCCTGGGCGTGCCAACATCGTCGCGCGCGTCAAGGGCAACGGCACGAAGCGGCCGCTGTTGCTGTTCGGCCATCTTGACGTGGTGGCGGTCGAGCGCGCGGAATGGTCGTTCGATCCGTTCGGCGGAGTCGTGAAAGACGGCATTATCTACGGCCGCGGGGCGGCGGACGACAAGGGCGTTGTCGTTGGAGGTTTTCAAGTGTTGGTGCTGCTGCACCGTCTCAAGGTGCCCCTCAACCGCGACGTGATCTTCCTGGGAGTGGCCGACGAAGAGCACGGCGGCGATCACGGCATTGACTACATGCTCGCAAACCACCGTGACTTGATTGATGCCGAGTTCGCGGTCAACGAGGGAGGCAGCGGCGTGTTCGACAAGCAGTTCGACTATCTGCGCTTCGAAGTGCAGACCGCCGAAAAAGTTCCGCGCCGCATCGACCTGAAAGCCAAGGGCACTTCGGGGCACGGCTCGGTGCCGCGCCTGGATAACCCGATCGGCACACTGGCGCGCGCCGTCGCCCGGCTGTTCGATTACGAGACTCCGGTCGGGCTCAACGAGACGACGCGCGAATACTTCCGCCGTCTGGCCGAAAACTCACCACCGGAAGAGGCCGCCATCTTCCGGGAAGTTCTTGGCGGCAACCCGAGCCGCGAAACACAGGAGAAGCTGCGCGAGCTGAGCCCGGTGTATTATTCGATGATTCGCACTTCGATCGTGCCGACTATTTTTCAAGGAGGGTATCTCCGCAATGTAATCCCGTCGGAAGCCGAAGCCACTGTCGACATTCGGGCGCTGCCGAGCGAAGACCCTGAGGAGCTGTTTTCGCGGCTGAAACGGATTATCGACGAGCCAAATATCGATCTCATTCCGCACCCGGTCACGCGAAAAGCCGCTCCGCCGACGCCGCTGGATTCCGACCTGTTTATCGCGTTCGAGAAAGTGCTGCGCGAGCGCTATCCGAAAGCGATCGTGCTGCCGCGGATGTCGACCGGCGCGACCGATTCGGCCCAACTCCGCGCCGCCGGCATTCCATCCTATGGCTTCGGCCCCGCCCGCCCGGAATGGGACCTCAGCGGCGGTATACACGGCAAGGACGAGTACCTCTACGTAAAACCGTTCCAGGACTATGTGGAAATGCTCTATGAAATTACCCTCGCCGTCGCGCACGCCCGCTAGCGTCGTGCCAGAGTGCATCGTTCGTCAGGCCGTGTTTGTGCTTGGGGCAATCTAATAATCATGAAAATCCTGCTCCTATTGGCCTGCCTGACTGTTCTCAACGCCGCTGTGAGCCGCGCTGCTGATCCGCCACTGGAGCATTACACGAGCTACCGCACTGCCGGCGTCATCGGGTTGGATGGGCGGCTCGACGAACCGGGCTGGCAGAAAGCGCCGCGCTCGCAGCCGTTCGTCGATATCGTCACGGGCGAGCCGGCCTGGCATGACACCCGCGTCGCGCTGCTTTGGGACGACCGCTATCTCTACATCGGGTTCACCGTTCCCGAAACGAACGTCGGCGCCACGCTCACCGAACGCGATTCGAAAATCTACCGCGACAACGACGTCGAGGTTTTTATCGCGGGTGAGAGCGCCTATTACGAATTCGAAATCAACGCGCTGAATACCATCTATGAAGTGTTTTGGATCTGGCCCGACGCGCTGAAGTCAGGCGGTCCGTACGAGCCCAAAGACTGGGATGTAAAGGGAGCCAACGTGGCAACGTTGGAGGGCGTGGGCGGGCACAAGCACCCGCGAGGAGCGCGTTGGGCTTCTTGGACTGGGATTTCCCCGGCCTGCGGCACGCCGTACACGTCGATGGCACGCTCAACGACAGCTCGGACACCGATCGCGGCTGGAGCGTGGAGCTGGCGCTGCCGTGGGAAGGCTTGCGGCTGCTGGCCGACGGACGTCCATTGCCGCCCGGCGATGGCGACGTCTGGAGAATCGATTGCTCGCGCTTTCAGCATTTCACGGCGGCAGGCGAGAAGCTTGAACGGGCGGCCGGCTGGACCTGGAACAAGCACGGCCACTACGATTCGCACATCCCCGAAACGTTCAGCTATGTCCACTTCTCGACGCAGGCGGTAAGTGAAGCGCCGCGCTCACCCCGTTAAGTCTGATTTAAGCGCGACGTGCTCCAGCGGTGAACGACGTAGAACGCGGCGATGATCGCCAGCGCAATCCCAAGACCAAACAGCGCGTTCTCCTTGAGGAATGTAGTGGCCTGTTCGCCATAGCGAACGCCGATGTACGCTTCGCCGAAATAACGAATGGAGCGGGCAACCAGCAGCACGGCGCAGAACGCCGTCAAGCGCATCTGGAAAACGCCGGCCGCGATGACGAACAGCTTCATCGGCAGCGGAAGGGGGAGCGCCGTCGGCAGAAACAGCACCATCGCGCCGTACTCTTCGACCTGGCGGCGCATCTTTTCGACGCCGCTCTTGGACGCCTTCTTTTCGAGCATGACCTGACCGCCCCGCCGCGCCAGGTAATAGAGAATCAACGATCCCAGCACCGAGCCGACGACGGCGAGCGCAGCCGCGAAATATGCCGTGGACGGCGCGGCGACCGCCTGTGCGATCAGCAGCGCATCAACGCCTTGCGGCATGGGGATAAGCGCCGAATCGCTCAGCGACACCAGAAAGATACCCCATGGGCCGAGGGCGACGGCCCAGCGTGCGAATTCTTTGAGCATGTTTTAGGACTCTACGTTAGCGAAAACTGCTGGCGGAGCGCCGGCTGCCGGCACGAGGGAACAGAGGGCCACGCCGTTAGACCGTCTTGTCCTTCGCGTAGCAGAGGTCTTCGAGGCTGCACTCGGCGCAGCGCGGCTTTCGCGCGATGCAGATCTTACGGCCATGATGAATGATCTGATGGGAAAACTGAATCCAGCGATCCTGCGGCAGGATTTTCATGAGGTCCTGTTCGATCTTCTTCGGGTCGTCGGCCTTCGTGAGATCGAGCCGCCGCGTGATGCGATGCACGTGGGTGTCGACGACGACCCCGCTTGCCTTCCCGAACCAGCTACCCAAGACTACGTTGGCGGTTTTGCGTGCCACGCCGGGCAGCGACAGGATTTCCTCCATATTGTCCGGAACTTTGCCTCCGAAATCGGAAAGCGTTTTTTTGGCCGCACCGATCAGCGACTTGGTTTTGTTGCGGAAGAAGCCGGTCGTCTTGATCTCCTGCTCCAACTCCGCCGGAGGGGCGGCGGCCATATCGGCGATGGTAGGGTACTTTCGGAACAACCCTGGTGTCACGATGTTGACGCGCACGTCGGTGCACTGCGCCGACAAAATCGTCGCCGCCAGCAATTCCCACGCCGTGCTGTGGTTTAGCGCGCACTTGACGTTCGGGTAATCCTTGTCGAGCCGGCGCAGAATCGCGGCGACGCGCAGCTTCCGTTCGGCGGCCGTACGTGGCTTGGCCGCGGCCTGCGATTTCTTTTTCGTTACGGCTCGAGCGGCTGTTTTTACCCCACGCATCCCTAGAACAGTAGCATGACTCCGCTTGGGTCGCGGGGGATGCTGTGAGCCGCCGCGCGCCGCGTTGGTTCGACCAGTGCGCCGCTCGCTCGATCCCGCGCTCAGTTGGCAGCCTCGAACACGAACAGCGAGCCGCCGGCCAACACCGCCAGTTGTTGCTTGCCTTCGTAAACGTAGGTTATCGGGCCGGCATCGATCGCGCCACCCAGGGGCAGCCGCGCAATGACCTCGCCCGTGGACGCGTCGAGCGTCAGCAAGGTCCCGTCTCCATTACCGGTGAACACAAGCCCCGCGCCGGTTGTGAGAATGCCGGCCCGGCTGTGGCGCTCCTTGCGCAGTTCCCAAACGATCCTGCCGCTGGCGGCGTCGATCGCGCGCACGCCGCCGGAATTGTTCGCATCGGGCGTCACCTTCGCCTCGCCGCTGTGATACGGCGCTCCGCGCGAAAACTCGCCGGGTGTCCGCCGGATGACGTAATCGTCGGTTCGGTAGTTCACGTAGTAAAGTTTGGCCGTGGGATTGTACGCGGGTGAATACCAGTTCGAACCGCCGAAGGGACCGGGATAGGTCAGGTTTCCTTCATCGCTGGGCGATGAATCCGGACGCCGTATCGGACGGCCTTCTTTCGTGAAGCCGTCGTTCCAGTTCTGCCTGCAATACTCCGTGGCCTGAAGAAACTGGCCGCTCTCCCGGTCGAGGACGTAGTAAAAACAGTTGCGGTTCGCCCAAAGCATCAGCTTTCGCGGCGCGCCCTGATACTCGAGATCGGCGAGCACGGGAACCAGCGCGGCGTCCCAGTCGTTGGTATCGTGCGGAACGAACTGATAGTGCCACTGCAACTCGCCGTTATCGGGATTGAGCGCGATCACCGAAGCGGTGTACAAGTTGTCGCCCGGCCGCACATCGCCGTCGAAGAGCGGCCCGGGGTTGCCGACGCCCCAATACAGCAAATTGAGCTCGGCGTCGTACGAGCCAGTCACCCAGGTGGTGCCGCCGCCGGTTTGCCAGGCGTCGTTTTCCCACGTTTCGTGGCCCGCTTCGCCAGGGCCCGGAATGGTTTGGAATCGCCACAGGCGTTTGCCGGTCGCGGGATCATAGGCGTCCAGAAAACCGCGCACTCCAAACTCGCCGCCGGCAATGCCAACGATGATCTTGTCGTTGAGAGCGAGCGGCGCGCCCGTCATCGAGTATCCATCGGCGACATCCGCGACGGTGACGTCCCACAGCGGGTCGCCGTTCGTCATATCGAGCGCAATCAGGTGATTGTCGAGCGTGCCGTGAAAGATGCGATTGCCGAGCGCGGCCACGCCGCGGTTGTTGCGGCCGCAGCAGAGCCGCGTCGAATCGGCCACCGCGCGGCCAAAGACCCACAGCTCTTTTCCCGTCGCTGCGTCCAGCGCCAGCACTTCGTTATCGGGTCCGGTCAGAAACAAGACGCCGTCGATCGCCAAGGGAACGGTTTGGAGTCCGGCGCTCGCGCGCGGCATCTGGTGGGCCCATTTCAGGCGCAGCCCGGAAACGTTTCCGCGATGGATCTGCCGCAGCGCGCTGAAGCGCTGGCCTTGGTAGGCGCCTGAGTAGGTAATCCAATCCTTGGGGTCGCGGTCCGCGTTGGCGAGCCGATCGTAGGTCACATCGATCGCTTTGCACGTTTCACAAATGGAAGTCGCCGCGGCATGCTCGGCGGCTTTATCGGCCATCTGGCGCACGAATGCGGTCAACCGCAGAAGCTCGGAAGCAGCGAGGGGGAATGCGGGCATGTTGGTGCCGGGAAGGCCGCGGGCGATGGTTTCGAATACATAGTTGTTGGACGCGCGCCGCGCAAAATTGCGCTCAGCCAGCGGCGGACCGGAAAAACCCTCGCCGCGGCTGCCATGGCACGGCGCGCATTGCAAATCGTACAGCCGCGTACCCGCCTCGATGTCCTCGGTTGAGGGCATCGGATTGACGATCTCCACGTCCACAAATGCCTGGCCGCCGAATCGGTCAGGCAGCATGCGGCGGGCTATGTCGTACCAGCCTTCGTTGGGAATGGCGCCCAGTGTTTTGAGCCGCACAAGATCGAGACGCCAGCGCAGTTGCGGCGACCCGCCATAGCGCAGTAGAAACAGCATCGGCAGCAGGATTGCCGCTGATAGAACCAGGAGCAGGACTCGCGTGCGTGTCTTCAGAGGCATGACTGGGCGATGATTGGAGAACGGCAGGCGCGCGGTCCAACAAGCGGCTGACCGGGCGATCTGAGGGTAAAAAATAATCGTATCACGCCGTCCCTAAGCTCTGATGTGAGGACTCGCGCACGCCGGGCGGTCGCGTCATCGTCCGCGATGAGAGCTCGCTCGTCAGCATGCGCGGGGAAGGGAACGACGGCCGTTCCGTCGCGGCCCGGAATTCGGCTAGACTTGGTGTCGCGGTCCGTTTCCCATGCTCTCTTACACCCGAGTGCTTGCCATCGGCCTTGCTCTGGCGGCTTTCGGCACGACGCTCGGCTCCACTTTTCATTTCGACGACTATGCGCTACTTGCCGATCCCGCGGTCACTTCGCCTTCGGCGTGGTGGCAGGTTTTCCGTCTTGAACAAACGCGCTCGCTGACCTACCTCACCTTCTGGCTCAACTACAAGGTTGGAGGCGGCGATCCGCTTGGTTACCACGCGGTCAACATACTGTTGCACCTGGCCGCTTGCTGGTTGGCGGCGTCGGTCTTCCGGCGCGTACTTCCCACTGAGCAAGCCGCGGCGTGGGCCGTCGTCGTGTTCGCGCTTCATCCGCTGCAGACGGAGGCCGTCGCCTACGTGTTTGCGCGCGCGACGCTGCTGGCCGCGCTGTTTTGCCTGTTGTGCTGGAAGGCCTGGCTCGAGGATAAAACGGCTCTGGCCGTGGCGTGGTTCGCGGCTGCAATGCTTTCCAAGGAAGAGGCGGCGGCTTTTTCCCTCTTTCTGCTCGGATGGGAGTGGTTATTACGGAATCACCGGCCTCGAAACTGGCATCGGATTACATGGCCCATTGGCGCCATGCTGGTTGTGGTCGCATTGGCCGCGGCGCGGCTTTTCTACGCTGGCCGGGTAACGCCCGGATCGGGTTTTGCTTTCGGTCTCGGCGAAATCACGCCCCTTACCTATCTGCTTACACAGGCCCGAAGCTTTTGTGAATACGCGCGATTGGTAGTGCTTCCCGTGGGATTGAATTTCGACCGCGACTTCGCACTCTCCACCCGCTTCGACGCCACAACGCTCGTCGCCTGGCTGGGCCTGGTCGCCGCTGTCGGCGTTGCCATATGGGGGCTGCGGAAGCAGCGCCATCTCTACTGGTTTCTCGGCGGGCTGCTGTTGCTGACGCCGACTTCGAGCATTGCGCCGCTGGCCGACCTGATCGCCGAGCGTCGCATGTATCTGCCGCTCATCAGCTTCAGTTTGTTTTTGGGCTTCGTTCTCGACCGGGCGCTGAACGCCGCGCCGACGACCATAAAGCGCTTTGGCGTCGTTGGACTAGCGTTCGTGCTAGCGGCCTGCAGTTTTGGCCGCAGCCGCGTTTGGCAAAGCGAGGAGTCGCTGTGGCGCGACACCGTCGCGAAGTCGCCGGCGAAGGTGCGGCCGAAGATTCAGTTGGCGCGGGCGCTCGCGGCAAACGGGCCAGAGGCGGTGCCCGAGCGCCTCGCGCTGCTCAATCAGGCGCGGCAACTCTCGCCGCGTAACACGGATGTAGCGCTAGAGTTCGGCGTGTTGCACCTTCAAACCGGCAGCCCAGCGGAAGCTTTGGCTGCGTTTGATAATGCCGCGGCGATCGACCCGGAGAACGCGCAGATCCAGGCAAACCGCGGAGCCGCGCTCTATCTTTTGGGCCGACCCAGCGATGCCGACGCGGCCTTCCACAAGGCGCTCGAAACCGACCCCTGCAATTTCGACGCGCGCAACAATCTCATCCTGCTCTACCGTTCGCTTGGCGATGCCGAGGCGGTTCGGCGCACGGCGGAAGCGCCTTCCGGCTGCCGCTGGACTTTTGAGCGCCAGCAGATGATGGACGCAGCGCGCCAGTAGCGGCGCCTCCGCAGCATCGGAAGAGCACGCAAAGCTGGGGGATTTCCCCCACTTCGTTGATGATCTCCTGACCAGCATCACGCCGCTTCTTTACCGGACTGTCTGCTTTGTGCGGACGGCCCTACTGCCGAGTCGTCGTGAGTCGCTCAGTCCGGCAAAAGAAGCGGTCCGGCAAGAGAATCGGAACGGCGCGTGCAATAGCAATTCCCACAAGAGAGAAGCTTTCGGCCGCCTGCGGGCCATTCTGCCTGGTGCTGGGGCCGGGTCGGCGGGAGGTGCGACGTGTTTGCGAGATCGGTATTCGGATTCTTGAAAGAGCGTTTGCCGGCGTCGATGTTCACGGGCGAACCGCTAAATCTCCAGACGAGACAGCCGCCCGGATCGAGCGCGGGCGAGTGGGTGGTTGCCGGGCAGGAGCATGAAGAACCCATATCCGCATCGCAATTCGAAAACCTGCCCGCGCCGGTGCGTCGCTATCTTACGGCCGTGATTCCAGAAAATCGCCGGCGCGTGCGGCGCGCGCGGTTCACTCAGTCCGGAGTTTTTCGTGTAGGCGAGGAAGTCGAAAAGTGGCAGCCCTTCACCGCCGAGCAAGACGTGGTCACCAACCCGCCAGGGTTCGTCTGGAGCGCGACGATTCGCATGGGCCCTCTGCTCTCGGTCCGCGTGATGGATGCTTACCAGAACGGTTGCGGCATTTTGCGCGCGCGCCTGCTGGGAGTTGTTCCGGTCGCCAATGCATCAGGGCCCGAGATGGATGAGGGCGAGATGATGCGGTATCTTGCCGAGGCGATCTGGTACCCCACGGCGCTCGTGCCCGACGGGCGGCTCAGTTGGCGGCCCGTGGACGAGTCTTCGGCTCTTGCGGTGTTGAGCGACAAAGGCCGGGAGGTTTCGGTCAAGTTCAGGTTCGACAATCAGGGGATGATCTATCGTATCGATGCGGATCGCTTTCGAGCCCAGAACGGCGGTTACCGAAGACGGCCGTGGAGCGCCTATTGTGGCGAGTACGCGTTGCGCGACGGCTTTCGCATTCCGTTGGAAGCGCGGGTTGTCTGGCATTTCCCGCAGCTTGAGCTGGAATACTTTCGCGGCCGGATCGAAAGCGCCGAATACGACGCTTGAGAATCTGCCGCCGGCGGCCCGAACTGCTCGTTGCTGACCGGAGGCTCTGACAACGAGCAGCCGCGGCGGACCAGCTTCGGCAGCGGGTTCTCGCGTCGATTCGGCCGTTTGCCGCGGACGGCGGCGTTCTCTATGATTGAGGGGATCTTTCCACGATGAAACGAGGGGAAATTATGAGCGACCAGCAGAGAACACGCAGGGACTTCGTAGCAGGCGCCTCGGCGGCCGCTGCCGCATGGACCATCATCAAGCCGGAATCGGTCTACGGCACGCCGCAGAACTCCAAAGTCAAGCTCGGCATCCTGGGCGTGGGCCGCCGCGGCTCGAACATCGGCCAGTATTTCGTCCGCAGCGATCAGGTTGAATTGAACGCCATCGCGGATATCTACGACGACCAGATCAAGGCCGCCCAGGAGGCGCTGCCCGCGAAAGAAGCGCAAGTCTACAAAAGCGCCAAGGCGATTCTCGACTCCGACATCGATGCGATCTACATCGCCACGCCGCCTTATGTGCACCCTGAGCATTTCGAGATGGCGGTCGAATCCGGCAAGCACATTCTGATGGAGAAGCCTGTCGCTGTCGACCCGGCCGGCGTGCGGCGCGTTTTAGCCGCCGCCAAAAAGGTAAAACCCAACCAGATGGTGATGGTCGACTTCCAGCAGCGCTGGGGTAAGGACTACCGCGAAGCATACGATCGCGTGAAGAACGGCGAGATCGGCGACATCCGCATGATTCGCTCGGCCTGGATCGGCGGCGACCTGCCGCGCCGCAGCGGCCACCCCGCCGCGGACGAAAAAGTGCTCAACTGGCTCTTCTATAAAGAACGCTCGGGCGATATTCTGGTCGAGCAAAATTGCCACAACATCGACGTCGTCAACTGGTTCACGGGCGTGCACCCGGCTTCGGTCAACGGCTACGGAGCGCGGGCGATCCGCAACGATATCGGCGACATCATGGACTCGCTTTCGGTGAGCTTCAAGCTGCCCGACGGGCGCGTCTACTCGCACTCGGCCAATCAGTTCGCCAACGGCCGCTACCGCGACGTCGGCGAGTATTTCTTCGGCACCAAGGGCGTCATCTCCACTTCACGCGGCGGCTACATGATTCAAGTCGAGGGCAAAGAGCCGTTTACGAAGAAGACCGAATACAACATCAACCAGGACGTTGTCGATCACTTCATCAAGGGTGTTCAAGGACAGGTTCCCGCCGAGAACTCCGCGGTATTCGCCGCCGAAAGCACGCTGACGGCGATCATGGCGCGCATGGCCATCGACGCGGGGCGCGAGATGACCTGGGACGAAGTTTTCAAGATGTAATCGGAACCGGTCCACACCCGCGAACCATCGCTACGATCGGTGGGGTCGGTGCGGCGAGCGCGGCGTCCAGCGAGAAGGCTAATCAGCCGAACTGCTGAGTCGTTGGCGTAATAATCATTTCAGGAATCGTCGCCCGCGGATGCAGCGTCGCAATCAGCAGCGCTGCCTGCGCAAGGTCCTCCGGCTGCAGCATGCGGGCGCGCCGCTCCGCATCCGGCACCACGGGACGCTTGTCGAGAATCGGCGTATTCACCTCGCCGGGGCAAATCATGCAAGAGCGAATGCCGTTCTTGCCCTCTTCGTAGCCAATCTGCAAACTCAGCGCCGCCAGGCCGAACTTCGAAGCCGAGTAACCGCCGCCGGCAAGCTCGCTCACCCGCACGCCCGCGGTGGAGGAAATGTTGATGATCAACCCGTCACCGCGCTCACGCATCTGCGGAATGACGGCGTGCACGAAATAGAACGGCCCGTTCAGATTCGTGTTGATCATCAACTCGAAATCTTCGGGCGAGAGTTCCTTGATGGACCGGCGTGCGACGTTGGTGCCGGCGTTGTTGACGAGAATGTCGATCGAGCCGAGCTGCTCGATAGCCCAAGCGACGGCTGCGTCGACGCTCGCGCGATCGCTGGCGTCTGCGACGCGGGGAAGAATCCGCTCCCCGTCGTCACCCGCTGCTTTGCGCACGGCCTCGAGCTTCTCGGCAGTACGGCCAACAATGACTACCTGCGCTCCCTCTCGCGCAAAGCACTCGGCGATGCCGCGGCCGATGCCGCTTCCGCCTCCCGTCACCAGAGCATGCTTACCGGCCAGTTTCATCAAACCTCCCACGGATCCTTCTTCTTCAAACGCCGCCGCCTGCGCCGTTGAAAGACGCTATCCGCGCCCGGACGCGTAGTAGCAAGTAGTCTATTATGACACCGCAAGCGGCAAGCAATCCGAAGACGCCGCGGGCGATGCGGCCCGCCCGCAACGAAAGTGCCTGGATGCGTCGCCAAGCGGATGCCGGCCGCAAACCGTACCGGCGACGCCAGTACGGAGAAGACCTCGCCGCGCCGGCAGTTGCTTTTCCCCGAGCAAAAGCGGAGAATCGACCAACAAGAGCGCCCGTGAACCCATCGAATCTCAGCCGCAGAACCTTCGTCCAAGCACTCGGCGCGGCCGCGTTGACCACACCGCTGCTGGGCCAACGACGCCGGCAGTTCCACGATCTGCTGATCCAGAACGGCGAGCTAGTCGACCCCAGCCGCAACCTTCGCGCGCGCGCCGACATCGCGTTGCGCGACGGTAGGATCGCCGAGATCGCAACGGAAATTCCCGCCGCTTCCGCCTGGCGTGTGGTCGATGCGAAACAGTTGCTGGTGGCGCCGGGGCTGGTCGATCTGCACACGCATTGCGCCTATGGCTTGCGCAACGGCATCTGGCCCGACCCGATCGCGGCGCGTTCCGGAACCACCACTTGGATTGACGCCGGCACGTTCGCTCATCCCGACGTGGATGGCTTCCGGCGTTTCATCGTCGAGCGCTCTCAGGCGCGCATTTTCGGATTCGTCTATCTCTACGCCAGCAGCCGCAACCCCGACATCGACGCCGTCGAATACGTGCGAAACCAACTCGACCGCACGGGCCGCGCCGCCGCCGACAATCCGGATATCGTCCTCGGCGTCAAGGTTCAAATCGGCAGCAACATGAACGGCCGCCACAGTCTGGAATTCCTCAAGCTAGCGCGCCAGGTTTGCGACAAATACCGGCTACGGCTGCTCACGCACATCAGCGTCGCGCCGCCCGAAACCGACGAGGTCATGGCGTTGATGCGGCCGGGCGACGTCGTTACGCATTGTTACAATGCGCACACGCTCGGCATCGTCGATCCGCAGGCCGGCAAGATCCGCGAAAGCGTGCGCGAAGCGCGGCTCCGCGGCGTGCTGTTCGACGTGGGGCACGGGCTGGGCAGCTTCAACTTCGAGGTCGCGCGCAAGGCGCTGGATCAAGGCTTTCTGCCGGACTCGATTTCAACGGACATCTATAGCCTGAACGTTGACGGCCCGGTCTATGACATGCCGACGACCATGTCGAAGCTGCTTCATCTCGGCATGTCCTTCGATGACGTGCTACGTTGTTCCACCGTGAACCCGGCGCGAGTCGTGGGGCCGGTTCCGAAACTGGGAACGCTACAGGTCGGCGGACCTGGCGATCTCGCGCTGCTTTCGATCGAGAGCGGCGAGTTCGAGCTGGTCGACGCGCAGAACAACAAAGTGAAAACCGGGCGGCGCATCAAGAGCCACATGACGATCTGCCGCGGTAAACAAATGGCCGCTGAAGCATGAAGGTCTAGGCCAGGGCGACTGTATGCAACCACCCGGAAGGCACAGTTAATGGCCACTAGCAACACACGCCGCACGTTCGTCAAGTCGCTGGCATCTCTGCCGCTGGCAGCCGCGATCGCGCGCGCGCAGTCTCCACCGCGCTACGAAATCCTCATCCAAAACGGAGAGATCCGCGACCCCGCGCGCAACTTCCGGCAAAAGGCCGATCTGGCGATACGCGACGGCAAGATCGCCGCCATCGAGCCCACGATTCCGAAAGAGCAGGGAATCGACGTGATCGATGCCGGCGGCCTTTACGTCACGCCCGGTCTGGTTGATCTGCACGCGCACGTTTACCACGGATTCAGCTTCGGTATCGAACCCGACCCGTTGGCGCGGCGTTCGGGAGTGACCACGATGGTCGACGCGGGCACCTTTGACGGCCTGCAAGTTGACGCATTCCGCAAGTACGTCGTCGATCCGTCGCAGTGCCGGATCTTCGGCTACGTGTTTCTCTACCCCTCGAACCGCAATCCCGACGACGACCCGGTGCGCTGGGCCCGCCGCCACATGAAGCGCACGGGCGAAGCCGCGCAAGCCAACCGCGATTTCGTGCTCGGCGTAAAGTATCAAGTCGGCGCGAACATGGCCGGCCGCTACACGTTCGACTTTCTAAAAGTCGCCCGCGAGTTGTGCGACGAATTCAAGCTGCCGCTGATGCTCCACGTCAGCTTCGCGCCGCCCGAAACCGATCAGGTCATGGAGCTGTTGAAACCCGGCGACGTGCTGACGCACTGCTACAACACGCACACGCTGGGCATTCTGGATGCAAACGGCAAAATTAAGCCCAGCGTGCTTGCCGCGCGGCAGAGAGGCGTATTGTTCGACATCGGGCACGGCGCGGGAAGCTTCAACTTCGAGATCGCCCGCAAGGCGTTGGCCGAGGGCTTCCTGCCGGATACGATTTCCACCGACGTCTACCAGGCATCGATCAACGGCCCCGTTTTCGACATGCCCACGACGATGACGAAGATGCTCTATCTGGGCATGGATTTCGACGACATAGTCGCGCGCTCGACCGCCACTCCGGCGAAAATCATCAACCGCCTGCCCGGAATGGGCTCGCTCGAAATCGGCGCACCGGCCGACATCGCCCTGCTAGGGATTGAAGAAGGCAACTTCAAGCTAGTCGACGCGCAATGGAATGAGGTGACGGTCGAGCGCCGCATAGTCAGCCGCCTGACAATCTGCCGCGGCAAACGAATGTCGGCGTGATCAGCCCGCGATGTGACCAGCCAACACAATCAACCCAAGAAACATCGTCTATCCTGAAAGCATGCCCCCCGAACCGGAAACCGTCCTCATCACGGGAGCTTCTTCCGGAATCGGCCGCGAACTCGCGCGGGTCTTCAGCGAAAACAAATCCAATCTGATCCTGGTAGCGCGCAGCCAATCCAAGCTCGAGGATCTGGCGCGGGAACTTCGTACTCGCCACGGCGTGCGGGTCAGCGTTTTCGCCAAGGATCTATCCGAAACCGGCGCCGCCGAGGCGCTCGACGCCGACCTGCGCGAAGCACGACTCACCGTCGACGTGCTGGTCAACAACGCGGGCTTCGGCGTCCACGGCTCCTTCGCCGAAATCAACCTCGAACGCCAGCGTCAAATGATCCAGCTCAACATGCTGGCGCTGACAGATTTCTGCCGCCTGCTGTTGCCCGGAATGCGCGAGCGTGGCCGCGGCGGAATTCTCAACGTGGCCTCGACAGCGGCGTTTCAGCCAGGCCCGTTCATGGCGGTCTACTACGCCACAAAGTCCTACGTTCTGTCATTCACCGAAGCGTTAGCGGAAGAACTCAGCGGCGAGCCGGTCACGGTCACCTGCCTGTGCCCCGGCCCAACGCGCACAGGCTTCGCCGCCGAAGCCGAAATGGAAACCACGCCGCTGTTCAAAACATTCGCAATGGACGCATCCGAAGTCGCGCGCCAAGGCTATCGCGGCTTCCGGGCAAGGAAGAGACTCGTTGTAGTCGGCTTCGGAAACAAACTTGGGGCGTTCTCCACGCGCTTGGCGCCGCGTTGGGTGGCCACCAAACTGGTGCGCTCGCTGCACGGGCGTTAACGGCGTAGGTCCAACAGCGGCTAAATTTCGAGCCGGTGGCGATCCTATTCGCGCGCCAGGTACAGCGGCCAAGACGGCATACCGCCGGCTGTGCTACGATCCGGCGGCGGATGGCGGCTTTGTGCGCCGCGAACATCCCGGTCCGAGTAAGAGCATTCCCAAGGAGACAAGCATGCGTTATGCGCGTTGGATGACAACGGTGCTGTTTGCGGCCCTCGTGGTGACCGCACCGGCGGCTGCCGCCGACGAAGTCACTTACATTCCGAACGACAAAGTGCAGGCTGCCGTAAGCAAAGGCGGCCCGCTCACCGACGGCAGTAACTACAAGGTCAGCATCAGCCGCCGCGTCAAGGGCGGCCAGGCCGAGGTCCATGACACCGAAACCGACGTCTTCTACATCATGGAAGGCTCCGCAACGTTAGTGACCGGCGGGACCCTGGTCGACAGCAAAACGACGTCGCCAGGCCAGATGCGCGGATCGGGAATCAGCGGCGGCGAGACCCACATGCTGAGCAAGGGCGACGTGATCGTGATCCCCAAAGGCACAGCGCACTGGTTCAAGGACGTGCCGAAGCTTGTGGTCTACCACGTAGTCAAGGTTCTCTAGCGACGCCGCAAAGATAGGCTGGCCATGGCCACCAATCTCGGGGCGTAGCGTGCTGCGTCCGCACCCGGGCACGCTAAAGGTTCTCCAACGACAGTCCCAATCTTCCGCTCTATGCAGCCGAAGAACGTTGGTAGCCAGCTCTGGTAAAATGGTCATTGAAAGTGGACCATTTCATGTCGCGCAAATCCCCTGAAATTCCGGTGACTCAGTTCAAGGCGAACTGTCTCGAAATCGTAAAGCGCGTTCACGACCGGCAAGCGCCAGAAATCGTGGTGACCAAACACGGGCGGCCCTACGTGAAGGTCGTGCCGATCGAATCGGGCGAACACGAGTTCTGGGGCTGCCTTAAGGGGCTGGCCGAGATTCGCGGCGATTTGACCAAGCCTGCCGGCGTGCAGTGGAAAGCCCAGAAAAAGCGGCCGTGATTCTCCTGGATACGTGTGCCTTGATCTGGAGCGTCAGCGCGGCCAGAATGCTGCCAGCCGCTCAGCGCCAGATCCGCCGCGCTAGCCTTGATGGAGGCTTATATCTATCGCCGATCTCGGCGTGGGAAATCGGAATCCTATGCGGTCTTGGCCGGTTGAAGCTGAGCATAGCGGCCGATGTCTATGTGCAACAAGCTTTCGCGGCCCCCGGAGTCCGCGTTGCTGACCTCTCGCCCGAAATCGCCGTTCGATCGTCATCGCTTCCGGGTAAACCGCCGAACGACCCCGCGGATCGGATTTTGATAACGACGGCGCTTCTGCTTGGGGCGCCACTCGTGACGCGTGACCGTCGAATCATTGCCTACGCCGCGGCCGGGCATGTTGCAGTCGTAGAGTGTTAGGCGCAGTTAGGCAGAGCGAAGGAAGAACGCTCACGGCAGCAGTTCCAAAAACCGCGCCACATCCGCTTCATTCGCATAAAAGTGAGGCGCCGCCCTGATCCACCCAAAGCGCGGCGATACGCTGACGTGATTCTCGACCAGCTTGCGAACCGCCGCGGCCGAATCCACGCCCTGCTTGCGAATGGAAACAATCCCCGAGCCCGAGCCGCCCTCGCGCGAGGTGAGCAACTCATAACCACGCTCCACCGCGCCCGAAGCAATCATGCCTGCCAGTTGATCGACGCGCGCGCCGACGCGATCCACGCCGGCTTCTAAAAACAACTCCAGCGAAGCGCGAAACCCAAAGCACCCGATCGTATTCATCGTGCCGCACTCATACCGCGCCGCCCCCGCGCGCAACTCGGGGTCGCGGCTGTAGGTCCGCCAGCCCACGGTGTTGGTCCACCCGAACTCCACGGGGCGCACATGCGGAATCAGGTCGCGGTCCACGTAAAGCAGCGCCAGCCCCTCGGGCCCCAGCAGCCACTTGTGGGCGCTCGCCGACAACGCATGAATCCCGCTGCGTTTCACATCGACGCGAAACGGCCCCAGCCCCTGCACGGCATCGACCACCAGCAAACAACCGCGCCGGCGGCAAATTTCACCCAGCGCATCGAGGTCGATGCGAAAGCCGCTGACGTACTGCACGAAGCTGATCGCCAGCAGCCGCGCGCCCTCGCAAGCGCGATCGATTTCGTCGAGCCCGATGCGCCCGCCGTCGAGCTTCAGCCAGCGAAGCTTGACTCCGTGCCGCTCCAACTGCGCCCAGGGAAAGTAGTTCGCGGGGAATTCGTCCTCGATGCCAACGACCACATCACCCGGCCGCCAGTCGAGGCCGTTGGCAACCACGGCCAGTCCCGCGGAAGTATTTTTGAGGATCGCGATCTCCTCCGGCGCCGCCCCCACCAGCCGCGCCCCTGCCTGGCGTACGCCGTCGTAAGCCTCGTCCCAGCCGCGATACCCCGTCGAGCCGTGCTCCATCACCTCCGCCGCCAGACGCTGCATGGCCTGCGCCGACCTCCGCGGCAGCGGCGAAACCGACGCATGGTTGAAGTAGACATACTTCTCGGTGACCGGAAACTCGTCGCGATAGGCCGATAAGTCGCTCATGACCCCCCAAAGCGCGTCCCCGGATGCAAATTCTCGCCCCGGAGGCAAATTCCAACTATACCCCAGCGTCCCGAACCGTTATACTGATGGAACGATAAGATTGGACGGACTCTACCGAAACAGTTTGCCGCTCCCCCGAGTCCACGATTCTTTGAGGAGGAGGATTTCCGGCATGAAGACGTTGCGTCTCCGACACATCGTACTCTTCGTAGCTTTCGTGATCGGTTTGCCTCCCTCTCTCTGCGCCAACGACGAAAAGAAGCGCGACCCCCGCAATGAAAAAGAAGACGTCGACGCCATCGGCGACCGCGACGTGGGCAAGGGCCTGAACTTCTACTCTCTCGAGAAAGAAATCGCCCTCGGCAAATCGCTGGCGCAAGACATCGAGCGCCACGCCAAGATTATCGATGACCCGGTCGTATCCGAATACGTCAACCGTGTCGGCCAGAACTTGGTGCGTAACTCCGACGCGCGCGTGCCGTTCACGATCAAGCTCATCGACAGCCCCGAGGTCAACGCCTTCGCGCTGCCCGGCGGATTCTTCTTCGTCAACTCAGGCCTGATGTTGCGAGCCGAAACCGAAGCCGAGCTGGCCGGCGTGATGGCGCACGAAATCGCGCACGTCGCCGCCCGCCATGGCACCCGGCAAGCGACCCGCGGCCAGGTCATCAACCTCGCCAGCATCCCGCTGCTCTTCCTCGGCGGCTGGACCGGCTACGGCATCCGTCAAGCGGCCGGCTTCGCCATCCCGATGGGGTTTCTGAAATTCTCGCGTTCGATGGAAGCCGAGGCCGACTTCCTGGGATTGCAGTACCTCTACGCCTCGGGCTACGACCCGATGGCCTTCATCGACTTCTTCGAAAAGCTCAAGGCGGATGAGAAGCGCAAGCCAGGCACGCTCTCGAAGCTATTCGCCTCGCACCCGCCGCACGGCTCGCGCATCAAGAAGACGCAGAAGAACATTAGCGAGATCCTGCCGAACCGCGGCGAATACGTCGTCAGCACGTCGGAGTTCCAGACGGTGCAAGGGGCACTGAAGCGCCTGACGTTCCGAAGCACGACCGAAGAAGAAGACCCCAACCGCCCGCGCCTGCGCCGCAACCCAAGCGACTCGACTGACCCGGTAGAAGCAAGCGAAGGCGAGCCCGGAGCCGTCCCCGAAGAGCAAGAGGACGAGCGGCCGACGCTAAAGCGGCGGTAGAGCAAGGACCTAAAAGCAACAACCGCGCGGTTCAAGGTTGGCGCTAACGCCCGGTCTGACGTTGATGTACGGGCGCAACGTGTTGCGTCCTCATCGGTGCTAGCCGTCGATCCAGGCCATTCTGACAGCCGAATCGTTCTGAGCAGTCCCTCACTGCGCCAAATCACTCCGACTTTATCTGGCTCCCCTATTTCGCGCGGCTGCAGCAGGCGCCAAACGACCGTTTGCTGAATGGTTCACCCAACGCGATCGTCGCGCCGAGCGCACCGCCAACGACGCCCAGCAGGCCGCCCTCGGTTAGAGCCGAGCGCATGATGGCGG
>JBBDWJ010000178.1:7163-27241 GCA_040902925.1 Bryobacterales bacterium | reverse complement strand
AGTTTCGTCCTCGAAAACGATCCCACGCCCGAAAAGCACATGGTCGAAACGATGGCAGGAGGCCTTGCCGTATTCGATTACAACAACGACGGCCGCCCCGACATCTTCTTCGCCAACGGCGCCAAGATGCCGGAGATGAAAAAGACCGCGGCGAAATACAACAACCGCCTCTACCGCAACGAAGGGGGCCTCAAGTTCACTGACGTCACTGAAAAAACCGGACTCACCGGAGCCGGTTACTCGATGGGAGCCGCGGCCGGCGACTACGACAACGACGGCAACGTCGACCTGTTCGTGGCGGGAGTCTACAAAAACATTCTGTATCGCAACACGGGCCAAGGAACATTCACGGAAGTCACCGCCAAATCCGGCATCAAGAGCGACCGCTGGAGCGTCGCCGCCGGCTGGTTCGACTACAACAACGACGGACTGCTCGACTTGATGGTCATCAACTACGCCGACTGGACCCCCGCCTTCGACCGCTTCTGCGGCGATCGCGCGCGCGAAATCCGCGTCTATTGCCACCCGAAATATTTTGAGCCGATCTACAACCAGCTCTACCGCAACCGCGGCGACGGAACTTTTGAGGACGTCACCGAATCCTCGGGTATCGGCGAGCATCGCGGACGCGGCATGAGCGTGGCCTTCGTCGACGCCGACCACGACGGCTTCCTCGACGCCTTCGTCACCAACGACAACCTGCCGAACTTTTTCTTCCACAACCAGGCGGGGCGGGTGTTCGAAGAAACAGCGCTGATCGCCGGCGCCGCGCTGCTCGATCATGGCAAGCCCGTTTCGAGCATGGGAGTGGACATCCGCGACTACGACAACGACGGCCACGCCGACATCAACATCACCGCGCTGACCGGCGAGACCTATCCGCTGTTCCGCGGCACGGGTGACGGCTTTTTCGAGGACGCCACCTACCGCTCGCGCGTGGCGCAGGCCAGCACGCAGCGCGCCGGCTGGGGCAACGGTTTTGTCGATTTCAACAACGACGGCTGGAAAGACCTGTTCACCGCCAACTCGCACGTCAGCGACGTCGTTGAGCTGTTCGAGGCGACCGAGTACAAGCAATCGAACAGCGTACTGGTCAACGAGCGCAACGGCGGTTTCCGCGACGCTTCGGAACAGGCCGGCGCCGGATTCGCGGTCAAAAGAGCCCACCGCGGCATCGGCTTCGCCGACTTCGACAACGACGGCAGGGTAGACGTCGTCGTCAGCTCGTTGGGCGCGCCAGCCGAAATCTGGCGCAACACGAGCCCAACCGAAAATCACTGGCTCCGCTTGAAGCTGATGGGAACCAAAAGCAACCGCGACGGCATCGGAGCGCAGATTCGCATCGGCTCGCAGCACAACATCATGACGACGGCGGTCGGCTACGCCTCTTCGAGCCACGACCCGGTTCACTTCGGCCTGGGCGAAGTCGAAACCGTGGAGCAAATCGAAATCCGCTGGCCGAGCGGAACCGTCCAGACGCTGACCAACCAGAAAACCAACCAGACGTTGGAAGTTCGCGAGCCGCAAAATTAGCGGGAAGACCGTTCCCTTGCGGCGGATAACGCCCTCCAAACCACACCCTGCCTCTGTTTCTCTAGATCCAGGGCTCCGCGGACATAAAGCCAACCCCTCGGGCAGCCGATCCACAAGCCAGAGGTCGGAAAAAAAGCATGCCCCCGTGGAAACGCATCGTCGGCATCGGACTGCTCTGCGGCGTGACCGCCTTCACCCAAAGCCTTCTACCTGAAACCGGCTCGCCCCAGATCGGCTCGTCCGAAACCGGTTCGTCAATCAGTTCGTCCGGGATCGGCGCCGGACCTTACCGCGTGGGCGCGGGGGACATGCTCGAAATTTCCGTTTTCGACGTCGACGAGCTTGGCAAGACGGTAACAGTGGGTTCGCAAGGCACACTCGTCTTGCCATTGCTCGGCGAGGTCAATGTCGGCGGCTTGACGACGCCCGAAATCGCCGCCCGGCTCGAAACCCTCTACGGGGAAAGCCTGCTCCGCGACCCGCAAATCAATGTCGCCGTCAAGGAATACCGCAGCCAGCCGGTCAGCGTGTTCGGAGCGGTCGAGCGCCCAGGAATCTATCAGTTGCAGGGCCGCCGGCGGCTGCTCGACGTGCTGGCGATGGCTGGCGGATTGGCCAGGGACGCCGGCTACGAGGTGCGCCTCACCAGGCAACCCAACCCGCCTTCCGGAAGCGCCGGCGGCGAGCCGGTCACGGAAGCGGCGCCTCGCGAACTCGTGGTCGCGGTGCAAGATTTACTGACCGGTTCGGGCGAGGATAAAGACAACCCCTGGATCGAGCCCTACGACGTCATCCGCGTAGCAAAAACCGGCTTGGTCTACGTGCTCGGCGCGGTGGCCCGGCCGGGGGGCTACCCGCTCGAACAGGAATCGATGACGGTATTACGGGCGATCTCGCTGGCCCAGGGTCTCGACCGCAGAGCCGCGGCGCAAAAGGCCCGCGTCATTCGGCAGCAGGGCGGCGCCAGCCACGAGGTGGTGGTGCGCATTGAAGACATCTTGAGCGGTGCGGCGCCCGACGCGCCTCTGGTCGACAACGACATTCTGTTCGTGCCCGACAGCAAAGCCAAAAGCGCGCTCCACCGCGGCGCCGAAGCCGCCATCCAGCTAGCCACGGGGGTCATCATCTGGAGGCGCTAGCGAAGCACATCGAAACCTCGCGAAGCCCCAACACACATAGCGAAGCCCCAAAAAAATGGCGAAAGCGACCTAAAACAAAACTACCCCAGCCATCGTTGGCGGGAACAGCTCCACGAACCCCAACACCTTTCTCAATTCATGGACAATAAACTCGAAAAACTGACTGCCGCCCTGGCGCCAACCCGCCCGCCGCGCGCGATCGCTTCGGCCCCGGCTACGACGCTGCTCGAATTTCCGGAGCCGGCCCGCGGGTTTTCGCTGCGTGACTTCTGGAGACTTCTGCAAGCCCGCCGCGGCGTTGTGACCGCGACCATCCTGACGGCGCTCGTTGCCGCCGCCGTCTACAACTACTGGAAAACGCCGACCTACCTGGCGGCGGTCAGCATCCAGATCGATCGCGAGCAGCCCAACATCGCCCGCCTCGACGAGGAGCTCAGCCGTCTGCCCGAACGCCCCGACTACATCGAGACGCAATACAAGGTCCTCAAGAGCCGCACGCTGGCGCGGCGGGTCATCGAGAGGCTCGATCTGGCGCGCGTCCCCGAGCTGACGCGAGGCTTTCGCCCACCGCCCGCCGAGCGTCCGGCGCCATTCGACGGCGTTCCCGGCGTCCACCCGCGCCTGGTTGATGCTTTCCTCGCGCGTCTGCGCGTCGAGCCGGGCAAGGGCACCAGGCTGGTCAACGTCAGCTTTGAATCCGAAGACCCCACACTGGCCCCGGCCGCCGCCAACGCTCTCGCCGACGAGTATATCGAGCACAACCTCGAAGCAAAATGGAATGCAACCCAAAAAGCTTCCGGCTGGCTGCAGCAGCAGCTTGCCAGCCTGCAAGATGCATTGGAGGCCAGCGAAACCGAGTTGCACGAATACGCCGCGCGGCACTCGATCCTGTTTGTCGAAGAGCGCAAGGACATCACGACCGAAAAACTGGCCCGCCTCGAAAACGAGCTCACCGTGGCGCAATCCGAGCGCATCGAAAAGCAGTCGCTGGCGCTGCTCACCGAAGCCGCCGTACGGGGAGGCCCGGAGCTGCCTGCCCAGCTCACCAGCGGCGCCCTCCAGGATCTCAGGAATAAGCGCATCGATCTACGCCAGGAACAGCAAAAACTCCTGGTCAGCTTCGGGCCCTCCTACCCGCGCGTGGTGCGGGTCGAGCGTGAGATCGAAGAAGTCGAGCGCTCGATCGAGGAAGAGAACCAGCGGCTGTTGAGTCGAGTGCGGGAGGAGTTCCAGCTTGCGCAAGGCCGCGAAGCGCTGCTGCTCGAAGCAGCCGGCCAGCAACGCGGCCTGGTCAACCTCCTCAGCGATGATTTCATTCAATACGACATCCTGAAGCGCGAGGCCGAGTCGAACCGCCAGCTCTACGAAGGTTTGCTACAGCGGCTCAAAGAGGCGGGAGTCTCGGCGGGTCTGCGCGCTTCGAACATCGCCGTCCTCGACCCAGCCGAGGCCCCCGAGCGGCCCAACCGGCCTAGGCCGCTGATCAACCTGCTGTTTGCCCTGCTTAGCGGATCAGTATTGGGCGTTGTATTCGCCTTCGCCGCCGACCACCTCAACACGCGTGTGCGCACTCCGGACGAAGTCGAACGCCTGACCGGGCTCGACCTGCTGGCGGTACTGCCGCGGCGCAAGGCGCTGGCCGGCAGTGTGCGGGCGCGCTTGCGGATCGCCCGCGGCGCGGTGTCGGTTTCGATCGGTAGACCCAAACAGTCGGGCGCCGTGCTCGGGCCGCTGACCGAAGCAGCCGGCGCCACGTTGCATTCCGCCTGTAGCAGTAGCGCTGCCGATAGCGATGGGAGCAGCAGGGAAAGTGACCGTGGTTTGGGCATGGACCCAACCTCGAGTAACGGCGCTGGCACCGCCACGGAAATAGCCACAGTCCTGACCGCGGGCGATAGTATCCATGGCGGCGCAAACCTGGTGGTGGCCGACGCTCGACAAAATGGCGCCGAAGCGCCGGAAGCGGGCCGAAGCATGTCACCGCTCCCGCCGCTGCGAGGCAGCACCACCTCCAACGGCCATGCAGCCGCGTCCCGAGTTTGGGACGCCGAAGCTGGTTTGTCGGAAGCCTACCGCACCTTGCGCAGCTCGATTCTGCTCGGATGGGAAGGCGGACTGCGCCGCTTGTTGATCACCAGCGCGCAGCCCCAGGAAGGCAAGACAACCGTTAGTCTCAATCTTGCCTGCAGCCTGGCCCAGCTTGGCCGTAACGTGCTGCTGATCGACGCCGACATGCGGCGGCCTAATTGCGCCCGCCAGCTTGGCGTCAAAGCAACCCACGGGCTGAGCGCCTATCTGCGGGGCGCCGTGGATTTCGATTCTCTGCTGGCGGCGACGCCCATCAATCATCTCTCGCTGATTCACGCCGGTTCAGCCGAAGCGTTCGCCTCCGACCTGCTCTGCTCGCCGCGCCTGGCCGAGTTGCTCGACGAGGCGGCGCGACGCTTCGACCACGTAGTGATCGATTCGCCGCCGTCGCTGGTGCTGTCCGACGCGCGCACGATATCAAGGCTCGTCGAGGGCGTAATCCTGGTGGTGTCCGACGAAACCGATCGGGGAGCGCTGCTCCGCACCAAGCAAACATTCGACGATGCCGGAGTGCGGCTAGTGGGCTTCGTCATGAATCGAGTCGATCTAGCCGACCTCGACTACGGATACTACCGTCACTATGGCTATTACTATGCCTACGGAGAGAAGCAAAGCGGCTAAAAGTACAGGGCTCAGGGTTGACAGGGCAAGTAGACCGAAGGCCAGCGGCTTCAGGGCCAAAGCGGTGCGCTGACCGGGGCGAGCCGGCGCGGCCCGATCGCACTGGCCAAAGTGCGACGGACCAGCTCGGGCCCTTCAGGCCGAATTGGAGGGCAGGCTCGCAGCCAAACGCCAGTCCACACCGTCTCGTGGGCCTGCGCCTTCCCCTCTTGACCTTTGCCTTTTGCACTTTGCCTTTTGGCTTTTGCCTTTTGCCTTCCCTTCTTCGCTTCCGCCTTCTGCCACCCCTATCACTCCGGCCATCGAACGCCCCGGCAAATCCGCAAGGTTCCTTCTACCTGCCGAAAAGAGAGAAGGACCTCCCAAGCAAAGCATGACTCCGCCAAGCCTCCCAACCGTCGCGCGCGCCACCAAGCCTCGACCGGCCGCCTGGAGCGAGCAACACCATAGCCGCCGCAATCTGGCGCTCCGGCTGATCCACGCGATGCTGATCGCTGCTTCCACGGCCGCCGCCTGGGGCCTGGGCGTGGCGTTGTCGGGTGAGCTCCCGGGCTCCGCAAACGTTGTCACCGCTTTCGGGGTGCTGATCGCGGCCAAGACAATAGCAGCCGAGCTGTTCCGGCTGCACCGCGCGTCGTGGCGGTGGTTCGGCATTCACGATGCCGCGGCCATCACCGTCGCCAACACGTCGGGCTCGGTGCTCGCAGCGCTCGCTCTCGGACCCACCGTCGCAACCCCGGCAATGGCGGCCATTCTGATCATCGAATGGCTGGTTTCCCAGGGGCTGCTGCTGGGCAGCCGCATGCTGTTTCGGTTGCTGAGGGAGGCATCCGATCGATCTTCAACGCCGCCGCGCAGGCGGGTGCTGATCTACGGAGCCGGCCGCCGGGGGGTGAATCTCCTGCGACAGATCCGCGCCAATCCGCGCGCTGCCTACGAGATCGCGGGCTTTATCGACGACGATCCGGAGAAGCGCCACAGGATGGTTCAGATGAACCCGGTTCTCGGCAATGGCGACGAGCTGCCTCGTTTGGCTGAGCTGCACGAAATCGACGAGATTCTCGTCGCCGTCGGGCCCCAAGCCAGCGAGCGCCGCGGCCGTTTCCGGGACCTAGCGCGCCTGGCGGGCCTTCCGTTTCGTTTTCCCAGGCACGCGGGCAAGGCAACTCTCCGCCACCGAGCGCCGGAACCCTGCCCGCCCGCAAAGAGGCATGGCTGTTGAAGGTCGGGCTTGTTCCCGCGGCGCCGACTCACAGGTAGGCCGGAGGCAGGCCGGTATTCGGAGGCAGTCCGGCGATGGGTTACCCAGTGGTCTAACCAAGTTGCCCGATGCGAAAATGCTGGCCAAAACCGCCAAGCCGATCGGCCCGCGGTTGGTGGAGCAGATACACCCCAGGGATCGTGGAGTAGGCCAAGCAGGAGAAGGTGGTGGAGAGCCGGATGCGGCTGGATACGACGTGCAGGATGTTAGACCGGGCCGGGCCGGCGCACTTTGGTGGAACCCACCATCGCGCCGCAGGTTATTCTCGAGCCGGTCGAGATCGATCAGCAGCTCTACTACCCGACCGGAAGCAGCTTTGTGGGCTATGGGTCGCGAGCGCTGACGCGGCTTGATGAGGAAACTGAAGCTCATGTTTCGCGGATTGACGCAAAGGGTTCGCAATCGGATGCAGGCGGCGCGCAAGGAGGTGGCGGCGATCGCCATCGAATCGCACACCAAAGCCAAGCGCGGCGAGAAAAGCAAAAGAAGCGCTGGTTCAAGAACCGACAGCGCTGACGGACGGAATCGCAGCGCCGAATCAGTGTCGTGGAACGAAGACAGTGGGCTGGAATCGATCCCGCTATCGCGGACAAGAAGGGGCAGGAGGAAATCAAGAAGCAGGCGGGCGTGGCATGATTGCCAACAATCTGAGGACCCTTGATGGATGGATTCCTGTGGAAGCAGCTACGACAGGACACAAGGATGCGCCGAACCTCCAAAACTCACTGCCGACACTCTCACCGGACCGCACAAGCCGCAAAGTTACTGGTTTGGGGATCGTATCAGGCGATTGGTTTTGCCGTTAACACCAGTCTTGTCTCATGCAAGATGAGCCTGGAGGAGGAGATCGTTTCTCACACAAGATGAGCCCAAAGGGTCGGGCAGTGGACATGCTGGGGATTGACCATCCACGTGCAAGACGACAACACGCTGAGCCTGCAACAGATCCGGGAGTTTCTACAGGCCAGCGACGAGATTCAGTTCAAGGGCAAAGGGCGCTTCGCAATCTACGCCTGGGTATCGCGAGCCCTGGGTCAGCATGGCTACAAGCGCCAAGGTCGAGCCGCCAAAGGGCTGTTGCGGCAGTACCTGGCCAAGATGACCGGCCTGAGCCGGACGCAGATCACCCGACTGATTTGCCAATACGGGCAGGGGCGAGAGCTCGAACCGGCCCGCTACCGGCGGCATCGTTTTGCTCGCAGTATACGGCCGACGTCGAGCTGCTGGCAGCGGTGGACGAAGCCCACAAAACGCTCAGCGGCCCAGTCAGGCGCCGGATCCGCAGCGGGAATATCACCACTACAAGCAAGACGAATACGAGCGGCCGGCGAGGATCTCGATGGCCCACCTCTAGCCCCCTCTAGGCCTGGCTATCTGCAAGTCGATACGGCGCATCCAGGCGATCTGAACGGGGTCAAGGGCTATCCCATCAACGCGGTGGACGAAGTGACGCCGTGGCGAGTGGCCGGCGCTGCAGCGACCATTAGCGACGCTTGGCTGGAACCCGTGCTCGACGCCTTTCTGCAGCAGTTTCCGTTTCGGGTGCGCGGCTTCCATTCCGACAACGGCAGCGAGTTCCTCAACCACACCGTGGAGAAGTTATTGAACAAGCTGCTGATCGAGCAGACCAAGTCACGGCCGCGGCACTCCAACGACAATGGCCTGGTGGAATCGAAAAACGGCGCCGTGATCCGCAAGCACATGGGGCATACGCACATCGCGGCGCCGCGCGCGGCGCGCATCCAGCGCTTCTAGCAACAGCACTTCAATCCCTATTTGAACTTGAACCCTGCGGACAACCCGAACTCATCACCGACGCCAAAGGCAAGCAAAAGCGGGTGTATCGTCACTACCAGAACCCCTTGGGAAACGTTCCAGAAGCTGCCCAAGGCCGCCCATATCTCAAGCCGGGACAGACGATCGGGGCTCTGGAGCGTATCGCCAAAGCCGCCAGCGACCACGGCGGATGCAACAGCCAAGACCAAGATGTTCGCCCGTTTCGCCGGCGCGAAAACGCCGCGCTGAAAAGCAACAAGTGG
The DNA here is from genome assembly GCA_040902925.1 of Bryobacterales bacterium. Lineage (GTDB taxonomy): Bacteria > Acidobacteriota > Terriglobia > Bryobacterales > UBA6623 > JBBDWJ01. The sequence continues at coordinate 18,560 of JBBDWJ010000178.1, read as the reverse complement.
GCTGTGGAAATGACGGGCGATGGAAGACGAGTAAACCAAAAGCAGATTCCCTCGTTTCCCAACGCCCTTGGAAGTCGCTTACGCGATTCCCACATTCCCACACCGACGACGATTCTCTTTCCTTCGAAATCCAGTCCCAGAAAGGAGCTCCGGCGACACCAAAGCCCCCACCCCGTTCAGGCTGATCCTTCGATGAGAAAATGCTACTCCCGTTCGTGGACGTTCCATGTAGGCCCCACAGCAGCCACGTTCGATCGAGTCAATTTGCGCCGCAGAATAACCAGCTCCCTTCATAACCAGCTTGCTTCCCTATCGCGTGGCCTAGGCGATGAGCATGGGGGCCGGGCGGGGCCTGTCTTCCATTCCGGCTGGCACGCGAGTTGGCACGCGGGTCGGCTTCCGCGTGGACATCCTCGTTGACATCCGGGTTGGCTGCGAATCCCCGCTGACAAAAACTTCGCGATCGTAGCGCAACATCGTGAGATTATCGGTCCAATCGTTGGCTGCGCTACTGGGGACGGCGAGCAACTCCTCGAGCATCCAGTCAGTAAAGCGCGCGCCAGCGCGATGCGTCAGCGGATAGCCGCCGCCGAACCGCGCGTTGATCTCGGTAACGCGCAGCGATCCGTCGGGGGCCAGAAAGCACTGGATGCTCAGCGGGCCGCGGCCGCCGGGCAAGGCTTCCGCAATCCTTCGCGCCACGTCGATCAGGCCGGCGTGTCGCACGGTGACCGCTTTCGAGACCTCCCCGGCGCGCACTTCGATCCTGCGATGAGGTACCGCCGAGCGGCACACTCCAGCCGCGTCGACGAACACGTTAATGGTGTGTTCCTCACCCGAGGCGATCTCTTCGACGACATACTCTCCGAGCCCGGCGGTTTGGCCGCCGGTTTCACGGCCGGTTTCACGGCCGGTTGCGCCGACGATCTGGCGGCGAATTTCAGTGAGTGGCTGGCGATCGCGAAAAGCTCTGCTATCGGGCTCTTCCAATTGCGACGCCAGCGCCCGCAGTTCCTCGTAGGAGCCGACGCGCCGCACACCGACCGAGCCGCTGCCGTGGCGGGGTTTCGCGATCCGCGGAAAGCCGGCAATTGGGTTGGCCAGCGCCTCCGCCAGATCCTGTTGCGCGGGCGTCGGAAACCCGTGCCGCCGAAGCCAGCGGTGGGTTTGCTGTTTATCGGCGCAGATCGCGACGGCCTCGGCGGACGAGATCGCCACGGCGGTTCGTTGGGCCGCCAAAAGCGGCCGCGCGCGGGCGTAGACGGCCAACTCGGGATCGATGGTCGGAACGATCAGATCGATGCGTTCGCGAGCGGCGATATCCATCAGGCGCGGTACGAAAGCCGGGTCGTCGCAGCGCGGCGTGCTGAAAAAACTGTCGGCAAAGTGCAGCGCCGGCGCTTGGAGCGAAGCGTCGGCGGCGACAATGCGGCCCGCAACACCGAGGCGGCGCAGCGAATCGCGAAAGCAGCGCAGCAAACCGACGCGGCGGCCCGCCGACGAGATCAGGATATGCATTACGGCTTGACCGCGACCGCGAAATAGCCGCCCGGGATGCGGTGAGCGGCGGAACCCGACGCGGCCAGACGATCCGCGAAACACAGCGGGCGCAACAGAATCACCCCCAGCGCCTTGACCGGCAAATAGAGACGCGGCCACGCTGCCGCCGCGAGCACTGCCCAAAACTCTACGGCGATGCGATACATGCCGCTGCCGGCGCCGACCGCGGGCTCGAGGCGTTCGATCAGGAGGCCCGCCGACGCCAGCAGTTGTTCCAACCCCTCGCCGGTGAACCGCCAGTAGTCGCGAGGGCTGGCGTGGTAGCCAATGACAAAGGGCGCCTGTAGATAGAGTCTGCCGCCCGGCTTGAGAACGCGCGCCGCCTCGGCCACGGCCCTCCAGGGGTCAGCAAGGTGCTCGACCACTTCCTGGCTGACGACCAGACCCAGGCTCGCTGTTCGAAAGGGAAGCGCCTCGGCCGAGGCCAGGCAGTCGACCGTGGCATTCGGACTGATGTCGATGGCTAACAGGCGCGGATGCATTTTCTTCTGGCCGGCCCCGGCATCGAGGCCCCACTCTCCGCTTCGCTCCAGCTCCGCAAGCATGTCCGCCAGCGCGAGGCGCACGGCCGGGCTATGGTTGTGTGTCGCGTAGACGCGGCCCACGAGAAACGAGCGCAGGGCTGGAAATCGAACGTCGAGCCGGCCGGGCTTGGCCTGCATCGGCTTGCCCTGCAACGGCTTACGCTGCACCGCTCCCGGCGTGGGCACGCCTGGAAGCCGACAGGCCTCGACCGGGGCGGGCCGTGAGACCTCGCCGCACGGTAGAGACGCGACCTGGGAGGAGCAGCTCCTGGCGCGGAGCCGGCCCCCGACAACTCGCCAGCAGGGCGGAGCCGGCTCGCTGCTTGCCGCCGTCAAGTTCAACCCCATGAGTTCAACCCCAGGGCGCTAACACGTCTCCGATCGGGGGCCAACGCGACCTGCGCCGCGACGCGCGACGCGACGTGCCGATTCGTCTCGTCGCACGGCGCTTTGAGGCGGCAAGCCTCAGGCCGGCGAACCTCAAATCGAGTTGTTCGGATCACCCAGGAACTCCGGCATCAACGCAGCGTCTTTGGGAGCGACGCCCGCGCCACTGAAAACGAGCCCCATGCTACGCGCAAGAATTCGCAAATCCAGCCCCAGGCTGGCATGCCCGGCGTACCACAGGTCGAGCTCGAAACGCTGCTCCCAGCTCAGCGTGTTGCGCCCGCTCGCCTGCGCCCAGCCAGTGATGCCGGGCTTGACGTCGTGGCGGCGGCGCTGGCGGGCGCTGTAGCGCTCGCCGTATTCGAGCGGCAGCGGGCGCGGCCCAACCAAGCTCATTTCGCCGCGCAGCACGTTCGCCAGTTGGGGCAGCTCGTCGAGACTCCAGCGCCGTAGCAGTCTACCTAAGCGGGTCAGCCGCTGCGCCTCGCCGCACGGGCCGGGAACATCCGCCTCAGCCATCGTGCGCAACTTGTAAATCACAAAGCGCTGTTCCGCTATCCCCAGGCGCACCTGGCGAAACAACAGCGGCCTTCCCATGGCCATCAAGATGCCCGCCGCCGCGAGTAGCAAAAGAGGCGCGGCCATCACCAGGCCGCGCCCCGCGACCAGAATGTCGAGAGCCCGTTTGCGGCGACTCAGCGCCCACTCGCTGCTGACAGGCCGTTCCCCCGGCGGTCCGGCGTCAGGACCTCGCCCGCCCACAACGGCGGCGATTTTCGGAGCATTCAGGTCTGTTGGAACGGTTGGGTCTGTTTTATCCGTTGGGACAGGGCGCCCGGCTTGGCCATGCTGTTCGCGCAACAACTCGCGGTAAAAAGCTTCGACGGCTTTCCAGACGCGCTGCTGGGAAAACTCTTGGACGACTCTGTGCCGCGCCCGCCCGGCCATCGTGGCCGCAGCTTCCGGGTTGTCGAACAGCCAGGCCACGGCTTCCGCCAAGGCAGGGCTGTCGCCCGGCGGCACGAGTAACCCGGTCTCGCCGTGCTCGACGGCTTCGGCCGCTCCCGTTACCGTTGTTGTCACAAATGGGCGTCCGGCGGCAGCGGCCTCCAGGGCGACGGTCGGATAGCCTTCCCGGTAGGTCGGCAGCGCCACGACGTCCATGAGCTGGTAGTACTCCGCGGGATCGTCCAAAAATCCTGTTACGACGATGCCGGGGTCGTTCTCGATCGCCTCACGCGCAACAGCCGGGACCGGGTCGCCGGCTTCCAGGCAGCCCACCAACAGCAGCCGGAGCCGTGGCCGGCGCTCACGCAACAAATAGTAGGCCGCAACCAACTCGGCAATGCCCTTGTCATGAGTAATGCGGCCGACAAAACCGAGTACGGGAGCGCCGCCGGGAATAGCCCACTGACGGCGCAAATCCGCGATCCGCGCTGGGTTGCCGGGTTCGAAGCGCCGCGCATCCACGCCGTTTGAGCTGCCCGGGCCCAGGATAACCAGCTGCTCCGCCCGCGCCAGCCGCAACTCGACGACGCGTTCCGCAAGCCGGCTGCCCACGCAGAGGATGCGATGCGCCAGCCGGCAGGCCAGCCATTCCGCGGCCCACAGAAGCGCATATTTCGCTCCCTGAGCGGTCTCCAAGCGCAGCCCTCGCAGGGTATAAACCCGGCAGGGAACGCCCGCCAGCCAGGCGGCCAGACCGCCCAGCAGGCCGGCCTTGGGGGCGCTCACGTTGGAGATCCGTGGCTTGACGCGCCGCATCAGCCGCCACAGCCGCCACAAAGCCCTGAGATCCGCTATAACGGCAATTTCGCGCTCTATCGGGATGGCTTGGCCTTGAACTCCTTCCCGGCGCGCGAACGGCTCTAGCTCCTCACCCGCGGAACAGGCGAACCAGGGCTCAAAGCCGGCGTTTCGGAGGTAGCGCAACTGTCCGCCGAGCGTCTTTTCGAGACCAAAAGGCGCGGTCAGCACGTAGAGAATCCGGTCTGCTTGGCGACTACTCTCGCCGGCCGCGGCGGCTTGGCGAGGCCCGTCAGCCGCGTCGCTGGGACATGCGGCGGGATCGAGGGTGAGCAAACGCCCATCGGCCTGTTGATCCTGGGAAACCATCTCGCCGTAAATCATCTCTCCATAGCCAAGATCGGATTAAGCGCCTATGACTTTAGGTATACGACCCGCTTTCGATTTTGAGAGAATGTGGCGGCACCGCAGGCGGAGGGCCGAAGCCCCCTCCTGAGGAGGACTCGATGAGAATCTTGGTCACCGGGGCAACCGGTTTTGTCGGGCGGCGGCTCGTGGACCGGTTCCACCATCAGGGCCACAACGTGGTGGCGCTGTCGCGGGATGCCGAAGCCACCCAACGCAAACTGCCGCTTCTCGAACGAGCACACGCCTGGGACCCGCTCCAGGGGCCTCCCGACGCGGGGGCATTTCAGGGCGTCGACGCCATAGTTCATCTCGCTGGAGAGACCGTCACCGGAATTTGGACGGAAGAAAAAAAACAGGCCATCCGCGACAGCCGCGTGCTCGGCACGGCCAACCTCGTCAAGACAATTGTGCGCCTCGAAACGAAGCCGCAAGCGATGATTTCCGCCAGCGCTATCGGCTACTACGGGGACCGCGGCGAGGAAGATCTCACCGAAGAGTCCGCCCCCGGCACGGATTTTCTGGCCGATGTCTGCCAGCAGTGGGAAAAAGAGGCCGCCAAAGTCGAGTGGGGCGGCGTGCGCTCGGCGCGTGTTCGGGTGGGGATCGTTCTGGGTCCCGGGGGCGGCGCGTTAGGGGCGATGCTGACTCCGTTCAAGTTCGGCGCCGGCGGCCCGCTCGGCGCGGGCAAGCAATGGTGGTCGTGGATTCATCGCGACGACCTGGTGGCGCTGATCTTGTTCCTGATCGAGCACCCGGAGTTCAGCGGCGTCGTCAACGGGGTGGCGCCCGAGCCGGCGCGCCAAAAAGATTTCGCGAAAACGCTGGGGCGCGTGCTGGGGCGGCCGGCCTTTCTGCCCGCCCCGGCTTTCGCCCTCCGGATCATCTTGGGCGGATTCTCGACCGAGCTGCTTTCCAGCAAGCGGGTCCGGCCCAAGGCCACCCAGGCCCTCGGATTCCGATTCCAGCACCCCAAGTTGGAAGAGGCCTTGCGCCAAGCCGTGAGCCAATAACCAGCGAGACGCCGACGCAAGGCCGGGCAGCTTCCGCTCCTGTTCCGCCCGGGCGGCCAGCAGGTGTCCGGGCCGGCCGGCCATAAGCCTTTCCAAGTCATTGATCAGCAGGACCTTGCCAGAGCTACCCCGATGCAGGCAAGGCCCATCCGGTTGGCACCCCTGGATCAGGTTTTTCGGGTTCCCGGCCGATATTGATCTAAGAGTCTGTCGCGAACCGTGAGCACGCAACGACACATGGGGTCGCCGTCTGCCCCAACGAAGCTGGCGTCGGCCGATTACCGCAAGAAACTACTCTCGGCGGTCCACCTGCTGCCGCCGCTCCCCACGGTACTGAACCAGTTGTTGCGCATCCTCAACGACTCCAACTGCACCTCGGGGCAAATCGCCGCGATCATCGAGAAAGACCCCGTGCTCAGCGGCAGCGTTCTGCGATGCGTTAATTCGGCTTACTATGGGCTGCCGAGCCGCGTTTCCTCGATCCGCCATTCGGTCACCTTGTTGGGCTTCGCCACGGTTCGCAACCTGGCGATGGCGTTTTCGATGCGCCAGATGCTGGCCAAGCCGAAGCTGCCGGCGAAGAATATTTTTGCCGACTACTCGCAGCATTCCCTCGGCTGCGCCATCATGACCCAGTTTTTGGCCCACTACACTCATTCGCAAGATCCCGAGGCGGCTTTTGCAGCCGGGTTGTTCCATGACATTGGCAAGCTGCTGATGTTTACCACCCTGCCCGAGATGGTCCCCGTCGTGCTCGAGCACTGGGAAGAAAGCGGGGGCTCGTTTGAGGAGTCGGAGAGAGAGCTGCTGCATGTGACCCACTCGGAACTCTCGGGTATTGTCCTCGACAAATGGAAACTGCCGCAGGCCGTGCGCGACGCCTGCCGCTACCACCACGATCCGGCTTCCTGCCCTGAAGAGTCCAACGGCGGCGGCTCGGTGTCACTGGCTCACCTGGTCCACGCTTCGGACCTGTACGTGAAATCCTACGGGCTGGAAGTGCTGCCGTCGGAAAAGCGCCCGTCCGAGCCCCCCGATGAGGCATTTCGCCAGATCGGCCTCGAGGATAGCCTCCCGGAGCTCCTGGAGCGGTTCAAGGACGAATTCCAGTCGATCCGCGACGTGTTCCACTAATTCGATTTCGAGTACCGGTACCATAACAGCCTTGCTAAGGCTTCCCCCTTAGTGGTTAACTAAGACGACCAAGCCTGTTAGCGCCGGATCCCCCCGGCTGTGCGCGCAGCGGACGTGGTACTTCCTAGCCGCGAGGGATTTTTGGGCGTGCTAACACAATTCGTTTACCTTCAACTGCTGGACGTTCTCACCACGCTTGCTTTCCTGCTGAACGGCGTCGCGGAGTCCAACCCGATTGTGAGATGGGCGATGACGGCGGGACCGGACCCAGTGACCGGGCTCGTGCTGGTTAAAGTGGTCGCGGTCGCTATGGGCGTCTACTGCGCGGTTAGCGCGCGCCAGAAACTGCTGCGGAAGGTCAACATCTTCTTCGCCGGGCTGGTGGCTTATAACCTGCTGGCCCTGATTCTTGCGTCGGCGCAGGTATCCTAAAGCCCCAATTTCAGGTTGCCGCTCAGTCGATTTCAAAAATTTGCAGGAACAGAGTGCGCGTCGATTGGCGCACCTGCTGTACGAAAGACGGCAGGGGTTGCGCGGCGGGCGCGATGTTGCTCCAACGCCCGATCAGCTCGGCCAGAATCTCCTGCTTGGAGAGAGAAGCGGGAATCTTGCTCGACGAGTGCCCGGTTGAGATGCGAATGGCGTGGTCGAGCGCGCGGAAGAAGACCGCGATTTCGTGGAGCTTGCTCGCTTGCTTGGCGGTCAACCGGCCGGTGGTATGGATGATCTCGATCCGCTCGGGGGTGCTCAGCGATTCGAAGAAAATGCCGGCGTCGCGCAGACGCAGATACATCAGGATGAAGTCCACGTCGTAGTAGCCGCCGGCGCCGGCCTTGATGGGGCGCTGGGCGCCTTGCTCGCGCTCGAGCTTGTTGCGCATGTCGAGCAGCAGGCGCGCCAGGTCGCCGCTCATGCCGTAGCGGCGCCAATCCACGTCTTGCAGGGCGGTCAGAAACAGGGTGCCGCCCTCGATGTCTCCGGCGACAGCCCGCGACTTCATGTAGGTCAGCGCCTCCCAGGCCTGCGCCCGGCCGTCGAAATAATTCTTGTAGGCGGATTCGGTCTGCACCAGCTCGCCGTCGCGCCCCATGGGCCGCAAGCGGGGATCGACGCTGAAGATCATTCCTTCGACCGTATAGCTGCTGATGACGTCGATCATGCGATTGACGACGTCGATCCACCAGGTCTTCTCGGACGCAGCCTCGTCGGGCAGCACGAAAACGAGATCGGCGTCGGAAGCGAGGTCGAACTCGCGCGTGCCGAGCCGTCCGAGCGCGATGACCCGCAGGGCGTACGCCGGGCGCTGCTGGCCGGTCGAGCGGCACTGCGCGTCGACAGCGATTTCGTAGGCGGCTTGAATGATGTGATCGGCGAGGTCGCTCTGGCTGGCGAGGGTCGCGAAAATGGGCCTGCGGCGGTAGACACTATCCGCTAGGAGACGCAGCATGCGGCGCCGGTAGAAGCGCCGCAACCACATCGAGCGCTCTTCAAGGCTGCCGCCCGCATCAAGCATCTCGCGCATCTCGAGGGGCATGCCGGCGCGTTCCGACGCGGCGAACATCGCCAACGCGGCGGCCTTCGAATCGCCCGCTTCGCCGCCCGTTTCGCCATCCGATTTAGGGGCTTGCGCCACGGTCTTGAGATCGAGCACGTCTTCGGGGTAGCGGATCAGGTTCTCGGCCAGATAGGGGCTGTGATCGATCAAATCCGCCACGCATTCCACCAACTTGGGCAGTCTCTCGAACTCCTTGAGCAAAGACGGCTGCGGAACGATCTTATTGAGGAAGTATTCGAAATGCTTGCGTCCGCGCCGCAGCGGCAGCGCGCGGACGGCCTGCGCCAGAGCGGGCGATTCGCGCTCCAGATGGCGTAACTGGGTACGCCAGCTATGTTGCATGTCTTCGACGGCGGCGGAATCACCGTTGATTCCGAAGCGGGCCGCCGCGCGATCCGGCTCCTTCGGGGCTTGTTCGGACGGCACCGTCGCCGTGGGCCGCTGCGCGTGGATGACGCGCTCATAGACCTCCGTTACGTCGCTTAGATAGCGCTTGACCTGGCGGGTAAGGTCGTCAGCGCTTTGACGAGCCAGCAGCTTCGCGCGCACCTTGCGCGTGAGCAGCGCGAGCGCATCGCTGCTTGACGGCAGCGTGTGCACCTGGCGGTCGTCTTCGAGCTGCAGGAGGTGCTCGACGGTGCGCAGGAACTGATAGGCGGAGTCGAGGCGCGCGTAGTCTTGCACCGAAAGATAGCCTTTATCGCGCAGGCGGTGGAGCGCGAACAGCGTGCCGCCGCTGCGCACCCAGGAGTCTTTGCCGCCGTACAACCGTTGGAAGCACTGCACCAGAAACTCGATGTCGCGAATGCCGCCGCGGGCGAGCTTGACGTTGAGGCCCGGTTTCGAGCGCCGCCGCAGTTTTTCCTGAATGCGGTCGCGAGTTTCCGCCACGCGCTCGACGTTGGAAAAATCGGTGGTCGTCTGGTAGATCAGCGGTTCGACGATTTTCAGAAAGGTGCGCCCCAAGCCGACCGCCCCGGCGGTGGGCCGCGCCTTGATGAGCATCTGCAACTCCCAGTCGCGCCCGCGCCGGTGGTAATACTCCAGAGCGGCTTGCAGAGGAAGGACGAGCTCGCCCATGTTGCCGTCGGGGCGCAGCCGGAGATCGACCCGGTAGCAAAAACCCTCCATGGTCATCATCGAGAGCATCGTCGTCAACCGTTTCGCCAGCTCGAGGATAAAGTCCTTATTGGGAATGCGGATCGGCCCGGCTGTGTTGCCATCCCCGGTGTAGAGATACATCAGATCGATGTCGGAGCTGTAGTTCAATTCGCCCCCGCCCAGCTTGCCCAAGCCGAGCACGACGAACTGGCATTCGATGGGGCCTGTATCCGCTTCCGAGAGCGGGCGGCCGAACTTTTGGATGAGCTGGCGGCGCAGGTATTCGTGCGCCCCGTGGATGATAGCGTCGGCGAGATTGGAAAGCTCGAGGGTCACTTCCGCGAGGGTTGCTAAACCGAGCAGGTCGCGCAGCGCGATGCGAATCAAATGCATGCGCTTGAAGCGCGCCAGCGTCAGGGCGATCTGGGCGTCCTCGGCCACGGCGGGACTCCAGCCCAGCGCCGAATACATCTCTTCGTTCGAAAGCACGCGGTAGAGACGTTCTTCGTCGAGCGCCCAGTCGATCAGCTCGGGATGGCGCACGACCACATCGGAGAGGAAATGGCTGTGCGCGAACAGGGCCAGCATCGCGTGCAAGCGGCGGCTGGGGAGAAAAACCGCCTCGGCGGAGTGGCCTGCCTCGATCAGGTAGCGCTGCAAGTAGTTCAGCGCGGAGTCGGGGTCGGGCATCTGCTGCAGGAAGCGGCTGAGCTTCCCGATGCCCGCCGGGGGAACGACCGGCGCCAGCGATTCCAGGTTCTTGAGGGCACGCGCGCGCTGCCGAAAGACCACGTTTTCGGGCAACTGGGTCAGCGCGTCCATCGTTTTGCAGAATAGCGCAGCGGACTTGCGGGCGTCAGTCCGGGCGTAGCAGCGCCGGCGGGCCGCGGCAGTTTCGACCGGGCTCGGGGATAGGGCTACGATCGGCATTTTGACCGCTGCTACACTGGAATGGAAACCTCGCTCGTCTACAATAACGTCCAAGAAAATAGAGGCTGCATTCGGCAGGCCCGCTGCTGGAGAGGAACGCCAGATTGTATCCACACGGGAGAGAACACGTCGGGAAGACCGTAGCTTTTGCCGGGGTGTTGGCGGTTGTGTTTTTGTTTGCCGCGCCGCGCGCCGCCAAAACCGCCGATTCCCGTCAGGAGCAGGGCAAGCAGTTGGTGCTCGAATCGTTGAAGGTGCTGGGCGGCGACGCGTTTTTGAAGGTTCGCAATCTTACCCTCGAGGGCCGCGCTTATTCGTTCTACCGGCAGAATTTGAGCGGGCTGGCCGTCTTTACGCGCTACGAAAACTTTGAGCCGATGCAGGCCGACGCCGCGGCCGATTGGCTTCCTGTCAGCCGCCGCGACGTTTACACCGAGGAAGGCGACTACTACGCACTCTACAAAAACGGGCAAGGCTGGGAGGTGACGTTTCGCGGCGCCAGACCGCTGCCCGAGGAACGCATCGACGAGTATCGCGACGCGATGCGCCGCAACTATTTCTACTTCCTTCGCTACCGGCTCGACGAGCCCGACCTCTACTTCTACTACAAGGGCACCGAGATCATTAACAATGTTCCGACCGACGCGGTTGAAATTTCCGACCGCGAAGGCGAGAGCATTACCGTTTATCTCCGCATGTCAGACCATCTGCCCCTCCAGCAGGTGTACTTGCGGCGCGACCGCAAGACTCGCGTCCCCTACGAGGAAAAATCGATCTACTCCAAATATCGTACGGTCGACGGGGTGATGATTCCCTGGAACATCCGCCAGGAACGCGATGGCGATAAGGTCTTCGAGTTCTTCGGGCGGGCGGCGGCGATCAACCAGGATCTGAATGCCGCGCTTTTCGAGCTGGGCAAAGATGTGCCGAAGCTTGATCCGTTGCCTTGACGGCGCGGGCTTCGGCAAGAGGTCTCGATTCCGGTATTGGGCGCAGCCGATCCGAGCCCTACCCGCCAGGGTGGGGCCGTACCAATCAAAAA
>JBBDWJ010000178.1:0-7153 GCA_040902925.1 Bryobacterales bacterium | reverse complement strand
AAAAAGACATCAGAAGCTTTTGGATATACGACGCTGAACGAGTTCAAAAATGGCCCCACCCTGGCGGGTAGGGCTCGGATCGGCTGCGCCGATGAGCTTCGGATGGCAGCGCGCATCGAGCGCTGCCCTGATACGGGGTCTAATACTCCAGCAGGCGCTCGATCTCGTTTTCGAGATCTTCGACTTGCGGCAGGATTTCTTTTTCCAGGCGGGGATGGTAGGCGACCCAGGTGTCGAGCGCGCCAATGCGGCCGATGGGAGCGTCCAGGTGGCTAAAAAGCTCGTTCCCGATGCGCGCGGCGATCTCGGCGCCGTATCCGAATGAGAGACAGTCTTCGTGGGCGATGATCACGCGGCTGGTTTTCGTCACTGATTTGCGGATTGCTTCCCAATCATAGGGAGCCAGCGTGCGCAGGTCGATGATCTCGATACCGACGCCGTGCTTCTTTTCCATGCGCGCCGCCGCGTGCTGCGCGCGGTGGACCAGCGCCCCGTAAGTAACGATCGTCAGGTCGCTTCCCTCGCGCACGGTGTGAGCGCAGCCAAACGGGATGCGGTAGTCGGGTCCGGGATCGGGGCTGCGATTGTATGTCTCGCGATAGAGTTTTTTGTGCTCGAGAAACAGCACCGGGTCGTCGCAGCGGATCGCGGTTCGCAGCAGACCCGCCGCGTCGAGCGCGTTCGATGGGAACACCACGCGCAGCCCCGGAATGTGAGTGAAAATCACCTCGCCGGACTGGCTGTGATACACGGCGCCGCCCCCGAGATATCCGCCGATGGGAACGCGAATCACCAGCGGCGAGGAAAAACCGTTGTTCGAGCGCCAGCGGATGTTCGCCAGCTCGTCACGGATTTGCATCATCGCCGGCCAGATGTAATCGAAGAATTGAATCTCCACGATTGGCTTCAGCCCGCGCGTCGCCATGCCGATCGCGCGGCCGACGATGCTCGCTTCCGCCAGAGGCGAGTTGAACACGCGCCTTCCGCCGAACTTGCGCTGCAGCCCGCCGGTGGCCTTGAAGACGCCGCCTTTACCCTTGAGCACACCGAGGTTTTCTTCGCGGCTGCAATCGGCGACGTCTTCTCCGAAAACGACAACGCTGGCGTCGCGGCTCATTTCGGCGTACAAACAGCGGTTGATCAAGTCGAGCATCGTTTTCGGCTCGCCAGTCAAATCCGGTTCGGTATGGAAGTCGGGGCCGGTGGGATCCACGCTGGGCGAATAGAGAAATTTTAGAGACGAGCCTGGCGCGGGAGGCGGCGCCTCTAAAGCTTCATCGGCCGCCTGCTGCACTTCGCGGTCAATCTCCTGATGCAACGAAATGATCGTGTGCTCGTCGGCGATGCCTTCCTGTTCCAACAGGCGAGCCAAAGCGGGGACCGGATCACGCTCGCTTTCGCTGGCCCGCTCCTGGGGCGTCTTGTAGAGCGCTTCGTCGTCGGAAAGCGAATGCGCGTAAGGGCGCACCGTGTGGGCGTGCAGCAGCGCCGGCCCTTCCCCGCTGCGGCAGTGCTCGACCGCCGCGCGCGCGGCCTCGTAGGAGGCGCGAAAATCGAGCCCATCGACCTCATCGATTTTCAGGTGGGGAAAGGCGCTGACGAGCCGCGAAATCGAGCCGCCCGCGGTTTGCACCTCCACGGGCACCGAGATTGCGTACCCGTTGTCCTCGATCAGGAATAGCACCGGTAGGCGGTCGAGACACGCGGCGTTGAGGGCTTCCCAGAACTCGCCTTCGCTGGTCGCTCCGTCGCCGGCGCAGACGAGAGTTACTTCCCCAGCGGCGGCAGATCCATCGTTGGACGCATTCGGCTGCTGTTTTCGCCGCATCGCCTCGGCGCACCCCACGGCCTGCAAAAACTGCGTCCCGGTCGGGCTGGAGGCCGTAACGATGTGCAGCTCGGGACTCGACCAATGCGAAGGCATCTGCCGACCGCCCGAGGCGGGGTCTGATCCGGCGCCCACCGCTTGCAGCAGCATGTCGAGGGGCGTTACGCCCAAAGCCAAGCACAGAGCGCGATCACGATAGTAGGGATAGAACCAGTCGAAACGCGGGCGTAGCGCCATTCCGACAGCCGTTTGGATGGCCTCATGTCCGGCTGCGCTGACCTGAAAATAGATCTGATTGCGGCGCTTGAGGGTGATCTCGCGGTCATCGAGCCGCCGCGAGAGATACATGATGCGGTATGCCTCGAGCAGATCGTCGGCGGTAAGCTCGCCGCGCGCCAACAGATCCGAAAGAATACCGCCTTTGGTGGCCATAACCCTCTCGCCGCGGGGCTTTTTTGAGTCTATCATGGGCCCGCTTGCGGCCCCGCGTTTCCAGCCTCGTTGGGTGGACGCCTGAGGCGTAGTGATCCGTTTCAGAAAGTGGCACGGACAATCCTGTCTGTGCGGGCGTTGCTGTGTGGGCCTGGGCAATCCTGTCTGTGCAATTCGATGGAGCTAAGGCGCAGAGCCCAGACAATGCACTCACCCTACGGGCTAGCGCACAGACAGGATTGTCGGTGCCACCTTGACGGTTCGACGGGAACGGTGGTATATGTTTTAGCGCTCGTGGCAGCGGACGGTACCCCACTCGGCCTTGCGGATCGGCGGGAGGCCGTCGCGCTTGCGAGCCGGAATCCAGGCGCAGGCGAGTGACAATGCTCGCTCCACAATTTGTGCTTTCACAGGATTGAGGCGGAGAAGCAACTGCAAACCCTGCGCGGCCGCCTTCCGGGGGGAAGGGCGGCCGCTTTTATTTCCATCGCCGCCGGCGGCGGCTGTAGAATCGGGCTGATCCTCGTAGGAGACAAGAGATGAAGTTGTCGGCCAAGGCTTTGGCGTTCACGATTGGCCTGTTGTGGGGCGGCGCGATGTTCCTGATCGGGATTCTCAATGTGCTGATCCCGCCTTATGGGGCGGACATCCTGGTGGTGTTGGGTTCGGTGTATCCGGGCGTGTTCGGAGCGGGGACTTTTTCGGAGGCCCTGCTGGGCGCCGCTTATGGAGCTATCGATGGCGGGTTGGCGGGACTGCTGATCGCTTGGATCTACAACTATTTCGCGGAGCGCTTCGCGAGCTGACCCAACGCCGTGCCGGCTTCCGCGGGACCGCTACGGTTTCGAGCGTTCCTTGAAACGTTCGCGAACGTTGGCGGCGAGCTTCTCGAAGTTTTCGCGCGTGGCCTTTTGGCGGACCTTTTCATTCCACTCGGCGGCCTTGGCTTCGACCTTGGGCTTGTTCTTCTTCCAAGCCTCTTTCGCTTTCGGTTTGATGTCGTTTTCGACGACCTCGGAGACCTTGGCTCGCACGCGCGGATCGGCGGCGATGCGCCGCACCGCTGCCGCGAGAAGTCTGCCAAGTCTGGGCATTGTGGCTGTCCGCCGAAGCGGTAGGTTCATTGTACGCGATCGGCCGGTTTCACACGTTTTCCCGTTTAATCGATGACGCCGTGCCCAATTGGGTGAGGCGGTTCATCGTCGGTGCCGCGGGATGACGGGCGCGCCGGCTACCGTCGCTGGCAGCGCGGGCAGAAATGCGTGCTGCGGCTGGCGACAATGATGCGGCGGATGGCCGACTTACATTTCTTGCACTTCTCGCCCGTCTTGCCATAAACGAACGTGCTGAGCTGGAAATATCCTTCCGAGCCGTTGGAATCGACGTAGTTGCTGATCGTCGAGCCGCCTTGGGCGATGGCGTCGTTCAGGACCTCGCGGATGGCGGTCCACAGCCTGTGGGCTCGCGTGGGTCCGAGGCCGGCCGTGTTCGTGCGGGGGTGAATCCCGGCGCGAAATAGCGCCTCGTCGGCGTAGATGTTGCCCAGTCCTCGCAAGAACTCCTGATCGAGCAGCAGCGCCTTGGCCATGGCGCGGCGCGACCGCACTCTCACGAGAAACTCGGCGTCGGAAATATCAAGCGGGTCGGGGCCGAGCTCGGGCAGCCGCGGCGGAAGCTCCGGGGACCATTGCCAGCGCCCGAACTTTCGGATGTCGTGATAGACGAGCACGGGCCCGCCTTCGAAGTAGAGAATCCCGCGCGTGTAGGGCCCGGGCTCGCCGTTGATGAGCAGGTTGCCGGTCATGCGCAAGTGAATGACCAGGCATGAGCGCTTTCGCGCACGGCTCAGCTCGACAACGATATATTTTCCGTGGCGGTGGATGTCGTGGATGCGCTGGCCGCGGAGCTGCCGCGTTGTCTCATCAACATCGCCGACAACCAGCCCCGGCCACGGGAATTCCACGTTGGCGATGCGCCGGCCGATCAGTTTGCGGCTCAGCCCCCGGATGATGGTTTCGACTTCTGGCAGCTCGGGCATGACCTTTGATGTTGGGCGTCAACACACCAAGCAAGAGCGGCGTGGCTACTCCCACTCGATCGTCGAGGGCGGCTTGTGCGAGACGTCATAGAGCACGGCGTCGACTCCGGGCAGCGCTTTGATCTTTTTCGCGAGAGCTTCGACTTTGGCCGGCGGCAGCTTCGCGACTTGCGCGGTCATACCATCGACGGAGGTAATCGGCCGCAAGACAATCGTCTCGCCGCCGTTGCGGCCGAGCGGCACGAGCACTACAGGGCACTGCCAAACTTTGCTGTAAAGGCCGTTGCCGCGCAGGAACGCCGTCACAACGCGGTCGGCGGCCTGCAGCAGTGCAACCCGCTTGCGGGTCAGCGTCGCGCGATGCGTTTTCCATTCGGCCGGACGCCAGCGCTTGGGCGCAAGGGCCACCGTCACGCGGTTGGTGCGGCGGTATTGATTGGTGATGCGCGTCGCAACGGGCAGCAGCTTGTTGTACTCGAGGGGGCCGCCGTGCAGCACTGTCAGTTCCGCGTAGCTGCGGCTGTCGCCCTGCACGCCTACGCTACGCACTGGCAGCAGGAACGCCTGCAAGCCCGCTTTGCGCGCGGCGGCGTCGATTTCCTCGTCGGCGTGCGGCCGCGCTGCTTTCGCCGCGCACAGGCATCGAATCGCCAGCGCCGGTCCCGGAAACGGATGCCTCTCGACAAGCGGCTTGGGCAGCCCGAGCGCTCTCCCCAGCGCGCGCACTTCGTCTTTGTAGAACTCGGCTAGCGGTTCGAGAACGCGGCCTTCGCGAATCAGCTCGTTGATCCGCTCGACGCGGTTGTGATGGGTCTTGATGACGGCGGCATTCGACGTGCCGCCCGATTCAATCGTGTCGGGATAGATCGTGCCCTGGCCCAGCATCCAATCATGGCCGGCAAATTCGTTTTGTTCGAGGATGCGGTCTTGCACTTCGACGAACAGGCGTCCGATGATGCGGCGTTTTTCTTCCGGCTCGACCACTCCGCTCAATTCGGAAAAGAACTGCCGGGCCGCGGAGACAACTTCGAGCTTGCCCAGATCCAGGCGTTCGAACGCGGTTTGGATTTCTTCTGTTTCTCCGGCGCGCATGAAGCCCGTATCGACGTAGATGCCGTGCACCAGGTCGCGTCCCAGGGCCCGCACGGTCAGCGCATAGGCGACCGTCGAATCGACGCCGCCGCTCAGGAAAAACAGCACGCGGCGCTGGCGCGTTGTTTTGCGGATGCTCTCGACGAGCTGCGCGACGCGATTTTCGGGATGCCAATCCATACCGCAGCCACAGACGCGGGCGAGGAAATTGCGCAACATCTCCGAGCCGTGCGCGGTGTGCATGACTTCGGGGTGGAACTGCAGGCCAAAGAGTTTGCGGTCGAGGTCGCCCATGGCGGCGACGTCGCATTCGCGCGTGCCGGCCAGCACCTGAAAGCCCGACGGCAGCTTCGAGACGCTGTCGCCGTGGCTCATCCAAACGCGTTGGCGGCGCGCCAGTCCGCTAAACAGCGAGTCCGGCAGCCGCACGTCGAGGTCGGCGCGGCCGAATTCGTGCGTCTTGCCGGGCTCGACCTTGCCGTCGAGATGATGCGCCATCAGATGATGGCCGTAGCAGATGCCCAGGATCGGTTGGGGAATCGCGAACAGGCCGGCTTTGGGGTGCGGACTGCTCGGCTCAAACACACTCGACGGCCCGCCCGAAATGATGACGCCGCGATAACCCTCCAACTCAGCCGGCGCGACATCGAGCGGCAGAATTTCGGCATACACGCCGAGTTCGCGGACCTTGCGGGCGATCAGATGGCAGTACTGCCCGCCCGAATCGAGGACAGCTATCTTATCCATGGAAAACTGTGGTGAGTGCACGGCGCTTCGCGTCGCCGCACCGCGCTTGGTGCGAGGGGACGGTGCGAGGGGGCAGTCACCCGATAGTGTGCGAAGGGGGACAGTCACCCGATGACACGGTTTGCGCTCGCTCGACGCAGTGTGATCGGGTGACTGTCCCCGCCGACTCGCATTGTGCGATCGGGTGACTGTCCCCGCGGGCCAGTCCCGCAGGCAATCGCGGGCCGTTTCAAGCGACTAGTATATCATTGGGATTGTGATCGCCCCTGAAGCACTGAATGCATTGCGTGACGTCGCTGGCCCGCGCGGTTTGCTCGACCGCGCCCAGGATTTATTGCTCTACGAATACGACGGCAGCATCGACAAAGGGCGCCCCGAGTGCGTCGTTTTCCCGAAGACGACCGAGGACGTCGTCGCCATCGTCAAGATCTGCCGCGAGCACCGCCTGCCGCTGGTCGGGCGCGGCGCCGGCACAGGTCTCAGCGGGGGAACCATTGCGACGCAGGGCGGTGTGATGGTCGCGTTCGCCCGCATGAACCGCATTCTCGAAATCGACTACGAGAATGAGTGCGCGGTCGTGCAGCCCGGCGTCGTGAACCTCGATATCACTCTCGCGGTGAAGGGCAACGGCTACTATTACGCGCCAGACCCTTCGAGCCAGCGCGCGTGCACCATCGGCGGCAACGTGTCGGAAAACGCCGGCGGCCCGCATACGCTTGCCTACGGCGTTACTACCAACCACGTGCTGGGAATCGAAGCCGTGCTCACTGACGGCACCGTGATCAACGTCGGCGGCAAGACTGCCGACCTGCCCGGATACGATTTGACCGGGCTGCTTACCGGCTCGGAAGGCACGATGGTGCTGGTCACCAAAGTCATCGTGCGGCTGATGCGCGCGCCCGAGATGGTCAAGACCGTGCTCGCTATTTACGATGAGCCCGAAGACGCCGCGGCGACCGTTGCCGAAATCACCGCGCGCGCGATCGTGCCGGCGGCGATCGAGATGCTCGACGGCG